>NZ_BAAIFY010000001.1:0-401530 GCF_054653575.1 Nocardioides pyridinolyticus | reverse complement strand
ACGCCCCTTGTTCAGCAGTCTCCTAGAGCTGGTCGAGCAGCCAGCCCGGGCTCAGCGCCTGGGCGCCGACGCCGCCGACCCGGGCCTGGAGCATCCGGTCGGCGGTCACGACCACCACGCGCCCGCCCAACTCCGTGGCGGCCCGGGCCTGCTCGACGATCGTCGCGTCGCCGTCCCTCGCCGCGTGGACGGTGCGGACGTGGCCGTCGCGGCCCGCCTTCACCCCGCCCTTCGCGGCGCCCTCGAGCACCAGCACGACGTCGTAGGGCAGGTCGGCGACCAGCAGCGACTCGTGGAGCCGCCGCGCCGCACCCGCGCGGTCCTTCCACCAGCCGTCCGGGCGGCTGCCGACGACGTTGGCGCCGTCGACGACGAGGACCTGGGTCACTTGAGGTACTTCGAGAAGTCCTTCGGCAGGTTGAGCGCGGCGGCAGCCTGCTCGTAGTCCACCGGCTCGTCGGCGCCCGGGTTGCCGAACGGGTTCGCGGCCGCCCCGGCGACCTTCTCCTTCTGGGCCGCCGCCTGCTGGGCCGCCTTAGCCGGGTTGCCGGAGCGCTTCGCGCCCTTGCCCTTCTTCGGCTGGGCCTTGGCCTTGCCGCGCTTGCCGCCCATCCCCGGCATGCCGGGCATGCCCGGGATCCCGCCGCCCTTGGCGAGCGACATCATCATCTTCCGGGCCTCGAAGAACCGGTCGACGAGCTGGTTGACGTCGGAGACCTGGCGGCCCGAGCCCCGGGCGATGCGGGCGCGGCGCGAGCCGTCGATCATCTTCGGGTTGGCCCGCTCGGCCGGCGTCATCGACTGGATGATCGCCTGGATCCGGTCGATCTCGCGGTCGTCGAAGTTCTCGAGCTGGTCGCGGAACTGCCCCATCCCGGGCAGCATCCCCATGATCTTCGACATCGAGCCGAGCTTGCGGACCTGCTGCATCTGCTGGAGGAAGTCGTCGAGCGTGAACTCGCCGCCCTGCCCGGTCAGCTTCGCGGCGGCCTTCGCGGCCTCCTCGGCGTCGAACGCCTTCTCGGCCTGCTCGATGAGCGTCATCACGTCGCCCATGTCGAGGATGCGCGAGGCCATCCGGTCGGGGTGGAAGAGGTCGAAGTCGGTGAGCTTCTCGCCGTTCGAGGCGAACATCACCGGCTTGCCGGTGATCGAGGCGATCGACAGCGCGGCGCCACCGCGGGCGTCGCCGTCGAGCTTGGTGAGGACGACGCCGTCGTACCCGACGCCGTCGAGGAACGCCTGCGCGGTCGTGACCGCGTCCTGGCCGATCATCGCGTCGACGACGAACAGCACCTCGTCGGGCTGCACGGCGTCGCGGATGTCCGCGGCCTGCTTCATCATCTCGGCGTCGACGCCGAGGCGGCCCGCGGTGTCGACGATGACGGTGTCGTGGAGCGTCCGCTTGGCCTCCTCGATCGACGCCCGCGCGACCGAGACGGGGTCGCCGACGCCGTTGCCCGGCTCGGGGGCGAAGACCGGGACGCCGACGCGCTCGCCGTTCACCTGGAGCTGGTTGACCGCGTTGGGGCGCTGCAGGTCGGCGGCGACGAGCATCGGGCTGCGGCCCTGGTCCTTGAGCCACAGCGCCAGCTTGGCGGCCAGCGTCGTCTTGCCGGTGCCCTGGAGGCCGGCGAGCATGATGACGGTCGGTCCGGTCTTGGCGTACCGCAGGCGGCGGGTCTCGCCGCCGAGGATGTTGACGAGCTCCTCGTTGACGATCTTGACGACCTGCTGGGCGGGGTTCAGCGCCTGGCTGACCTCCTCGCCGCGCGCCCGCTCCTTGACCGCGGCCACGAACTCCTTGACCACGGGCAGCGCGACGTCGGCCTCGAGCAGCGCGATCCGGATCTCGCGCGCGGTGGCGTCGATGTCGGCCTCGGAGAGCCGACCCTTGCCCCGGAGGTTCTTGAAGGTGTCGGCGAGCCGGTCGGAGAGTGTGGCGAACAAAGGAGTCCCTCGGGTGTGGTTCGGGTGACGCCCCAGCCTAGCCGGGGGGTGTCGCCGGACCCGAAAGTGCGGCCCGCACCGCGTGGGCCGCCTCGGCCGCCCGCTGGTCGGAGAGCACGCCGGCCGAGGCCTCCTGGAGGTAGAACACGTCGACCGCCTGCGGACCGAGCGTGTCGACGTGCGCCGAGCGCACCGCCACGTCGAGCGCGGCCAGCGCCGAGCACACGAGGTAGACCACGCCGGGCCGGTCGGCGGTCCGCACCTCCAGCACGGTCGCCTGCTCCGACGCCTCGGGCCGGACGACGACCGCCGGGTCGAGCGCGGCGCCCCGGTCGCCCGGTCGCAGCCGCCGGGCCGCGTCGACGCGGCCGTCCACGACGGCGTCGTACCGCTGGCGCAGGACGGCGGCGTCGAGGCCGGTCTCCCCCACCTCCCAGACCGAGACGGAGTACTGGTCCTGGGCCCAGGCGCGCGCCGCCCGGACCGGGATCCGCGCGAGGCCGAAGGTCGCGGCGATGTCGGCGAGCAGGCCGACCCGGTCGGGGGCGACGACCGTGACCCGGGTCCCGTCGCCCGCCGGGTCGACGGTGATCGACGCGGCGCCCTGGCGGGTGGCCTTGGGGATCGCGACGTCGTCGGTGACGATCGGCGGGAGCGAGGCGCCGGAGCCGAGCGTCGCCCGGGCGCGGCGGGCCAGGTCGCGCACGAGCCCGGCGCGCCAGGAGGACCAGGCCTTGGGCGCGGTGGCGCGGGCGTCGGCCTCGGTGAGCGCGAGCAGCAGGTCGAGCGCCTCGACGGAGCCGAGGCGGGTGGCGACCAGGTCGACGGTGGCGGGGTCGTCGGGGTCGCGCGTGGTCGCGGTCTCGGCGAGCAGCAGGTGCCACCGCACCAGCCGGGCGACCAGGTCGACGGCGTCGGGCGCGAAGCCCAGCCGCTCGGCGATCTCGCGGGCGATCGGCTCCCCCGCGACGCTGTGCTCGGTCAGGCTGCCCTTGCCGATGTCGTGCAGGAGCGCAGCGACCATGAGCACGTCGGGGCGGGCGACGTTCCGGATCAGCGCGGACGCCTCGACGCAGGTCTCGACGACGTGCCGGTCGACGGTGAAGCGGTGGATGGCCGACGCGTGCGGCAGCAACCGGATCCGCTCCCACTCGGGGAGGATGCCGTGCAGGGCACCGGTCTCCTCCAGTGTCTCCCAGACGCCGAGGAGGCCGCGACCGGAGGCGAGCAGCCGCACCAGCAGCTGGCGGGCCTCGGCCGGCCACGGGGTCGGGAGCGGTGGGACGTCGCGGGCCAGGCGGGCGGCGGTGGCGGGCGCGAGGACGACGTCCCGCTCGGCCGCCTCGGCCGCGGCACGGAGCAGCAGCAGCGGGTCCTCGGTGGGACGGGCGCGGGCGTCGAGCACGACCTCGCGCGCCGAGATCGCGATGCCCCGCGCGACCGGGTCGAGCCGCGGCCGGCGCGGGCCGCGGATCCGGGCCGGCTCGGCGAGCGCGGCGTCGACGCGCCGCCAGGTCAGGTGCGAGAGGTGCGCGATCCGGCGGCCCAGCTCGCGCACGTGGACCTGCGCCTCGCGGGCGTCCTCGAGGCCGAGCCCGTGGGCGACGTCGCTCCACATCTCGGGCGCGATCCGGTCGGTGCCCCGCCCCGCGACCTCCTGGACCACGTCACGGACGTCGAGCAGCGCGAGCCGGCCGCGCTCGAGCTCGACGTGGGGCACGTCGACCAGCCAGGTGGCGACGAGCGCCTTGAGCACCGTCGCGTCGCGCAGCCCGCCCTCGGCCTCCTTCACGTCCGGCACGGAGAGGTGGGCGAGCTCGCCCACCAGCTCGTGCCGGGCCCGCACCAGCTCGCGCAGCGCCGGCAGCCGCTCCCGGCTCCCCCGCCGCCAGTGCGCGAGCATCTCGGTGCGCAGCCGCAGCGTGAGGCCCGGGTCCCCGGCGAGGTGCCGGACGTCGAGCAGGCCGAGCGTGACCTTCAGGTCGGCGTCCGCGGCGGCGACCATCTCCGGCATGGTGCGGACGGAGTGGTCGAGCTTCGCGCCGGAGTCCCAGAGCGGGTACCAGACCTTCTCCGCCACCGCCTGGACGTCGACGCCCTCGTCGGAGACGAGCACGACGTCGAGGTCGGAGTACGGCGCCAGCTCCCCCCGGCCGAAGCCGCCGACCGCGACCAGCGCGGCTCCGGACTCCGGGCCGCCGCTCTCCTCGTAGGCGCGCCCACAGAGCGCGTCGGCGGCGGCGGTCCGCCCGGACCGATCAGGGCTGATCAGAGTGCTCCCTCGTCGCGTTCGCCGGTGCGGACCCGGACGACCGAGTCCACGGGGGTCACCCAGACCTTGCCGTCGCCGATCTGGCCGGCGCCGGCCGCGCGCACGATGGCGTCGACCACCGCGGTGGCGTCCTCGTCGGCGACGACGATCTCCAGGCGCAGCTTCGGGACCAGGGTGACGTCGTACTCGGCACCCCGGTAGACCTCCTTGTGGCCCTTCTGCCGGCCGTAGCCGTTGACCTCGCTGACGGTCATGCCGGAGATCCCGGCGGCCTCGAGGGCGGCCCGGGTCTCCTCCCAGCGGTGCGGCTTGATCACCGCGGTCACGAGCTTCATGGGGCTCCCATCATGCCGTGGCCCGGCCCCCTGCGTGAGGAGGCCGGGCCACGAGCGGGTCAGAGCGCGGCTTCGTCCTTGTCGCCGGTGCGGACCCGGACGACGGTGTCGACCGGGCTCACCCACACCTTGCCGTCGCCGATCCGACCGGTCTGCGCGGTCTTCACGACGATCCCGACGACGTCGTCCGCGTCGTCGTCGCCGACCACGATCTCGATCCGGATCTTCGGCACCAGGGCGATGTCGTACTCGGCGCCGCGGTAGACCTCGGTGTGGCCCTTCTGCCGGCCGTAGCCGCTGACCTCGCTGACGGTCATACCGGTCACGCCGAAGGTCTCCAGCGCCTCGCGGACGTCCTCCCACTTGTGCGGCTTGATCACCGCAGTCACGAGCTTCATGCGTTGGCTCCTTCCGAAGCAGGGGCGGTGGTGGCTGCCAGGACGCCGGACTTGCCACCGCCGCCGAGGCTGCTGGTGTGCAGGTCGTACGCCGTCTCGCCGTGGGCCGCGAGATCGATGCCCTCGACCTCGGCGTCCTCGTCGATCCGCAGGCCGATCGTGTACTTGAGCACGAGGCCGATGATCGTCGTCAGGATGCCGACGTAGACGACCGCGACGAGCACGCCGAGCGTCTGGTCGCCCAGCGACCCGAGGCCACCGCCGTAGAACAGGCCGTCGACGCCGCCGGCACCCTCGGAGGTGGAGAAGAGACCGATCAGCACGGTCCCGATGATGCCGCCGACCAGGTGGACGCCCACGACGTCGAGCGAGTCGTCGTAGCCGAGCTTGAACTTCAGGCCGACCGCCCAGGCGCAGACCGCACCGGCGATGGCGCCGATCGCGACCGCGCCCTGGATGTCGACCGCCCCGGCGGCCGGGGTGATCGCGACCAGGCCCGCGACGATGCCGGAGGCCGCGCCCAGCGAGGTGGCCTTCTTGTGCACGAGGCGCTCGATGATCAGCCAGCCGAGGATCGCCGCCATGGTCGCCAGCGTGGTGTTGGCGAAGGTGCGGCCGGTCTCCAGCGGGAACTGGGTCTCCGGGTCGTCGCCGAAGACGATCGAGCCGACGTTGAAGCCGTACCAGCCGAGCCACAGCAGACCCGCGCCCAGCATGGTGAGCGTCAGGTTGTGCGGGCGCATCTTGTCCTTGGGCCAGCCGAGCCGCTTGCCGAGCAGCAGGACCAGGACGAGGGCCGCGACACCGGCGTTGATGTGGACCGCGGTACCGCCCGCGTAGTCCTGGGCGCCGATGCGGCCGCAGATGAGCGAGTCGTCGGTGCAACTGAAGACCATGTGGGCCATCGGGAAGTACACGATGAGCGCCCACACCGGCACGAACGCGACCCAGGCCGCGAACTTCATCCGGCCCTCGAGCGCGCCGCTGATCAGCGCGACGGTGATGATCGCGAAGGTCATCTGGAACATCACGAAGATGTAGTCACCGGTGCTGACGCCGTCGAGCCAGAACAGCTCGAACGGGTTCGCGAAGAACGTGCCGTCGCCGCCGAAGCCCATCGACCAGCCGACCGCGACGTACAGGATGCCGACGATCGCCGCGGCGATGTACGACATCATCATCATGTTGAGCACGGACTTCGATCGGGACATGCCGCCGTAGAACAGCGCGAGCGCGGGCACGGTCATCATCAGGACCAACGCCGTCGCAATCAGCATGAAGGCGTAGTAGCCGTCCACAGAACCTCCAGGATCACAATGCGGAGGACGGGCCGGCGCGGACTTCGCTGTCGAGGGCCGGGTGCCGTCTCATTGACCATGACCCTCGTCGGCGGAGGTTTCGACGCACGCGTCGCCGTGTTGCGGTCAGGAAACGAGTCCGGCCGCCGTGTTACTTCGGTGTTACGGCCAAGCGCACGGCTCAGCCGAGCAGCGCGTCGACGAAGGCACCCGCGTCGAACGGCGCCAGGTCGTCGGCGCCCTCGCCGAGGCCGACGAGCTTCACGGGGACGCCGAGCTCGCGCTGCACCTGGACGACGATGCCGCCCTTGGCGGAGCCGTCGAGCTTGGTGAGCACGATGCCGGTGACGTCGACGACCTCGCTGAACACGCGCGCCTGGATGAGGCCGTTCTGCCCCGTGGTGGCGTCGAGCACGAGCAGCACCTCGGTCACGGGCGCCTGTTTCTCGATGACGCGCTTGACCTTGCCGAGCTCGTCCATGAGGCCGGTCTTGTTCTGGAGGCGGCCCGCGGTGTCGACGATGACGGTGTCGGCGCCCGTGTCGACGCCCTCCTTGACCGCCTCGAAGGCGACGCTGGCGGGGTCGGTGCCCTCGGGGCCGCGCACGACGTCGACGCCGACGCGCTCCCCCCACGTGGCGAGCTGCTCGACGGCGGCGGCGCGGAAGGTGTCCGCGGCGCCGAGGACGACCGAGCGGTCCTCGGCCACGAGGATGCGGGAGATCTTGCCGACGGTGGTGGTCTTGCCGGAGCCGTTCACGCCGACGACGAGGACGACGCCCGGCTTGCCGTCGGCGCCGCTCACCTGGAGGCGGCGGTCCATGTCGGGGTCGACGAGGGCGAGCAGCTCCTCGCGGAGCACGCCGCGGACGTCGGTCGGGCCGCCCTCGACGCGCAGGCGGGTGCGCAGGTTCTCGACGAGCTGCTGGGTCGGCGCGACGCCGATGTCGGCGGTGAGCAGGGTGTCCTCGATGGACTCCCAGGTGTCCTCGTCGAGGCGGTCGCGCGAGAGCAGCGCGAGCAGGCCGCGGCCGAGCCCGCCCTGCGAGCCGGCCAGCCGCTGGCGCAGCCGGACCAGGCGGGAGGCGGTGCCTTCCGGCTTCTCGAGGGCCGGCTTCTCGAGGAGCGGCTCCTCGAGGACCGGAGCAGCGGAGTCCTCGACCGGGGCCTCGACCGGCGCCGAGGTCTCCGGCGGCGCCTCGAGCACGTCGACCGGCGGCGGGGGCGCGATCACGTCGGCGCCGGTCCCCCGGCGACCCGGGCGGCGCGCGACGACGAAGCCGGCGAGGGTCAGCACCGCGAGAGCCGCGATGCTGATGATCAGGTAGAGCCACTCCATGGACTGAATCCAATCAGAGGGGGTTCAGCGCCGGGAGTCGGAGTCCTCGTACTCGGGCTCGAACAGCGGGGCCGCGTCGACCGCCTTGCTCATCGCCTCGCCGAGCCAGGGCGCGGCCGGCACCTCCTCGCCGCGGTGCGGGTAGGCGACGTACAGGACCACCAGGCCGGCGACCGCCAGGATCGCGAGCATGGAGATGACGACGAACAGCACGTGGAGCCTCCCGAGTCGATGTCTTCCCTCACCGTGTCACATACCCGGTGAGCGGCCGTCTCAGACGCGCAGGAGCGGGGTGACTGCGTCGCGGATCACGTCGGGCATCGGCGTGACCGGCCGGGCGGGGTCGGTGTTGTCGACGTAGACGTGCACGAAACGGCCCTCGGCCGCCGCCTGGTCGCCATCGCCCTGGAACAGCCCGACCCGGTAGACCACCGAGGAGCTGCCGACCTTGTCGGCGACCACGCCGACGTCGACCGGCTCGGGGTAGCCGATCTCGGCGAAGTAGCGGCAGCCGACCTCGGCCACGACCCCGATCGCGTCGAGCGCGCGGATGTCGGTGCCGGTCGCCACCGCCAGCTGGTTGTTCACCACGGTGTCGATGAGCTCGAAGTAGCGGGCGTTGTTCATGTGGCCGTAGACGTCGATGTCCGCCCAACGGGTGGTGACCCGCTCCCAGTAGACGTACTGGTCCCGGGTGGGCCGCTCCGCGCTCACGCCGGCTCGGCCTCGCGCAGCCGCTGGCTGATCACCGCGGAGACGCCGTCGCCGCGCATGGTGACGCCGTAGAGCGCGTCGCCGACCTCCATGGTCCGCTTCTGGTGGGTGATCACCAGCAGCTGGGAGTTCTCGCGGAGCTCCTCGTAGATCTCCAGCAGGCGGCCGAGGTTGGTGTCGTCGAGCGCCGCCTCGACCTCGTCGAGGATGTAGAACGGCGAGGGGCGGGCCTTGAACAGCGCGACCAGGAACGCCACGGCGACCAGCGAGCGCTCACCGCCGGAGAGCAGCGAGAGGCGCTTGACCTTCTTGCCCGGCGGGCGGGCCTCGACCTCGACGCCGGTGGTGAGCATGTCGTCGGGGTTGGTGAGCACCAGCCGGCCCTCACCCCCCGGGAACAGCCGCGCGAAGGTCTGGTCGAAGGCCCGCTCGACGTCGGCGTACGCCTCGGTGAAGACCTGCTCGACGCGCTGGTCGACCTCGCGCACGATGTCGAGGAGGTCCTTGCGGGTCTTGCGCAGGTCCTCGAGCTGCTCGGAGAGGAACTGGTGGCGCTCCTCCATCGCGGAGAACTCCTCCAGTGCCAGCGGGTTGACCCGGCCGAGCTCGCGCAGCGCGCGCTCGGCGGTGCGCAGCCGCTTCTGCTGCTCCTCGCGGACGAACGGCGTGGGCTCCGGCTCCTCCTCGCCCTCCGGCACCTCGCCGGTGAACGGGACCATCTGGTCCGGGCCGTACTCGGCCATCAGGGCCTCGGGGTCGATGCCGAGCTCCTCGAGCGCCTTCTCCTCCAGCTGCTCGATGCGCATCTTCTGCTGGGTGCGGGCCATCTCGTCGCGGTGGACGGAGTTGACCAGCTCGTCGTGCTCCTTGCCGAGCTCGCGCATCGCCGCGCGGACGTCGCGCAGCTCCTGCTCGCGGCCCGACCGGGACTGCTCGACCGCGGCCCGGACCTGCGCGGCGCGGTCGATCGAGACCTCGAGCCGGCCCAGGACGTAGCCGACCGCCTGGCCGACCGCCTCCGCCGCTCGGCCCTCGCGGCGCATCCGCTCGCGGCGCTCGGCGGCCTTGGCGCGGGCCTCGCGCTCGGCGTTGGCGGCGCGCACCAGTGCGTCGGCGCGGCCGTGCAGCGCCCGCGCGCGCTCCTCCGACGTCCGCAGCGCGAGGCGGGCGTCCATCTCGCCCTGGCGGGCCGCGCGGGCCTCCTCGACCAGGCGCTCGCGCACGCTGGTGTCGGGCTCCTCCTCGGGAGCCTCCTCGGCCTGGGCGACCCGGGCCTCCATGTCGGCGAGGCCGGCGACGGCCTGGGCGCGCGCCTCCTCGGCCTTCGCGATCGCCTGGGCGAGGCGCTCCGCCTCGCCGCGCGCGGCGCGGGCCTGGGAGCCGTACTGGCCGAGCTCCTCGGCGACCGCCGCGAGCGTGGCGTCGGACTCGTGCAGCTTGGCCAGCGCGACGTCGACGCGCTTCTGCGCCTCGAGGCGCTCGGCCTCCAGGCGGGACATCTCGAAGCCGAGGCGCTCGGAGGAGGCGATCGCCTCGGCGAGCTGCTCGGCGGCCTCGTCGACCGCGGCCTGGACCTCGATCAGGCTGGGCTGGCTGGACGAGCCGCCGGAGGCGAAGTGCGCACCGAGGACGTCGCCCTCGCGGGTCACCGCGGTGACCTCGGGCAGGTCGCGGACCAGCGCGCGGGCGGCGTCGAGGTCGTCGACGACCGCGATCCGGTCGAGCAGGCGGGTGAGCGCGGGGCGGAGCTCCGCGGGGCACTCGACCACGTCGGCGGCGTACGTCGCGCCGCCGGGGAGCGACGGCCAGTCCCGCGTCGCGGGCCCACCGCCGAGCGCTGCGCCTCCGAGAAGCAGCCCGGCGCGGCCGAGGTCGTCGCCCTTGAGGTGGCCGATCGCGCGGAGCGCCGCGTCGGCGTCGGCCACGGCGACCGCGTCGGCGGCGGCGCCGAGCGCCTGCGCGATCGCGGCCTCGAAGCCGGAGCGCACGGTGAGCAGCGCGGCGACCGAGCCGAGCAGGCCGGACACCTCGTCGGAGGCGGCCAGCAGCGCGCCGGCGCCGTCCTTGCGGTTGAGGCCCATCTCCAGGGCGTCCTTGCGGGCCGCGAGCGCGGTGCGGTCGCGGTCGGACTGGAGCGCCTCGTCGCGGGCCTTGGCCAGCCGCTCCTCGATGTCGTCGAGGGCGGCCGATGCGGCCTCGTGCTCCGCGTCGAGGCCCTCCTCGCCGGCGTCCAGCCCGGCGACCTTGGTCTCCAGGGCGGTGAAGTCGCGCTGCGCGCGGTCGGCGCGGGCGCTCGCCTCCTCGCGGGCGAGCGTGAGGCGGCCGACCTCCTCGTCGGCGGCGGCGGCGCGGGACTTCATCGCGTTGACCTGGCCGGTCAGCCGGGCCAGGCCCTCGCGGCGGTCGGCGGCGGCGCGCTGGAGGCTGGCGACCTTGCGGTCCTCCTCGGCAGCGGCGTCCTCCGCCGTACGTCGGGCGGCGACCGCCTCCTCCAGCGCGGTGCGGTGGCGGTCGACCTCGGCGCCGATGCGCTGCTCCTGCTCGCGGACCTGCGCGGCCTCGGCCTCCAGGGCCTCAGGGTCGCGGCCGGTGCGCTCCTCCGCTTCGGTGGTGGTGGCGGCGTTGCGGACGCGCTCGGCGGCGAGCGACTGGGTGCCGCGGAGCCGCTCGCGCAGCCCGGACAGCTGGAACCACGTCTCCTGCGCCTGCGCCAGCGCCGGGAGGTCCTCGCGGAGCGCGGCCTCGAGCCGCCCCTCGGCCTCGCGCGCCTGCGCCATCTGCGCCTCGACCTGCTCGCGGCGCGCGACCAGGATCGACTCGTCGGCCATCTCCTGCTGCAGCGAGGTGCGGGCGGTGACCAGGTCGTCGGCCATCAGCCGGGCGCGCGCGTCGCGGGCGTCGGCCTGCACCGTCTGCGCCCGGCGCGCGACCTCCGCCTGCCGGCCGAGCGGCTTGAGCTGGCGGCGGATCTCGCTCAGCAGGTCGTTGAGACGGGTCAGGTTGCCCTCGGTCGAGTCGAGCTTGCGGAGCGCCTTCTCCTTGCGCTTGCGGTGCTTGAGGACGCCGGCGGCCTCCTCGATGAAGCCGCGGCGGTCCTCCGGGGTCGCGTGCAGGATCGTGTCGAGCTGGCCCTGCCCGACGATCACGTGCATCTCGCGACCGATGCCGGAGTCGCTCAGCAGCTCCTGCACGTCGAGCAGCCGGCACGGGTTGCCGTTGATGGCGTACTCCGAGCCGCCGGTGCGGAACATCGTGCGGCTGATCGTGACCTCGGCGTACTCGATCGGCAGCGCGCCGTCGGCGTTGTCGATGGTCAGGAGCACCTCGGCGCGGCCCAGCGGCGGGCGGCCGGAGGTGCCGGCGAAGATGACGTCGTCCATCTTGCCGCCGCGCAGCGACTTCGCGCTGGCCTCGCCCATGACCCAGGCGAGCGCGTCGACGACGTTCGACTTGCCGGAGCCGTTGGGACCCACGATGCAGGTGATGCCCGGCTCGAGCTGGAGCGTGGTCGAGGAGGCGAAGGACTTGAACCCCTTGAGGGTCAGGCTCTTCAGGTACAACGTGCGGCTCCCAGCTCGTCGGTCGGCGGTCTCGTCTGACTCATGTCGCGTCTGAGGACGAAGGCAGCATCATCGCAGCAGGCCTTGAGGGGAAGCTCAGCGAGCCTCACGATACCCGGGCCGACCCCCCGTGTGTGGCATCCGCGGCATCGCCGCGTCGGGGCGGGCGCCGGACCCGGGGTCGACGACGCCCGTGGTTTGGTCACCAACCGCGGAATGGGAGCGGTCCCACCTGCGGTTGGTGACCGAACGTCGAGGTCGCGGGCTATCCCCCGGGGCGGCGCTCCGGCACCCGATTCACCCGGCGCCGCAGGCCGACGGCGACCGCGAGCGCGACGCCCAGCAGGCCGGCGGGCACGGCGCTGTCGGCCGCCCGGTCGAGCGTCGAGCGCTGGGGCACGACGGACGGCGACGGGAGCGCGCCTGTCCCGTCGCCGGGCACGTCGACGGCGTACACGTCGAGGCCGCGGACCAGGTCGATCGAGTAGAAGACGTTGCTCTTCTCCTCGGTACGCCGGCCGGCGTCGTTGTAGACCGGCAGCCACATCGCGTCCCAGACCTCCGAGCCCGGCCACAGGGCGTACCCGTAGCTCTCGAGGCGGCGCGGGTTGCGCGTGTCGACGAGCTGGGTGCCGCCGCCGTAGTAGCCCACGGCCACGATGCCGTCGCGCTCGTCGAACCAGTGCGCCGAGCAGAAGCCGCCCTGCGGCAGCGGGAACGTCCCGAGGTCCGCGAGCTCGACCTTGTCCAGCGGCACGATCGCGGACTTCGTGCCGTCGAGGCGCTTGACCCACCAGGTCTGGAAGGAGCCGGCCAGCGCGCAGTCGGTCTGCTCGTAGTCCTCCTCGGTCACCAGCAGCACGTTGCCGTTGCGGTACGACGGCGGGCGGCCCGGGCGGAACGCGTCGGCGTTCGGGCGGTAGGAGTTGTGCAGGATGAAGTCGTTCCATCCCTCGTGCTTCGGGTCGGTCCCCCGCCCGGCCTTGCCGGTCGTGGTGATCAGCCGCGGCTTCGCCGGCTTCGAGGTGTCCCACATCGAGGCGCCGCCCCACCCGGTGTGGGTGCCGATGCCGGCGTCGTCGAAGTTCCACTTGTGGCCGGCCGTCGGCGAGCGGAACGGCTGCACGCCGCGCTCCGAGCGGTCGGCGTCGACCTCGCGCGGGTGCTCGAGGTCGCGGAGGTCGAGGATCGAGAAGTGTCCGTCACCGCCGGCGGAGTAGACGTAGCGGCAGTTGCGCTCGTCGACGCACGCGACGGTGTGGGTCGAGGTGGTCGCGGTGGCCCGCGAGAGGACTCGGGGCGCGGTCGGGTCGGTGACGTCGACCACGACCAGCTCCCCGCCGCCGACGTTGGTGTGCTGGATGTCGTCGGGCGAGGACTGCACCAGGTCGACGCCGATGAGCGCGAACCGCTTCACGCCGTCGGCGGTGCGGCGCTCGCCGCAGTTCATCGCCTCGTTCTCGAACTGGCCGCTCGGCAGGACGCCGACCATCGTCGGGTGGACGCCGTCCTCGATGTCCCAGACGCGGATCGAGTCGAGCCCGCTGGTCACGAAGTAGGGCGCCGTCCGCAGGAAGCAGCCGGAGATCCCGGTCTGGGTGGGGTTGGCGCCGATGTGGACGACGTTGCCGCTGCTGAGCAGCCCGTCCTCACGCTCGGCGTGGGCGGGCGCGGCGAGGCCCACGACCACGAGGACGGCGACGGCGAGGGTGCGGAGGACGGCCATGCAGCGACAACGAGCCGCCGGGCCCGGCGTCACGCCCACCATGGGGGCGCACCGGAACCGACCGGCCGCGCTCGGCGCGACCGCGTCGGGCAACGATCAGGCGGGCTGCATCTCCTGGAGAGAGGCAGCCTCGTCGAGGAGGGCGGCAGCCTGCGCGGAGGTCAGCCTGTCGTTCTCCTCGCTGAGGCGCAGGACCAGCGCCTCGAGCTCGCCCACGCGCGCACGCAGCCGAGCGTTCTCGGCTACGAGGTGGTGCGGGGTCCGCAGGTCGCTGTTCATGTATCCGATCAGCGCCTTGGCCATGGAAGAGCCTTCCGGGTCGAGGGGGCGTGGCCCGCGGGGACCGGGCCGTCTTCAAGCGTCCCACCCGCGGCGCCGCGGGTCAATCCGGGACGGGCAAAGCCTGCGCCGGGGTGCGGCGGCGCCGCGGCACCGGCTGGCAGACCGGGCAGAAGAACGACGAGCGGTTCATGAACGCGACCCGCCGCATCGCCGCGCCGCAGCGGTCGCAGGGCTGGCCCTCGCGGCCGTAGGCGTGCAGCGAGCGGTCGAAGTAGCCGGACTCGCCGTTGACGTTGACGTAGAGCGCGTCGAACGACGTGCCGCCCTCCCCCAGCGCCGCCGTCATCACGTCGCGGGCGTGGCCGAGCAGCTCGCGCACCTGGGCGGCGGGGAGCCGGTCGCCGGCCCGCTCACCGTGGATCCGGGCGCGCCAGAGCGCCTCGTCGGCGTAGATGTTGCCGACCCCGGAGATCAGGTTCTGGTTGAGCAGCTGACGCTTGACGCCCGAGGTTCGCTTGCGGACGGTGCGGACGAACAGGTCGTCGTCGAACTCCGGGTCGAGCGGGTCGCGGGCGATGTGCGCGATCTCCGGCGGCAGGTCGGCGCCGCCCTCGGACAGCGAGAGCCCGCCGAACATCCGCTGGTCGACGAAGCGCATCTCGCGTCCCTCGTCGGCGCCGTCGAGGGCGAGGCGCACCCGCAGGTGGCGCTCGTCGGGCGCACCGGGCGGCTGCACGAGGATCTGGCCGCTCATGCCGAGGTGGCCGAGCAGCGCGTCGCCGTTGTCGAGCGGCAGCCAGAGGTACTTGCCGCGCCGGCGGGCCGCCTCGATCCGGCGTCCGGTGAGCGCGGCGGCGAAGCCGGCCGGGCCGCGGAGGTCGCGGCGCACGGGCCGCGGGTGGAGGACGTCGACGCGCGTGATCCTCGCGCCGAGGACGTGCCGCTCCAGGCCGGCCCGGACGACCTCGACCTCGGGGAGCTCGGGCAAGGGCTAGCCCTCGCGGATGGAGTGCGCGGCCGCGTCGATGGCCGGGTCCTCGACGCCCAGGTTGGTGGCGATCTCGCCGTACGCGGTCTCGGCGGCGGCCTGCTCGGCCTCCTTCTTCGACCGGCCGACGCCGTTGCCGTAGAGGTCCTCGCCCACGCGCACCTGGGCGGTGAACGTCTTCATGTGGTCCGGGCCGTCGTCCTCGATGACGTACTCCGGGACGCCGAGGCCGTGCTCGGCGGAGAGCTCCTGGAGGGAGGTCTTCCAGTCCAGGCCCGCGCCGAGCGCCGAGGCGGCCTCGATCAGCGGGTCGAAGAGGCGGTGCACGACCTCGGCGGAGGTCTCGAAGCCGCCGCTGAGGTGGACGGCGCCGATGACGGCCTCGACGGTGTCGGAGAGGATCGACGCCTTGTTGCGTCCGCCGGTGGACTCCTCGCCGCGGCCGAGCTTCACGTGCGCGCCGACGCCGATGCCCCGGCCGACCTGGGCCAGGGCGCGAGCGTTGACGACCGCGGCACGGAGCTTGGCCAGCCGGCCCTCGGAGAGGTCCGGGTGGGTGCGGTAGAGCGTCTCGGTGACGACCACGCCGAGGACCGAGTCACCGAGGAACTCGAGCCGCTCGTTGGTCGGCAGCCCGCCGTTCTCGTACGCGTACGAGCGGTGGGTGAGGGCGCGCTCGAGCAGCTCGGGGTCCAGGACGGGGTCCCCGAGGGCTGCTCGGAGCTCGCTGTAGTTGGTCAGCGGACCGGACCGGTCAGAGGACCTGACGACGGTCGGCGCGCGCGCCGTACTGGCCGCACTCCCCGCACGCACGGTGCGGCAGGTGCTTGGCACCGCAGGCGGGGTTCGCGCAGGTCACCAGCTGGGGCGCGACGGCCTTCCAGGCCGAACGACGGTGACGCGTGTTGCTGCGCGACATCTTCCGCTTCGGGACAGCCACTGTTCTCTCCTACTTCCTATGGTCGGACGGCCGACCGTAACCAGAATCGTCGCCCTGCTGAAGTTCCTGCAACTTTCCCCACCGCGGGTCGACCGGCTCCTCGTGCGCATGGTCCGGGTCGTCCTTCAACCGGGCCCCGCACTCGGGGCACAGTCCCGGACAGTCGTCCTCACACAAGGGCTGGAACGGCAGTGCGAGCACCACCGCGTCCCGCAGCAGGGGCTCGAGGTCGAGCAGGTCGTCCTCCAGCTTGCTGACCTCGTCGTCCTCCGAGGAGTAGTCCTGGTCGTCGTACACGAACAGCTCCTGGAACCGCACGTCGATCTCGTCGTCGATCGGCTCCAGGCACCGCGCGCACTCCCCGGCGAGCTCCGCCGAGGCGGTGCCGGTGACCAGCACACCCTCCACGACCGCCTCCAGGCGCAGGTCGAGCTCGACCGGCGCACCTTCGGGGACATGCAGGACTTCGATGCCCAGATCTGCCGGTGCCGGGACCGAACGTGTCACCTGGTGCTGGGACCCCGGGCGGCGGCCGAGCTCGCGGGTGTCGAGCACGAGCGGCGCTCTCGGGTCCAGGCTGCTCAGGGTGTTCACTTCCGATTCAGGCACAAACAGATCAGCGAGAAGCGTACCGGTCGGCGTCGTGCGCGACCAAATGCGTCAGGCCAGCCGGCTGGGAAGCCGGTCGAGCAGCCGGGCGTGGACCGTCGGGGGCACCAGGGCGGAGACGTCGCCGCCGAGCGACGCGACCTCCTTGACCAGGCTCGACGAGACGTAGCCCCACGACGCGTTCGTGGTGAGGAACACGGTCTCGACGCCGGTCAGGTGGGCGTTCATCTGGGCCATCGGGAGCTCGAACTCGTAGTCGTTGCCGCCGCGCAGGCCCTTGACGATCGCCGGCGCCTCGATCTCCCGGCAGAAGTCGACGATGAGGCCGCTGAACCCGCGGACGGTCACGTTCGGCAGGTCCGCGCAGACCTCGCGCAGCATCTCCAGGCGCTCCTCGGGGTCGAACAGCCGCGACTTGGACGGGTTGGTCCCGGTCGCGACGACGAGCTCGTCGAAGATCGCGGCGGCCCTCCGGATGATGTCGAGGTGACCGTTCGTCACCGGGTCGAAGGATCCGGGGCACACCGCGCGGGTCATGGCGTGGAAGATACCGCCTCGGCGTACCAGAGCGTGGTCTCGCCGTACCGCTTCTCGCGGACGGGGGTCAGGCCGTCGGGCCACGCCGGCTCGGGGCTGCGCGTCGACCGCTCGACCACGACCATCGCGCCGGGCACCAGCCAGCCGTGCTCGGTGAGCGCGGTCAGGTCGGCGGCGACTGCCACGTCGTCGAGGGGGTACGGCGGGTCGAGGAACGCCACGTCGTACGGCGCCGCCGGCGCGCGCCGCAGCGTGGTGGCGACCGCGGCGCCGACGACGTCGGCCTTGGCGAAGCCGAGCGTGCGGGCGTTCTCGGCGATCAGCGCGGCGGTGCGGCGGTCCTGCTCGACGAGCGTGACGACGCCCGCCCCGCGCGACCAGGCCTCGAGGCCGACGGCGCCCGACCCGGCGTACAGGTCGAGGAAGCGGAGGCCGTGCAGCGAGCCGCACCACGACTCGATCGCGGAGAACAGCGCCTCGCGGACCCGGTCGCTGGTGGGTCGGGTGGCGGCGCCGCGCGGGGTGTTGAGCCGGCGGCCGCCCGCCGTTCCCCCGATGATCCGGGTCATGCCGCGGTCACGACTTCTCCAGGAAGTCGGCTTGCACCGACTCCTCCAGGTGGGTGACCTCGGCCGCGAGGAGCGGCGCGGTCGCGAGGTCGGCGTCGGCGTCGAGCAGCGCGTGCGCGGCCTCACGGGCCTGCACGATCGTCTTCTCGTCGCGGAGCACTCGCAGATTCTGCAGCCCGGAGCGGTATCCCGACTGCGACTTCCCGAGAACGTCACCCTCACGGCGCTGCTCGAGGTCGACCCGGCTGAGCTCGAAGCCGTCGGTGGTGGCGGCCACGGCGTCCAGCCGGTCGCGTGCGGGCGAGCCGAGCTCGGCGTGGGAGACCAGCAGGCACAGGCCGGGCAGCCCGCCTCTCCCGACCCGCCCGCGCAGCTGGTGGAGTTGCGAGACGCCGAACCGGTCCGCGTCGAGCAGCACCATCGCCGTGGCGTTCGCGACGTCGACGCCGACCTCGATGACGGTGGTCGAGACCAGCACGTCGATCTCGCCGGCCGCGAAGGCGCGCATCACCCGGTCCTTCTCCTCCGGCGGCAGCTTGCCGTGGAGCTTCTCGACCCGCAGGCCGGCGAGCGGACCCTCGGCGAGCTGGGCGGCGACCTCCTCGACCGCGGCGAGCCCGACGGCGGGCTTCGCGGTGGTCAGGACCTCGCCCTCCTCGTCGAGGTCGACCTGGTCGGTCTCGCCCTGCTCCTGCTCGTCGCCGGTGATGCGCGGGCAGACGACGTAGGCCTGGTGGCCCTTGCCGACCTCCTCGCGGACCCGCTCCCAGATCCGGCCGAACCAGCCGGGCTGCTCGGCGAGCGGGACGACGTTGGTCTGGATCGGCGCCCGCCCGGCCGGCAGCTCGGTGAGCGTCGAGGTCTCGAGGTCGCCGAAGACCGTCATCGCGACGGTCCGCGGGATCGGGGTCGCGGTCATCACGAGCACGTGCGGCGGCGTCCCGGCCTTGTCGCTCAGCGCCGCGCGCTGTTCCACGCCGAAGCGGTGCTGCTCGTCGACGACGACCAGGCCGAGGTCGGCGAAGAGGACCCGCTCCTCCAGCAGCGCGTGGGTGCCGATGACGAGCCCGGCCTCTCCGGAGGCCATCCGCGACATCGGTCCGGTGCGCTGGGCCTTGCTCATCGACCCGGTGAGGAGCTCCACGTTGGTGGCCTCGGCGGCGCCGCCCAGCATGCCGCCGGAGGCCAGGTCCCCGAGCATCGCGCAGATCGAGCGGTGGTGCTGCTGGGCGAGCACCTCGGTCGGGGCCAGCAGCGCGGCCTGGCCGCCGGAGTCGACGACGCGCAGCATCGCCCGCAGCGCGACCAGCGTCTTGCCGGAGCCGACCTCGCCCTGGAGCAGGCGGTTCATCGGGTGCGGCTGGGCGAGGTCCTCCTCGATCTGCGCGCCGATCTCGCGCTGGCCCGCCGTGAGCTCGAACGGCAGTCGGGCGTCGAACGCGGCCAGCAGCCCGCCGGCATCGCCGGTCCGGGCGCGGGCGCCGAGCTCACGCAGGGCGCGCCGCCTGCGGGCGAGGACGAGCTGGGTGATCAGCGCCTCCTCGAAGCGGAAGCGCCGCTGCGCGGAGGTGACCTGGCCGTAGTCGTCGGGGTTGTGGATCCGCTCCAGCGCCGTGCGGACGTCGGGCAGGGCGTACTCCTCGCGCAGCGGCTCGGGGAGCACGTCCGGGACGTCCTCGACCACCTGGAGCGCGAAGGCGACCGCCCGCTGGAGGTCCCAGGAGTCCACCCCCTTGGTGAGCGGGTAGATCGGGTAGAGATCGCCGATCGCGTCGAGCGAGAGCTGCGCGGCGTCCTCGTCGGGGGAGCCGAAGAGCACGATCTGCGGGTGCGTGAGCTGCCACTCGTCGCGGAACCGGCTCACCTGCCCGACGAAGATGCCGCGGCGGCCTGCGGGCACCCGGTTCGCCTGCTGCCAGGCGGCCATCTTCTGGTTCTTGGCGAACATCGAGACCCGGAACGACGGGCCGTCGGTGCGCACGACGACGTCGACGCGGTACGCCGGGCGGTCGGTGCGGCGGTCCTTGTACGTCGCGATCCTGCTGGAGGCGATCTGCCCGACGACCGTGAGCAGGTCGCCGACGTTGGGCTCCTCGACCCGGGTGAGCTCACCGGTCTTCACGTAGCGCCGTGGGAAGTGGTGCAGCAGGTCGCCGACCGTGCGCAGCCCGAGCTTCTCCTCGATGGCCGCGCGCTTCTTCTTGTGGTCGCCGAGGACGGCGACGACCGACGTGTCGAGATCGATCACCACTCCCCCCTCACTCGACGGACATGAGGAGCGGGTAGCGCTCCTGTCCACCGTCGTACACCACGACGTCGACAGCCGGGTGCCGCTCCTCGACCCAGGCCGCGCAGCGGGTGGCGAGGGCGCCCTCGTCGTCGTCCGCCCCGGCCACGACGGTGACGAGCTCGCCGCCACCGCCGAGCAGACGCTCGAGCACGTCGGTCGCGACGTCGAAGAGGTCCTGCCCGACGACCACGAAGTCGCCCGCGACCACGCCGAGCACGTCGCCGACCTCGCACGGCCCCGCCATCGTCATCGCCTGCCGGGCGGCGACCGTCACCGCACCCTGGCGGGCGTGCCGGGCGGTCGCGGTCATCTCGAGCACGTCCTGGTCGAACGCCCGGCCGGGCTCGTGCACGGCGACCGCAGCGAGGCCGGTGACCTGCGCGTGCGTGGGGATCACCGCGACCCGGATGGCGCCGTCGGAGTCGGCCTCGGCGGTCCGCGCGGCGATCTGGGCGACCCGCACGGAGTCCTGGTCGTTGGGCAGCACCACGACCTCGGCCGCGCCGCAGGCCGTGATCGCCTCGAGCAGCTGGCCGGTGGAGGGGCGCTGCCCCGGGCCGCCGGGTACGACGACCGCGCCGGCCTCCTCGAACAGCGCGGCCAGGCCCGGGCCGGCCGCGACCGCGACGACGCGGCGCCCGCTGACCCCAGCCGTACGCTGGCGCGCCTCGGCGACCTGCTCGGCGAAGTGGGTGACGCGGATCCGGTAGGGCCGGCCGGCCGCGATGCCGGCCTCGACGGCGGCGCCGACGTCGTCGACGTGCACGTGGACGTTCCAGAGCCCCTCGCCGCCGACCACCACGAGGGAGTCCCCCAGGGGCGCGAGTGCCTCGCGGAGCGCCGGGATCGTCTCGTCGGGGGCGTCGAGGAGGTACATCACCTCATACGACGGTCCCTCCGCGGTCAGGTCGCCGGCCGGCTCCGTGACCGGGATCGGGATCACGTGGCTGCCGATCGGCGCGGTGACCGGCACCGGGCGGCGTCCGGTCAGCACGGTCTCGGCGGCGTCGAGGATCACGCTCACGCCGCGGCCACCCGCGTCCACCACGCCCGCGGCGGCGAGCACCGGCAGCTGTTCCGGCGTGCGGGCCAGCGCCTTCCGGGCGGCCTCCGCCGCCTGCGCGAACACGTCGCGGGCACGGGCGTCGCCCTTCTTCGCGGCCTCGGCCGCGGCCTCCGCCGCCGCCCGGATCACCGTGAGCATGGTGCCCTCGACCGGCGTACCGACCGCCGCGTAGCTGGCGTCGGCGGCGCACCGCAGGGCCTCGGCCATCACCTGGGCGTTGCGCTCCCCCGGGTCGGCCTGCCCGATCCGGCGGACCAGCGCGCCGAGCATCTCGCTGAGGATCACGCCGGAGTTGCCGCGCGCGCCGAGCAGCGCTCCCCGGGCGAACGCCGCGAGCGCCGCCCCGAGGTCGTCCCCCGCCTCCCGGACGGCGTCGCGGGCGGCGGAGACGGTGAGGTACATGTTCGTGCCGGTGTCGCCGTCGGGCACCGGGTAGACGTTGAGCGCGTCGATCTCCTCGCGGGCCGCCTCGAGGGCGTCCACCGCGACGTCGACGAAGCGGAGGACCACCTCGAGCGATACCGTGCCGCTCCGAGGGGTCTCCATGGGGTGCGAGGGTAGTGGCCCGGGCACGATTTCGGGGGTTGCGGGGTCGTCGGATACTCTTATGCGGTTGCCCGCTCCCGTGGGCACCCCAGTTCACATCATCGATTCGTTCCAGGAGTTCACGGTGGCTGCCGTCTGCGACATCTGCGCCAAGAAGCCCGGCTTCGGCAACAACCGGCCGTGGTCGCGCAAGATCACGAAGCGTCGCTTCGACCCCAACATCCAGCGCGTCCGGGCCACCGTCAACGGCACCCCGAAGCGTCTCAACGTGTGCACCGGCTGCCTCAAGGCCGGCAAGGTCACCCGCTGACCCCAGCCGCACTCGTCACGAGGCCCCGACCGATCCGGTCGGGGCCTTCTGCATTTCCGCCGAGTCGGCGCTGTCTCAGCTGAGACAGCGCCGACTCGGCCTAGAAGTGGGTCCAGCCGGTGGGTCCCTCGTAGGGAGCACCGTCGACGGTGACGCCCTCCCCCTCGCTGACCGTGCCGATGACGGCCCAGCCCTCCGGAACGGCGTCGACGGCCTCGTACGTCGCCAGCAGCGCGTGGTCCTCGCCGCCGCCCAGGATGAACGTGATGGGGTCGGCTCCGGTGGCGGCGCCGACCGCCTGGAGCGGTTCGGGGATGTCGAACGCGGCGGTGTGGACGTCGATCGCCACGCCCGAGTCCGCGGCGAGGTGGCCGGCGTCGGCGAGGAGGCCGTCGGAGACGTCGATCATCGCGGTCGCACCGGCCTCGGCGGCGACCCGGCCGGCGTCGTACGGCGGCTCCGGACGGCGGTAGGCCTCGACCAGCACCCGCGGCGAGCGGAAGCCGCGGCCCAGCACCGCGAGGCCGCCGGCGGACCAGCCCTGCCGCCCCGCGATGGCCAGGACGTCGCCCGGGCGGGCTCCGGAGCGCAGCACGGGCGCCTGGGTGCAGGCGCCGAGCACGGTGACCGCGATCACGACCTCGTCGGCCCGGGTCAGATCGCCGCCCACGACGGACGCGCCGACGAGCGCGCACTCGTCGGCGAAGCCCCGGGCGAAGTCGAGCGCCCACTGCGCCGGCAGGTCCGGCGGCGCCGCCAGCCCGATCGTGAGCGAGGTGGCCCGGCCGCCCATCGCGTTGATGTCGGAGAGGTTCTGCGCGGCCGCCCGGTGGCCGACGTCCGAGGCGGTCGCCCAGTCCCGGCGGAAGTGCCGGCCCTCCACGATCAGGTCGGTCGAGACCACGACGTGTCCCGACTTCACCCGCAGCACGGCGGCGTCGTCGCCCGGTCCGACGATCACCTGCTCCCCCTGCGGGAACAGCGCGACGAGCTCGCTGATCAGTCCGAACTCGCCGACGTCGGCGAGGGTGGCCTCTGCGGGGAGCGACATGGCCCCATCCCACCAGATGACGGGGTCTGGGGCGCACGGTAGGTTGGCGCACGACAAGTCCGCTGAACGCTGAGGGAGAGACTCGATGGTCGTCCAGGCGTACATCCTGATCCAGACCGATGTCGGCAAGGCCGCCGAGGTCGCCGCCGCCATCGCCCAGGTCAAGGGCGTGACCCTGGCCGAGGACGTCACGGGCCCCTACGACGTCATCGTCCGGGCCGAGGCCCGCAACGTCGACGAGCTCGGCAAGCTGGTCGTCTCGAAGGTCCAGAACCTCGACGGCATCACCCGGACCCTGACCTGCCCGGTCGTCCACATCTGATCCCGCACGCCGCACCCCGACGCCCCTGGCCGCTCGCGACCGGGGGCGTCCTCGCGTGCGTGCTCTTCCTCGCGCTGACCGCGTGCGGCCCGCCGGAGATCGAGAGCGGCGACCTGACCGACGCCGAGGCGCAGGCCTGCCGCGCCCTCGTCGCCGACCTGCCCGACACCGTCCTCGGCGAGGAGTCGGTCGAGGTCGAGGGCGACACCGCGTACGGCGCCGCCTGGGGCGACCCCGCGATCGTGCTGACCTGCGGGGTCGGCGCGGTCGACATCACGCAGGCGCCCCCGTGCACGACCGTCGACGGCGTCGGCTGGGTCGTGCCCGAGGAGGGCGCCGACGAGACGACGTTCGTGGCCGACGGCTACCGCCCCCGCGTGCAGGTGGTCGTGCCGGACGACTACGCGCCCGAGGTGGACGCGCTCACCGAGCTGACCGCCCTGGTCGAGGCGCACACCGAGCTCGAGGACGAGTGCCTCTAGCTCACCGGAGCCCGGTGTCGCGCTGGAGCGCGAGCCGGATCAGCCGGTCCACGAGCGCCGGGTAGTCGACGCCGGACGCGGCCCACATCTGCGGGTACATCGACGTCGGCGTGAACCCCGGCATCGTGTTGATCTCGTTGACGACCACGCGCCCGTCGGGCAGCACGAAGAAGTCGACGCGCGCCAGGCCCTCGCAGCCGACCGCCTCGAACGCGCGCGCCGACATGTCCCGCACCCGCGCCACGACCTCGTCGGGCAGGTCGGCGGGGATGTCGAGCTCGGTGTGCTCCTCGGGCAGGTACTTGGCCGCGAAGTCGTAGAACTCGTGCTCCCCGGAGATCCGGATCTCCGCCGGGACGCTGGTCTCCGCGGTCCCGTCGAGCGCCTGGAGCACGCCGCACTCGACCTCGCGACCGTCGGCGGCGTACGCCTCGACGAGCACCTTGGCGTCGTACCGCAGCGCCTCCTCGATCGCCCCGTCGAGCTCGGAGGCGTGGTGGGCCTTGGAGATGCCGATGCTGGAGCCGCCCCGTGCGGGCTTCACGAACAGCGGATAGCCGAGCTCGGCGGCCCGCTCGCGGCACGCGGGCGCGTCGCGGCCCCACTGGCTCGCCGTGACCGTGAACGACGGCAGCACCGGCAGGCCGGCGGCCGCGAGCACCACCTTCATGTAGGCCTTGTCCATGCTGACCGCGGACGCCAGGACGCCGGCGCCGACGTAGCGCACGCCCGCCATCTCGAGCATGCCCTGGATCGTGCCGTCCTCTCCCCACGGCCCGTGGAGCAGCGGGAACACCACGTCGACCTCGCCGAGGGTGCGGGGCGGCTGCGACGGCTCGGTGACCACCAGTCCGGTGGAAGCCGCCTCGGGCGCCAGCGCGATCGTGGCGCGGTCGCCGTCGACCGCGGGCAGCTCGTCGGGTCCGGTGATGCGCAGCCGCTCCGGGTCGTCCGACTCGAGGACCCAGCGGCCGTCGGTGGCGATGCCGATCGGCACGACGTCGTACTGGTCGCGGTCGATGGCCGCCAGCACGCTCCCGGCCGTCACGCACGAGATGGCGTGCTCGCTGGACTTGCCTCCGAAGACGACGGCGACGCGGGGCTTGGGCTCGTTCATCGCGTCGACCCTATCGGCCCTACGCTCGTGGCCATGAAGCCCGCCACCGTCGCCGTCACCGCCGGACGTCCGCCGCACGACCCGGACCAGCCGCTCAACGTGCCGATCACGATGGCCTCGACCTACGCCGCGACCGGGAACCTCGAGTACGGCCGCTACGGCAACCCGACCTGGACGGCCTTCGAGGACGCCCTCGGCGCGCTGGAGGGCGGCCGCGCGCTCGCGTTCTCCTCCGGCATGGCCGCGGTGACGACCGTGCTCGACCTGGTCGGCCACGACGGGCTCGTGGTCGCGCCGGCGCACTCCTACACCGGCACGCTGCTCCAGCTCGGCGACCTCGAGGGACGCGGGCGGATCCGCACCGAGCTGGTCGACATCACCGACACCGACGCCGTGGCCGCGGCCTGCGAGGACGCCGCACTCGTGTGGTTCGAGTCGCCGACCAACCCGGCGCTCGAGATCGCCGACATCGCCCGGATCTCGGAGGCGGCGCACGCAGCCGGGGCGTACGTCGTCGTCGACAACACCTTCGCCACTCCCCTGCTCCAGCAGCCGCTGAGCCTGGGCGCCGACATCGTCGTGCACTCGGTGACCAAGTTCCTGGCCGGCCACAGCGACGTGCTCATGGGCGCGGTCGTCACGAACGACGAGCAGCTGCACGGCGTCCTCAAGGGCCGGCGCGACCTGCTCGGCTCGACGCCCGGCACGTTCGAGGCCTGGCTGGCGCTGCGCGGGCTGCGCACGCTGCACCTGCGGGTCGAGCGCTCGCAGGCGAACGCCACCGAGCTGGCCGGCCGGCTCGCGGGCCACCCGGCCGTCGCGGAGGTCCGCTACCCCGGCTTCGGCGGCATCGTCTCGGTCGTGCTGGCCGGCGGCGAGCTGGCCGGCGACCTGCTGGTGCGCAAGACCAGGCTGTGGGTGCACGCCACGTCGCTGGGCGGCGTCGAGTCGACGTTCGAGCGGCGACGCCGCTGGAAGGCGGAGCCCGCCACGATCCCAGAGGGGCTGGTGCGGCTCTCGGTCGGCGTGGAGGACGTCGACGACCTCTGGGAGGACCTGTCGGCCGCCCTGGACGACGTCGTGAGCTAGTCCGTCTCGGCCTTCGTCTCGCGGGCGATGAAGGCGTCCATCATCTCGGGCGCGGTCATCTTCCCGGCGACGACGGCGTCGACGTGCTCCGCGATCGGCGCGTCCACGCCGGTGCGCTCGGCGAGCGCCAGCAGCGAGGAGCAGGACTTCGCGCCCTCGGCGACCTGCCGGGTGGCGGCGAGGATCTCGTCGGTGGTCATGCCCTGGCCGAGCTTCTCGCCGAAGGTGCGGTTGCGCGACAGCGGCGACGAGCAGGTCGCCACGAGGTCGCCCAGGCCCGCGAGGCCCATCAGCGTCAGCGGGTTGGCGCCCAGCGCCGTCGCGAGACGGGCGGTCTCGGCGAGGCCGCGGGTGATCACCGAGGCCGTCGTGTTGTCACCGAAGCCGAGCCCGACGGCCATGCCGACCGACAGCGCGACGACGTTCTTATAGGCGCCACCGAGCTCGCAGCCGAGCACGTCCGGGCTCGTGTAGGGGCGGAACGCCGGCGAGTGGATGCGCCGCTGGATCCGCCGTGCGACGTCCTCCTCGGCGCACGCGACCACCGAGGCGGCGGGCTCGCGGCGGGCGATCTCCTTGGCCAGGTTGGGCCCGCTGACGACCGCGATCCGGTCCGGGCCCGCGCCGGTCACCTCCCCGATCACCTGGCTCATCCGCTCGAGCGTGCCCAGCTCGACGCCCTTCATCAGCGAGACGAGGACGGCGTCCTGCTCGACGTACGGCGCCCACTCGACCAGGTTGCGGCGCAGCGACTGCGACGGGGTGGCGAGCACGACGATGTCGGCACCGTGCGCGGCCTTCTCGACGTCGTGGGTCGCGGTGACCTGCGGGGGCAGCTCGATGCCGGGGAGGTACTCGGCGTTCTCGCGCTGGTCGTTGATCGCCTCGGCGACCTCCTCGCGCCGCGCCCAGATCGTGACGTCGTTGCCGGCGTCGGCGAGCACGATCGAGAAGGCGGTCCCCCAGGACCCGGCCCCGAAGATCGCGACCTTGCTCATGGGCGGTCCTTCTTGTTCGGGTTGCCGGTCTGCCGGACGCCGGCCTTCCTCATGTCGAACCGCTCGGCGGGCGCGGTCTCGCCGCGCACCTCCTCGACGAGCGCGGTGATCGCGGCCATGATCCGGGCGGTCGCCTCGTTGATCGTCGCGATCGACCGCTCCTTCGCGCGGAGGTCGTCGAGCGGGATCG
The DNA here is from genome assembly GCF_054653575.1 of Nocardioides pyridinolyticus. Classification (NCBI taxonomy): domain Bacteria; kingdom Bacillati; phylum Actinomycetota; class Actinomycetes; order Propionibacteriales; family Nocardioidaceae; genus Nocardioides; species Nocardioides pyridinolyticus. The sequence continues at coordinate 374,552 of NZ_BAAIFY010000001.1, read as the reverse complement.
GGGTGCCGACCTTCATCGTCACGAGCTTGCGCGGGTAGAGGTCCGGCTTCTTCGCGTACGGCGCCAGCAACTGCTGGGCGCCCCACTGCCCGACGGGGATGACCGGGCAGCCGGTCTCGAGCGCGATCCGGGCCGCGCCGGACTTGCCGGTCATCGGCCAGCCGTCGGGATCGCGGGTGATGGTGCCCTCGGGGTAGACGACGACACACTTGCCGTCGCGGACCGCCTGCACCGCCGCATCGAAGGCGCCGACGGCGTTCTTGCTCAGCCGCTCGACCGGGATCTGGCCGGCGGCCCGGAAGAACGCGCCCAGCGCCTTGTTCTTGAACAGTCCGGACTTGGCCAGGTAGTGCGGGAGCCGGCCGTGGTCGTAGACGAGGTGGGCCGCGGTGAGCGGGTCCACGTGCGAGACGTGGTTGAGCACGATGATGCAGCCCCCGCTCGCGGGGATGTTCTCGGCGTCGATCCACTCGTGCCTGGTCGTCGAGATGAGCGCACCCCGGACGAGGGGCTCGGCGATCCGCCACGCCCAGCTCCGCTTCTCCTGCATCCTCCGAACGACCACGTGCGCAGGCTACTCGGTCGGTGACCTGACAGGATCGACGGCGATGCCCGTGTCCCGCGCCGTCCTCCTGGTCCCCGTCAAGCCGCCCGCCGTCGGCAAGTCACGCCTGCTCGGCGTGGCCGACCGGCGCGCCCTGGCCGAGGCCTTCGCCCTCGACACGGTGGCCGCGTGCCTCGACGCCGAGCTGGTCGGCCGCGTGCTCGTGGTCACCGACGACGCCGAGCTCTCGACCCGCCTGTCCGCGCTCGGGGCGTCCGCCATCCCGGACGGCGTCACCGACGACCTCAACGGCACGCTGCGACAGGCGGCCGCCGAGGCGCGGCGGCGCTGGCCGGACCTGACCCCGGCCGCCCTGTGCGCCGACCTGCCCGCGCTCCGTGCCGCCGACCTCGACGTCGTGCTCGGCCGGGACGCCGCGGGACCGTGGTTCGTTCCGGACGCGGCCGGCGTGGGAACCACGCTCTACGCAGCGGCGTACGACGCCTTCGACCCGCGGTTCGGCCCGGGCTCGCGGCGGGCCCACCTCGACAGCGGGGCCCGCGAGGTCGCGGACGCGCCGGCCTCGGTGCGGCGCGACGTCGACGACGCCGACGACCTGGCCGACGCGATCCGCCTCGGCATCGGGCCACGCACCGCCTTCCTCACCTGATTCCCCCGACATGGACGACGGGCCGCCATCCCGGAGGATGACGGCCCGTCGCTGGTGGAGAGCGTGGCTCAGGACTTCTTGGCCGGCGCCTTCTTGGCGGCGGCCTTCTTGGCCGGCGCCTTCTTCGCGGGCGCCTTCTTGGCCGTGGTGGTCTTCTTGGCCGGAGCCTTCTTGGCCGGGGCCGCCTTCTTGGCCGGAGCCTTCTTGGCGGTGGTCTTCGCGGCCGGCGCCTTCTTGGCCGGGGCCGCCTTCTTGGCGGTGGTGGCCTTCTTCGCCGGAGCCGCCTTCTTGGCCGGAGCCGCCTTCTTGGCCGGAGCGGCCTTCTTGGCGGTGGTGGCCTTCTTGGCCGGAGCGGCCTTCTTCGCGGCGGTCGCGGCCTTCTTCGCGGCCGGGGCAGCGGCGGCGACCGCGACCTTCGGTAGCTTCTTGGCGCCCGACACGACGTTCTTCAGATCCGCACCGGCGGTGAACTTCGGCACCGCGGTCTTCTTCGCCTTGATGCGGGCACCCGTCTGCGGGTTGCGGACCCAGCGGGCCTCACGAACGCGCTTCTCGAACGAGCCGAAGCCCGTGATCGCGACCTTCTCACCCTTCGCAACCTCGCGGGTGATCGTGTCGAGAACCGACTCGAGGGCGTGCGACGCGGCCTTCTTGTTGCCGTCGAATCGCGCCGAGAGTGCCTCGATGAACTCTGACTTGTTCACTGTCTTCCCCTTCAATGAACGACTTGGGTCGAGCCCGTGCTCGACTAACTCCCTTGAACGCTAGGTATTCAGAGCCTCGCTCACAATCACCTCGGGCGTGTTTCGCGAAGTGATTTTGAAACCCGTCGAGTGCGAGAACCGTGCAGCAGAGCCGCTTTCTCCCGTTTTCGCCCTCCGGAAGCGCGCGCGGCTCGACCGGCTCCGAAAATGCGAGAAGGGCGAATCCCCAGCTATTGCTGGGGATTCGCCCTTCTCGACGCCGCGATCAGCTCGCGTGGAGCGTCGCCGGCTTCCAACTCGGACGGCCCGACTCGTAGGCCGCGATGTCGTCCTCGTGGCCGAGGGTGATCCCGATGTCATCGAGGCCCTCGAGCAGGCGCCACCGCGTGTAGTCGTCGATGTCGAAGGAGTCCTCGATCGCGTCGGGACCCTCACCGGCACGGACCGTGCGGCTCTCGAGGTCGACCGTCACGCTGGCACCGGGGTTCTCCTCGAGGTAGTCCCACAGCCGCTGCACGACCTTCTCGTCGACCTTGCCGGTCAGCAGCCCCGCCTTGCCCGAGTTGCCCCGGAAGATGTCCGCGAAGCGTGGCGACAGCACGGCCTTGAACCCGTAGTTCTGCAGGGCCCAGACCGCGTGCTCGCGCGACGAGCCGGTGCCGAAGTTGGGGCCGGCGACGAGGACCGAGCCGGCGGCGTACGCCGGGTTGTTGAGCACGAACGACGGGTCGTTGCGCCAGGCCGCGAACAGCCCGTCCTCGAAGCCGGTACGCGCCACGCGCTTGAGGTACTCGGCCGGGATGATCTGGTCGGTGTCGACGTCGCTGCGTCGCAGCGGGACACCGACGCCGGTGTGGGTCGTGAACTTCTCCATGTCAGTTGCTCCCAACGGTGACGAGGTCGGCGGGGCTGGACAGCGTGCCGCGGATGGCGGTCGCCGCGGCGACCGGGACCGAGACCAGGTGCGTGCGACCGCCCTTGCCCTGCCGGCCCTCGAAGTTGCGGTTCGAGGTCGAGGCGCTGCGCTCGCCCGGCGCGAGCGTGTCGGGGTTCATGCCCAGGCACATCGAACAGCCCGCGCCGCGCCACTCGGCACCGGCCTCCTTGAAGACCAGGTCGAGGCCCTCGGCCTCGGCCTCGAGGCGCACGCGCGCCGAGCCCGGGACGACGAGCATGCGGGTGCCGTCGGCGACCATGTGTCCCTTGATCACCTCGGCCGCGAGGCGCAGGTCCTCGATCCGACCGTTGGTGCACGAGCCGACGAAGACCGTGTCGATGTGGACCTCGCGCAGCGGGGTGCCGGCCTCGAGGTCCATGTAGCGCAGGGCGTTCTCGGCCGCGACCTGCTCGATCGCCTCCTCGAAGTCGGCCGGGGCGGGGACGGTGCCGCCGAGCGGCGCGCCCTGGCCCGGGTTGGTACCCCAGGTGACCCACGGGGTCACGTCCGCGGCGTCGATGACGATCTCCTTGTCGAAGACGGCGTCGTCGTCGGTGACCAGCGTCCGCCAGTGCGCGACGGCCGCGTCCCACTCGGCGCCCTTCGGCGCCTCCGGCCGGTCCTTGAGGTAGTCGAAGGTGACCTCGTCCGGCGCGATCATTCCGGCCTTGGCGCCCCACTCGATGCTCATGTTGCAGACGGTCATGCGGCCCTCCATCGAGAGCGCGCGGATCGCCGCGCCGCGGTACTCGACGATGTAGCCCTGGCCGCCGCCGGTGCCGGTCTGCGTGATCAGGTAGAGGATCAGGTCCTTGGCGGTGACGCCCTCGGGCAGTTCGCCGTTCACCGTGACCGCCATCGTCTTCGGGCGGGCCTGCGGCAGCGTCTGGGTGGCGAGCACGTGCTCGACCTCCGACGTACCGATGCCGAAGGCGATCGCGCCGAACGCGCCGTGGGTGGCGGTGTGCGAGTCGCCGCAGACGATCGTCATGCCCGGCTGGGTCAGGCCCAACTGGGGGCCGACGACGTGCACGATGCCCTGCTCGACGTCGCCGAGCGGGTGGAGGCGGACGCCGAACTCCTCGCAGTTCCGGCGCAGGGTCTCGACCTGCGTGCGCGAGACGGGGTCGGCGATCGGCTTGTCCCAGTCGACGGTCGGGACGTTGTGGTCCTCGGTCGCCAGGGTCAGGTCGGGGCGGCGGACCTGGCGGCCCGCGAGGCGCAGGCCGTCGAAGGCCTGCGGCGAGGTGACCTCGTGAATGAGGTGCAGGTCGATGAAGAGGAGCGCGGGCTCCCCGTCGACCGCGCGGACGACGTGCTCGTCCCACACCTTCTCTGACAAGGTCTTGCCCATGGTTCTCTCCCTCACGTCTTCGTGAACCGTGCTGTGACGCAGTAGTGCTGTCTCACAGAGCGTACTACTTGCATCCCATTGTGTGAGACGGCAGTATTGCCATATGGACACCTCCAGCGGAGTCGGCGTGCTCGACAAGGCCGCCCTCGTGCTCACTGCCCTCGAGTCGGGCCCGGCCACGCTCGCGGGCCTCGTCGCCGGCACCGGCCTCGCCCGGCCCACGGCCCACCGGCTCGCCGTGGCGCTCGAGCACCACCGCCTCGTCGCCCGCGACATGCAGGGCCGCTTCGTGCTCGGGCCGCGCCTCTCCGAGCTCTCCGCCGCGGCGGGCGAGGACCGCCTGCTCGCGACCGCCGGCCCGGTGCTGGCGCGACTGCGCGACATCACCGGCGAGTCCGCGCAGCTCTGGCGCCGCCAGGGCGAGCACCGCGTCTGCGTCGCGGCGGCCGAGCGCCCGTCCGGCCTGCGGGACACGATCCCGGTGGGCTCGCAGCTGACCATGCGCGCCGGCTCGGCCGCCCAGGTGCTGCTCGCGTGGGAGGACCCCGAGCGGATGCACCGCGGCCTCCAGAACGCCGCCTTCTCGGCCGCCGCGCTGTCCGGCATCCGCCGCCGCGGCTGGGCCCAGTCGGTCGGCGAGCGCGAGCAGGGCGTGGCCTCGGTGTCCGCGCCCGTCCGCTCCCCCGGCGGCAAGGTCATCGCCGCGGTCTCGGTCTCCGGCCCGCTCGAGCGCCTGTCCCGCCAGCCCGGCCGGATGCACGCCCCCGCGGTCCTGGCCGCTGCCGAGCGGCTGTCGGAGTCGCTGCGGCGGGCGGCTGCTGAGTAGTCGTCAGAAGAGCGAGTCCTGCTCCAGCGACAGCAGGAGCTGCTTGCGGTCGAGGCCGCCGGCGTACCCGGTGAGGGTGCCGTTGGCGCCGATGACGCGGTGGCACGGGATCACGATCGGGATCGGGTTGCGGCCGTTGGCCAGGCCGACGGCGCGGGACGCGGCGTTGGTCATGCCGAGGCGGTGCGCGATCTCGCCGTACGACGCCGTCTCCCCCCAGCCGACGCCGAGCAGCTGCGCCCACACGCGCTGCTGGAAGTCGCTGCCCTGCGGCGCGAGCGGCAGGTCGAACTCCTTGAGGTCGCGGGCGAAGTAGGCGTCGAGCTGGCGCACGCACTCCACCAGCACCGGGTGGGCGTCGTCGCGGTCGCCGCGGACACGGCCGTCCTGGCTCTGCCCGACCGGGGGGAAGGGCGAGAACTCGATCGCGGTGATCGCGCCGCCCCGCTCGACGATGCGCAGCGGCCCGATCGGGGACTCCATCACGGTCCACATGTCAGTTCTCCTTCTCCATGAGGGTCTGCCAGAGGTGCAGCTGCGCGTACGAGCGCCAGGGCGCCCAGCCCTCGGCGAGCGCCGCCGCGGTCGACGGGTCGCGGCCGAGGCCGGCGAGCGCGTCGCGGATGCCGATGTCGGTCGGCAGGAAGACGTCGGGGTGGCCCAGCGCGCGGAGGGCGACGTAGTCGGCCGTCCACGGCCCGATGCCGGGGATGTCGAGCAGGGCCCGGCGCACGTCGTCGCGGTCGGGGCCGCGGTCGAGGGCGAGGTCGCCCGCGGCCAGCGCCGCGCACAGCGCGACCAGCGCGCGGCCGCGCGAGCTCGGCATCGGCAGGTCCTCGGGGTCGAGCGCCGCCAGCGTCGCGGCGTCCGGGAAGAGGTGGGTGAGCCCGTCGACCGGCTGCGCGAGGGGCCGGCCGTGCTCGGCGACGAGCCGGGCGGCGACCGTCCGCGCGCCGGCCACGCTGACCTGCTGGCCGAGCACCGCGCGCACCGCGATCTCGTGGCCGTCGACGTGGCCGGGCACCCGCAGGCCCGGGTTGGCCCGCACCAGCGGCCCGATCACCGGGTCGCCCGCGAACGCGTCGGCGACGGCGACCGGGTCGCAGTCGGCGTCGAGCAGCCGGCGCACGCGCTCGGTCGCCGCCGCGGTGTCGCGCAGGTCGTCGAGCATGAACGTCGCGGCCGCGAACGCCGTCTCCCCCGGGGTCTCGACGTCCGGCACCTCCAGCCGGACCGTGCCGGTGCCGTGCGGCAGCGACAACGTGCGGGCGTACCAGCCGGGGCCGGAGGCCTCGACGCCCGGGATCGCGCGGACCGCGAGGAAGTGGAGCAGCGCGCTGCCGGCGTACGGCGTGCGCACGGCCAGCCGCATGGCGACCGTGCCCGTGGCCGGGCGACCCCCGCGACGCCCGCGGAGGTCGGTCGGCGAGGACGCGTAGACCTCGCGGATCGTGTCGTTGAACTGGCGCACGCTGGCGAAGCCCGAGGCGAACGCGATGTCGGCGTAGGTCAGCTCGGTCGTCTCGATGAGCACCCGTGCGGTCTGCGCACGGCGGGCGCGGGCGAGGGCGAGGGGGCCGGCGCCGAGCTCGGCGGTGACGATGCGCGTGAGGTGGCGCGGGGTGTAGCCGACCCGGCGGGCCAGTCCGTCCACGCCCTCGCGGTCGACGACGCCGTCGGCGATCAGCCGCATCGCACGTCCGGCGGCCGACGCGGCGACGTCCCAGTCCGGACTGCCCGGCGTCGCGTCGGGGAGGCAGCGCTTGCAGGCGCGGTAGCCGGCGGCCTGCGCCGACGCGGCGCTCGGGTGGAACGTGACGTTCGGGAACGCCGGGGTCCGGGCCGGGCAGGACGGGCGGCAGTAGATGCCCGTGGTCCGCACCGCGGTGTAGAAGACGCCGTCGAACCGGCGGTCCCGCGACTTCACGGCGCGGTAGCACGACTCCGGGTCGAGGGTCGGTGACGTCATGGCGTCATCCTGACCGACCCCACCGGCAAGTTCTGGCGGAAATCGGACACGGCGACGAGCCTAGCCCTCCCGGGAGCACCCCTGGGTCGTGGCGCCCGTCGCTAGGGTGGTGAAGGATCTCGGGAATCCTGTGTGAGAGGAATCCCGGCGTGCCCCGTCCCGCCACGCGACGGCATCGACGCACGGTCATCATCGTGATCGTGGTGGCCGAACTGGTCGTCGCCCTGCTGACGGGCGCCGGCGTCGTTCTCGCATACAACCGGGTCGACCAGAAGATCGACGCCGGCCCCGCGATCGTGCACCCGCCCGGCGTCGAGCGGCCCGAGCCCGAGCTCCCGACCGGGTCCTTCAACCTCCTGGTCATCGGGACCGACACCCGCGACTGCGACGGCTGCGGCATCGACCGCGAGGGCGGCCTGGGCGGGTCGGACCTCACGATGCTGCTTCACGTGGCCGACGGGCGCCGCGAGGCGTACGGCATCTCGATCCCCCGGGACACCCTGGTCGCCCGCCCGGAGTGCCACGACGGCCGGAAGACGATCCCCGGCGCCAGCGACGTGGCGTGGAACGAGGCGTACGCCGTCGGCGGCGCCTCCTGCACGGTGGCCCAGGTCGAGGCCGTCACCGGGATCTTCATCGACGACTACGTCGTGGTCGACTTCGGCGGCTTCAAGGACATGGTCGACGCGATCGGGGGCGTGCAGGTCTGCATCCCGTCCGACATCGACGACGACGAGCACAACATCCACCTCGACGCGGGCACGCAGGTGCTGCACGGCGACGACGCCCTGGCCTACGTCCGCCAGCGCAGCTCGACGCCGAACTCGGACCTCGGCCGGATGAAGCGCCAGCAGGCGTTCGTCGCCTCCATGCTGAGCCAGGTGATGTCGGCGAACACCCTCACGCGGCCCGACAAGCTCTACAACTTCGCCAGCGCGCTCGCGGACTCGATCACGACCAACCCCGAGCTCGCCAGCGTCGGCGAGCTGGCCAAGCTGGCGTCCTCGCTGCGCAAGGCGGACCTCGACAGCATCCGGTTCGTCACCGCCCCCACGTCCGAGTTCCCGATCGGCGACCCGAACTGGGGCCGCCTCCAGCTCACCCCCGAGGCCGATCAGCTCTGGCAGAAGGTGATCGACGACCGGCCGCTCGGCGCCTTCGGCCGCGGCGCGATCAGCGGCCGCAACCCGAGGGGGTCCGCGGAGAACGCCGCCGCGAACGGCCTGTGCGCCTGACGACACGTCCCGGTGGACGCGTGGGAGCGCGGCCGAGCAGCGGTCATCCCACCGACCTCGCCGCTGGACCAGGACTGGGGACGGCCCCGGCGCGCTCGACGCGGCGACGCGACCCCAGGAATCCCGCGCCACCGGCGATGACGAGGACTCCGGCCGGAACCAGGAGCTGTGCCACCAGCCAGGTTGTGGGCTGGGACCGGGTCGGGATCGCGTCCGCCTGCTGGAAGGTGCCGACGTTGTTCTCGATCGTGGTGACCAGTGCGTCGAAGCGAGCCAGGATGTCCGGCATCTCCTGGAGGCCGGTCGCGACGTCGGGGAACTGCTCCCCCAGGGTCGCTGCGAGCTGGTCGGGAGTCACGCCGAGCATCGTCGCCAGACCGGCCAAGGCCTCGCCGTTGAGCTGATCGTCCATCTTCTGGATCGTCGTCAGGTAGTCACGCGCCTGTTGTGCTCCCGCATCGGTGAACACCGGGCGGAACGCACCCGTCAGGTCGTCGACAGCCTGCGTCTTCTGCGGAACCGAGAGCAGGAAGGTGACCGCGACGACGGCCACGCCGAGAGCCGCGACTCCCATCAGCAACCGCCTGCCGGACGAGGGGGCCGCATGCGTCGGTGGGGTGCGGAGCAGGAACACGCCGAGGAGCAGGGCCACGATGCCGAGCACCACGAACAGCCAGTGGACCGTCTTCGCCGGCAGGAACCCGGTCGGGACCGCGTCGGCGTCGTGGAAGTTGCCCTGCTGCTGGTTCAGCGCGTCCACCGTGGCGTTGAAGTACGGCAGGCTCTCGGGAAGCTGCTGCATTCCCGCCCCCACCTCCGGGTACTCGTGCCCGAGCGCGCTGACGAACTCGTCCGGGCTGATCCCCAGCTGCCGGGCCAGAGAGGGAACTGCCTCGTCGTGGAACTGGGCGGCGAAGGCATTGACGGTCCCGATGTCGGCATTGGTCTGCTCAAGACCGGCGTCGGAGAAGACCGGGCGGAAGTCCCCGGTCATGTCGTCGACAGCAGCGGTCTTGCCGCTGTACCCGAGAGCGAACGGGCTCACCAGCCAGAACGCCCCCACCAGGAGGACGAGGCCTGCGGCGATGCGTCGGATCATGTTCGAACTCCTCATCGTGGAAGTCGGTGGACGAGCGAGAGCCAGACTGGCGCGGTGCCGCGGGCCCGAGCCTCTCGGCCCACCCCCAGTGAGAGTGGTGCAACTGTCGACGCCCTCGGGCCGACGTTCCTGGGTGCGGGACACGAGATCCACGCGCCCACCCACCGCGAGCAGCACCGGCCGTCTGCGTTCCTCCATGCCGAACGCCATAGGCACAAGCGACCAGGAAGAGGCACCCTGATGTGATGACTGTCACATCCGGCGACCTCGCCGACCAGGTCGCCCGCAGTCCCGGGCGACTCTCCAGCGTGGCCATGGCCGCCCGGATCCTGCGCGAGTTCGGCAAGCACAGCACTCAGCTGGGCGTGAGTCAGCTCGCCCGGCGGGTCGGCGTGGGCAAGAGCACCGCCCACCGCATCATCTGGACCCTCGTCCAGGAAGGCCTGCTCGAGAAGGTCGAGGAGACCGGGTTGTTCCGGCTGACCACGACGATGCGCTCGCTCGGCGCCAGCGCCGAGACGGCCCAGCGCCTGCACGAGGCGGCGACCATCCCGCTCGACCAGCTGCGCCAGAAGACCGCCGGCACCCTGCACGTCGCGATCCTCGACGGAAGCGACGTGCTGTACGTCGAGCGACGTGAGGGGCCGGGTGCGTTCTCCGTCTTCCGGGCGGTCGGCAGTCGCAACTCGGCGCACGTGACCTCGACCGGCAAGGTGCTCCTGGCCTACCTTCCGGTCGAGCACCAGCGGCGTCTGGTCCAGACCATGCGCCTGACGCCGAAGACGTCTCGGTCCATCACCTCCAGGACGGAGCTCCTGGCCGAGCTGGCCCGGGTTCGCTGCCAGGGCTACGCCGAGAACCGCGGCGAGTCGCAGCCCGGCATCTCCTCGATCGCCGCACCGATCCGCGATCCCCTCCACCACGTGGTGGCGGCGGTGTCGGTGGCGGAGTCCATGGAGGACGTCGATCGCGGCCTGCGCCACCTGATCGGCCCCCTCGTCGAGACCGCCGCCCGCATCTCCTCCGGCCTGAGTGGCAACCAGTGATCTACCTGCGCGGACCGGCGGCCCCGCGCAGGCAGACGCTCACTCGACGACCGATACCAGCGCGATGAACCGTAGGGCCGTGAGGGTGTGGGTCAGCAGTCCCTTCACCACCAGCCTGTGCCTGGCGATCTCACCGAGCACGTGGAGGCCCCGCCTGGTGAAGAACCCGGCGGGCAGCAGGCCGGCGCCCTTCATCTTCAGCTGAGACACGTCGGTGATCTGGTCGACGCTGGCGATCACCGTCACGCTCGGGCGACCCACCATGCCGTTGTAGACGGTGGCCTCGTGCTCGCCGAAGACGATCGTGGCCGAGGTGTCCGTATCCGTGCTGTAGACCGCGACCGGCCTGCGCACCCGGCGCGCGATGGCGATGCGGCCCGGATACTTCTCCAGGTTCTGCCCCAGCAGCATGGCCAGGGTGCTCGCCAGACCGTTCGCGTCCTCACCTTCGTGCAGCTCGAACGGATAGCCCTGAGTGCTCACGTCGGTCACCATCGGTCCTAGACATTCCAGTCGGTGGGCACCTTGCCCCACGACAGCAGGAAGTTGTTGAAGGCGCCCGCGTTCTCGATCGCCGCCGACATCGGCCCCTTCTTGAACTTGATCTTCCCGGCCAGCAGGAACTTCCCGCCTTCGCTCGCACCCGAGGCCGCCGCCTGCCACGTCGCGAGCCCGGCGTCGATGACCAGCCACAGGTCGGACTCGTCGTACTGGGGCCCCGACCAGCTGGCCACCCTTCCTTCCTTCCACTCCATGTGCGTGACCAGGTCACGCTCGGCGCAGGTGAAGGCCATGCGGTGGGTGAAGGTGGAGGCGTCCTTGAACCCCTTGATGGTCGCCTCGTGCGCGTTCACCACCGGTACCGCTACCTCACACCACTCAGGCGAGAAGAACTTCAACTCATCGGCCACAGCTAGCTCCTTGTCGATCGGTCGCGTGCAGCACGGGGATCCGGGCCCCGACTGTGCGATTCCTGGACACCTGCAGCGTGACGCATGTCACACCGCCGCACCGGCGTCGTTCCCCAGGGCGGGACGCCGGAACTCGGCCGACCCGACGTCACCCGAAGCTGTCGTAGTGAATCCGGTCGAGCTGGACGCCGGACTCCTTCAGGAGGGCCAGAACGGCATCGGTCATCGCCGGTGGCCCGGCCATGTAGAAGCGGGCACCCGTGAGCTCCGGCAGCGCACGGGCCAGGGCGTCGGTGACGAATCCGCGAGCTCCGTCCCACCCGGGCCCGGGCTGCGCCAGCGCACCCGACACCCGGCCGTCGGGGAGCTCGTCGGCGAGACCGAGCAGTTCCTGCCAGCACACCAGCTCCTCGCGGGTGTTGGCGCCGAAGAAGACGTGGGTGGGCCTGGGGTCGGACCTCGCCACCAGACCACGAAGCATCCCCAGGATCGGCGCGACACCGGTGCCTCCGGCCACCAGACAGGTGGGCTGTTCGGAGTCACGCACCCACATCTCCCCGTAGGGCAGCTCGAGGGAGATCTCGGCACCGGTGCCGAGCGAGAACAGGCGCTCACTGCCGGGTCGCCCATCGTAGCGCTTGGCGATGAAGTCCACGTCTGCCGAACCGGACAGGTTCGCCATCGAGTAGCACCGTCGCAGGCCGGCACCGAGCTCGAGGATCGCGTGCTGCCCCTCCCGGTAGGCGATCGCGCGGTCGAGCCGGAACCGGAACCGCCGGATGTCCGGTCCCAGATCCTCTTCCTCGACGAGGACCGCCGCGCACGAGTCGGTGGCGAACTCCGGTCGCGGCTCACCGCTCACCCACGCCGGCTTGATCACCAGATCAGTCGTCGCGCTGGTCTGGCAGGCGAGTATGCGTCCGCGCCGCGCATCCCGCGGGCTCACCGCCGGGGCCTCGTCGAACAGCGTGCTGACGCCACCCTCGAGCAGGACCACCTTGCAGGTCCCGCAGCTTCCCCAGCCGCATTCGAAGGGAAGCCACACCCCCGCGCGCTGGGCCGCCCGGAGGATCCGCTCCCCTTCGAGCACCGGAAACCAGGTGTCGGAGTCAGCGATTCGGACCGCGTGGACGTCCCCGGCTGCCACGGTCAGACACCACAGCCGCTGCGCAGCTCGGCGTGTTGGCGCTCCACCTCCGCAACCACGTCGTCAGCGGCCATCGGCACCGGCGCGGTCTCGAACAAGGGTGCCAGCGCCATCACCGCAGCGTGTGCCTTGGGCTCCCACACGTCGAGCCATCCCTCAAGCACCTCGCCCAAGCCGGAGTCGCGGTCGAGGGCATAGGTCGTCAATGCCTGCGTCCAGTCTCGGCTGCGTCGGCTGTCGTGCTGGAACTCGGTGAACATCTGGCTGAGCAAGTGGTCGTCGTTACTGGCCGCCAGCGCAGCGAACTGCCAGTTGAGCAGGGCGTCCACCGCCGGCTTCACCGCGAGGTTCAATGCAGTGAACGCCTCGCCCCAGTCGTAGGCGATGAGCATCTCCTCGAGCGCCTTCCGCAGGGGCTGCCAGGCCTGGCCGTTCTCCCAAGGCTCTCGGGCCGTGCGGGTCTCCACCAACTGGTCGCCGTGCGCGTTGCCGAGCACCTTGGTCCAGTAGGCGATCCGCTGGATACGGCGGAGCTCGTCGGCCGCCTGGAAGTTCGCGCAGTTGGTGATGTAGGAGGACGGTGCCATCTGGCCCACGTACAGTCCCGTCATCTGCAGGATGTGGAGCGGGAACCGGAGCGGCACGTACAGGTCGGCCAGCGTCGAGACCCAGCCCTGGTCCAGCTTCTCGGTGGCGCCGGAGTCCTCGAACTGGTCGACCAGGCCGTCGACGTAGGTCTCGTGGACCTTCTGGAGGGCGACGTACTCCTTGTAGGTGAGCTTGTGGGGGTCTCGGAACTGCTCCCAGTCGTCAACCTGGAACTGCGATCCCTCGCGGTGCTTCAGGTACCAGCGGTTGATCGGCACATCGGGGTCCAGCTCGAAGGGCACCGGGTCGCGACGGAAGTGGTAGTGAAACTTGCCCGTGACCACCTCGTAGGGGCTCGGCCTCCTCTGGACATCCCCGAACAAGCTCCACGTCTTCGGGGCCTTGCGAAGCTTCGTCGCCACTGTCATCCCTCTCGGTCCAGGTGCCAGATGATCTCGTCGTCGCCGACGTTGATCCGTCCCGAGAAGCCGGCCAGGTTCGGTTCGATGCCGGACAGTCGGAAGGGATGGCCGAGCTCGTCCTCGAGCGTCGTCCGCGTCAGCCGGCAGCGACGCTCGGTGCTGATCCGGATGTAGCCACCCTGGTCGTCCACGACGACCTCGGTGCCCGGGTTGTCGGTCTCGATGGCGTTGATCATCGCGTTGCAGAACTCTGTGTCCACGCCCCGCAGGATCGGGCCCACCATCTTCTTGGGTTCTTCGGTACCGTCACTGACGCTTGCCATCAAGCACTCCTCATCCGGGAAGGCCGTGGTAGCGGCGCTCCCCGTCTTGCGGGACCCCTACCTGGATCTTGTCGTCGGTCACCCTGACCGGATACTCGAACAGGCGGCAGCCGCTCGGGTTGAGGCCCTGGCCGGTCCGCAGGTCGAACTCCCAGTGGTGCCCCTTGCACAGCAGGACCGAGGTGGCGGCGTCCCAGTCCCCGTCCGCCAGCGCGACCTCCTGGTGGGGACAGATCCCCTGGTAGGCCTTGAGGTCGCCCCCTTCGAGGTGGGCGATCATCACCTCCTCACCATCGACGTCGAAGTCGAGGAGGTCGCCCTCCCACACCTCGGACACGTCCACGACGTCGACCCAGTGAAGTTCCGCGCTCATGCGTGCTCAAGCCTCGTAGAAGGCGTAGACGACATCCATGGCCACGATGCCGGCGCTGTCCACCGTCGCGTCAGCCGGCATCGTCACGCCCTTGAACCGCACTCCCAGAGGCTTGTCCTGCGGTGCCACCCGGCGGTTCACGGAGTGGAGAGCGATCTTCTGGGCCACCGCGTCCATGGTGTCCTCGGTGAAGACCGGCACCATGTTGAGGACGAAGTCACCGTCCACACATGCCTGTATCGCGATCAGCGCCATGATCGGATCTCCCTTCTGTCGGCCACGACCGAGAGGTCTTCCTCGATCACGAGGCCTCGACGACCGCCGGGTCGCGCTCCTCGAAGGCCCAGGCGTAGTCCGTGGCGTCCTGGCCGGCCTCCTCCATGCTCACGCCCATGTAGTCGAGGACACCGGCGAGGTGCGTCGTCGTGATCGTTCCGCCTTCGAAGTCCGGGCTGAGACTCGGCGCGATCTGTCCGCTCAGGAAGCGGTCGACGATGCTCTGGTGACCCTGGAAGCGGGCCGGGCTCTGCTCGAAGATCCACTGGCACGGCTCGGAGCAGAACGTGTAGCGACGACCCCGGTAGTCGAGGATGTAGGGGTCGGGAGTGTCGAGGAAGCCGGCGTTGTAGCCGGCCGGGGTGCACACCGGGATGTGGCACATGTTGCACACGATCGGGAGCGTCTCGGGCAGCGTGTTCTCTGTCGCGTCGGCCCGCACGTTCTCGGAGATGACGTCCCAGTACTTGCCGAAGCTGTCGTTCCAGCCGGGGTACTTCTCCTCCAGCCAGTCACGCTCCCGCGGCGACACGCCGGCGTCGGGGTTCCACCACACGGTGGGGCGCCAGAACCAGACCCCGAGGTGGTAGGCGTGGTGCAGCCAGTTCTGCTCCTTCTGGTACTGGTCGTCCCAGTACCAGGGCTTCTCGAGACCCAGGTCACGGAACTGGTCCAGGAACTGCTTGTTGATGAGCTCGTCCATGAACTCCCGGAAGGAGTGCCGACGGTGCTCCAGAGGCGTGTAGTAGTCCATCGACAGGCCGGTGAGGAGTGAGAAGACCTTCCACGAGCGCCAGAACATGTGGTCGATGAGCTTCTGGGCGACATCGGCCTTCCCATTCTCCACCAGGATCTTCATCGTCGGCTCCCCCTGCTGCGAGTGCCGAGCCTCATCGGTCTGGATGGAGGAGATCAGCGCGCTGAACTCCAGGTCCCCCACGCCCATGGCGTCGGCGGCCATCCCGAGGAACTGCAGGTTGGTGAACCCGGTCTCGAAGGTGAACGTGAGCTGGAGCGCGGTCGAGACGGCATCGTTCGCGGTGAACATGTCGTCGAACAGCGAACGAGCCGCGATGGCTCCCCACTCGTTCGTGTGGAACGCCTTGTGGGCCCAGTCCATCCGCGGCTCCTTGTCGAGCAGCGTGTACGGGAAGTACGACTGGATCTGACCGTGCCGGGTCTCGTCGAGCGTGCCGTACATCGCCATGTTGCGCCACGCGGCCGCCCGGCCGAACCGACCCATCCGAGCCTCGGCGATCCCCGCGACGTACTCCGGCAGGGCGATGGCCCCGTAGTGGGCCAGGATCGCCGACTTCCAGCCGGGGTCGAGCTGCTCGAAGAGCCGGGACCGGTTCACGACAGCGTTGATGGAGTACACGCTCGCGTCCTTGCCGGCCTGGTTGTGCACGTACTCCGGGTAGGTGATCTTGTACGGCTCGTCCCAGGTCCACCACTGCTCGGCAGGGACGCCGTAGGCGTGGGACAGGTCG
Organism: Nocardioides pyridinolyticus; assembly: GCF_054653575.1. Lineage (NCBI taxonomy): Bacteria > Bacillati > Actinomycetota > Actinomycetes > Propionibacteriales > Nocardioidaceae > Nocardioides > Nocardioides pyridinolyticus. The sequence goes on along the minus strand of NZ_BAAIFY010000001.1, from coordinate 358,638 downwards.
TCGGGCCACACCTGGTCCTCGGTGGCGTAGGACAGCGTCCAGTTCATGTCTCGGGTCAGGTCGTACCAGTCTGAACGAGCGAGGCGAGGCATGGGCTTCTCCCTAACTTCCCAGGCGCGTGGTACGCCGTTGGACGGGTGAGCACCCCATGGACGCCGGCCTGTCAGAGCGCGAAGTGGAGGACGTGCTCCCGTTCGGGTGAATCTGCCGGACTCCGCGCGACCTGTCCCGCCCCGTTCCTCATACAGGAACGAATTCCTCATCGGCCCGGGCGATCAATCGGGCCGACGGCCCGACGCGGCCGCCCGGACCGACCGTTTCGGCGGGTGGGGGCGGCTAGGAGCACGACCGAACGACGAAGGCCCCGAGCTTGCGCTCGGGGCCTTCGTGATGTGTACCCCGTACGGGATTCGAACCCGTGCTTCCGGCGTGAGAGGCCAGCGTCCTGGGCCGCTAGACGAACGGGGCATGTGTTGAGTTGTTGCTGCTTATTGCGTGGCGCCCGGTCTCCCGAGCAACCTGCGAAAGCCTAGCGTTTGCTGGGTTCTCGCACAAAATCGCGGGCCTCCGTGCTGCGGGAGGAACCGCGATCTCAGCTGGGATACTAGGACTCGAACCTAGAATAACTGAACCAGAATCAGTCGTGTTGCCAATTACACCATATCCCAATGGTGACGCTCTCCGGCTCGTTGCCGAGCCGAGGACAAACCTTACACGCGAGGTTCGGAGCCCACCAAAACGCCCTGCCGCTGCGGCGTCCTGGTGGTGCTCCGGAGCCTCATCCGGCGGAAGACGAGCAGCACCACGCCGAGGTAGACGAGCGACTGCGTGAGCGTCACCGGGATCGTCCACCAGCTGCCGCCGACCGGGTTCAGCGTCGATGCCATGTCGCCGAAGGTGAGGGCCAGCCCGAAGGCGAGCCAGTTGTTGAGCACGTGCATGGCGATGCCGGCCTCGAGGCCGCCGGTCAGGACGACGAGGGCACCGGCGACCAGCCCGAACGCCAGCCGGTCGAAGAAGACCGGCGGGCTCTGCGACCCGTGCGCGAGCGCGAACAGCACGGCGGGCAGGAGGATCGCCGCCCAGGTGCGGCCGAACAGGTTGCCGAAGGCCTGGGTGAGGTAGCCGCGGAAGGCGTACTCCTCCCCCGCGGCCTGGAGCGGCGTGAGGAGGAGCACCACGAGCAGGAAGTCGCGCGTGGTCGAGGTGAAGTCGTTGAGGCCGCCGCCGATCTCGACGCTCTCGCCCTGCGCGGGCACGAACACCGACACGACCAGCGTGGCGAACAGCGCGACGAAGGACAGGCCGAAGCAGACGACGAGCCAGCCCCAGCGGATCCGCGGCGTCACCGACGCGAGCCACCGCGGCCGCAGGCCGTGCAGCGTCCGGGTCAGCATCCAGGTGAGCAGGATCGCGCAGGCCAGGGCGACGTTGAGGTAGGCCAGGCCCAGCGGGGTCGGGTCGTCGAGGTCGACCATCCGCTCGACGCCGGCGGTCACGTCGTGCCCGGTCACGGCCAGCCCGACCGCGAACGGGATCTGCACGAGCACCGGCACCGCGACGACGAACCCGGCGATCAGCGCCAGGACGCCGACCAGCGGGCGCCACACGCCGGGCCGGCCACCCCGCTGGACGAGGTGGTACGGGTAGCCCGGCGCCTCCTCCATCAGCTGAGCTCCATCAGGCCAGGGCGCCCTGCAGCCGCCCGAGGCTCCGCTCGCGGCCGAGCAGCTCCATCGACTCGAACAGCGGCGGCGAGACCCGGCGGCCGGTCACGGCAACCCGGACCGGGCCGTACGCGTTGCGCGGCTTGAGGCCGAGCTCCTCGACGAGCTTGGCCTGGAGCGCCTCCTGGATCGCGGCGGTCGACCACTCCGACAGGCCTGCCAGCGCGTCGTACGACGCCTGCACGACCGCCTTGCCGTCGTCGGTGAGCAGCTTCTCGGCGTCGGCCGGGTCGCGGGTGAACTCGGCCTCGTCGACGAAGAGGAAGCCGAGCATGTCGACGGCCTCGACGAGCTTGTTGATCCGCTCGGCGACCAGCGGCATCGCCAGCTCGAGCAGCTGGGCGTCGGCGTCGCTGACCGGGTCGGACACGACCCCGGCGTCCTTCAGGAACGGAAGTGCCCGGTCGGTGATCTCCTCGACCGACAGCATCCGCATGTGCGCGGCGTTGATCGCGTCGGCCTTCTTGGCGTCGAACCGCGCCGGGTTCGGGTTCACGTCCAAGATGTCGAACGCCTCGACCATCTCCTCCAGCGTGAAGACGTCGCGGTCCGCGGCGATCGCCCAGCCGAGCAGCGCCAGATAGTTGAGCAGGCCCTCGGGGAGGAAGCCCTGGTCGCGGTAGAGGAAGAGGTGCGACTCCGGGTCGCGCTTGGAGAGCTTCTTGTTGCCCTCCCCCATCACGAACGGCAGGTGACCGAACTCCGGGACGACCTTGCCGATGCCGAGGTCGACCAGCGCCCGGTGGAGCGGGATCTGGCGCGGGGTGCTCGAGAGCAGGTCCTCGCCGCGGAGCACGTGCGTGATCTCCATCAGCGCGTCGTCGACGGGGTTCACCAGCGTGTAGAGCGGGTCGCCGTTGGCCCGGCACAGCGCGAAGTCGGGGACGTACTGCGTCTCGAAGGTGATCTCGCCGCGCACCAGGTCGTTCCACGTGACCGACCCGTCGGGCATGCGGAAGCGGACGACCGGCCTGCGGCCCTCGGCCTCGAACGCGGCGCGCTGCTCGACGGACAGGTCGCGGCAGAAGCCGTCGTAGCCCATCACCTTGGAGCCGGAGGCCTTGCGCCGCGCCTCGACCTCCTCGGTGGTGCAGAAGCAGTCGTAGGTGTAGGACGAGGCCGCGAGCCTCTCGAGCACGTCGCGGTAGAGGTCGCCGCGCTCGGACTGCCGGTACGGCCCGTGCGGCCCGCCCACGACCGGGCCCTCGTCCCAGTCCAGGCCGAGCCACTGCATCGCGCCGAGCATGGCGTCGTAGGACTCCTGGGTCGACCGCTCCTTGTCGGTGTCCTCGATGCGGAAGACCATGGTGCCGCCGTGGTGCCGCGCGAACGCCCAGTTGTAGAGCGCCGTCCGGGCGAACCCGACGTGCGGCGAGCCCGTCGGGGACGGGCAGAACCGGACGCGGACGGTCATCGGGAGGCCACCTTGTTCGTGAGGGTGCCGAGACCGGCGATCGAGATCTCGACCTCGTCGCCGACGTTCATCGGACCGACGCCCTCGGGGGTGCCGGTGAGGATCACGTCGCCCGGCAGGAGGGTCATCACGCTGCTGACGTGGGAGATCAGCGTCGGGATGTCGAAGATCATGTCGTCGGTGCTGCCGTCCTGCTTCACCTCGCCGTTGAGGAAGGTCTGCACGCGGCGGCCCTCGGCGAAGTCGTTCGGGTCGAGGTCGGTCTCGATCCACGGTCCGAGCGGGCAGAAGGAGTCGAAGCCCTTGGCCCGCGTGAACTGCACGTCGCTCCTCTGGAGGTCGCGGGCGGTGACGTCGTTGGCGATCGTGTAGCCGTGGATGACGTCGGTCGCCTGCTCCGGCGGCACGTCGCGGCAGATCCGCCCGATGACCACGGCGAGCTCGCCCTCGAACTGGAGGTTCTGCGTCTCCTGCGGGTAGAAGATCGGGTCGCCCGGCCCGACCACACTGGTGTTCGGCTTGAGGAACATCAGCGGCTCGGTCGGGACGTCGTTGCCCAGCTCCTTGGCGTGCGCGGCGTAGTTGCGGCCGATGCCGACCACCTTGCTGCGCGGCAGCACCGGGGCGAGCAGCCGCACGTCCTCGAGCCGGAACTCCTGGTCGAGCAGCTTCACCCCGACGTACAGCGGGTCGCCGGCGAGCGCGACCACGACGCTGTCGGGGTCGGGCTGGCCGAACTGGTCGAGGTCACCTGTGACCACGCCGTACATCGGGTCCTCGCCGGTCGTGAATCTCGCGATACGCACCCGACGAGCCTAGCGAGCGACCCGCGGTCACCCGTCGCCGAGGTGGAGGGGCTCCGCGACGTGTCACCTAGGGTGTGGCCGTGAGCGCGGAGGCAACGCACCGGGCGCGTCTGTCGCCCTACGTCGAGCCGCACCTCGCCCGGCGCCGAGCCGGCGAGAAGCACCCGATCCACGACTTCCTCTTCCAGTACTACTCGTTCCGGCCGGCGCAGCTGATGCGGTGGCGGGCACCGGGACAGCTCGACGCCAGGACGAGGCCGGTCGCCGAGGCGACCCGCCGCCTGCTCCGGGCGACCGCCGCACGTGAGGGCGACTTCGGCTGCTTCGGACTCCATGAGTGGGCGATGGTCTACGGGGATCCCGCGACCCGGCATCCGCAGCCGCTCCGCCTCGGCGCCGCGGAGACCGACCGGGTCGTCGAGCGCCATCGCGTGCGGTGCAGCCACTGGGATGCCGTCCGGTTCTTCACGCCGGAGGCGCTGCCCCGCAACAGCCTGAGCCCCGGGCCGCGCGACCGGCCGGACTTCGAGCAGCCCGGCTGTCTCCACGGCAACATGGATCTCTACAAGCACGCCTACCGGCTGGCGGACGCGGTCGGCTCCGACCTCGTCGCCGACGCCTTCGAGCTCGCCTGGGACGTGCGGATCATGGACATGCGGGCGGCGCCCTACGACCTGAGCGGCATCACGATCGATCCCTCCGGCGTCGAGTGGACGCCGATCAGGATCGAGACCGCCGAGGGCAAGCGGGAGTACGCCGAGCTCCAGCGCCGGTTCGCCGACCGCGCCGCCCCGATCCGCGCGCGTCTCGTCGAGGAGTGCGAACGGCTGCTGGTCGTCGGGTGACCCCGGCCCTGCCTGTGAGGAACGTCCCAGATGGCGGCCCGGGGGTTGCGCCGCGCCCGGACATCCGAGTTAGGTGAGGCTTACCTAAATCCGCACTCGGAAGGATGGCCGGTGGCGACTCCCCCTGCCCAGCACCTGTTCCACCCCGCCCACGTCGAGCAGTACGTCGCGGCGATGCGGCTCGGGGTCGACCACCTCGCCCGCACGCTGAGCACCGTCCGCGGACCGGCGACCGGGGTGCTCCCCGAGCCGGCCGCGAAGGCGGTCGCCGACGTCGACCTCGACCGGCCCCTGGGCGACGCCGGCGCCGCGCTCGAGGAACTCAGCCGGGTCTACCTCGACGACGCGGTGTGGTTCCACGAGCCGTCGTACGCCGCCCACCTGAACTGCCCCGTGGTGATCCCGGCGCTGCTCGCGGAGGTGTTCGTGAGCGCGGTGAACTCCAGCATGGACACCTTCGACCAGAGCGTCGGGGGGACGTTCGTCGAGCGGCACCTCGTCGACTGGACGGCCGGGCGGATCGGCTTCGGCCCGGCCGCGGACGGGGTCTTCACCAGCGGCGGCACCCAGTCCAACCTCCAGGGCCTCCACCTCGCCCGCGACCGTGCGCTCGCCGAGGGCCACGACGCGCGCACGCTGCGGATCGTCGCCAGCGAGGACAGCCACTTCAGCGTCCAGAAGTCCGCGCGCCTCCTCGGCCTCGGCGACGGCGCCGTCGTCACCGTGCCCACCGACGGCGACCGGCGGATGGACGTCGGCGCGCTCGGCCGCACGCTCGCCCGGGTCGCCGACGCGGGGCTGGTGCCGATGGCCGTCGTCGCGACCGCGGGCACGACCGACTTCGGCGCGATCGACCCGCTGCCCGAGGTCGCCGCGCTCTGCGCGGGGTACGGCGCGTGGCTGCACGTCGACGCGGCGTACGGCGGTGGCCTGCTCGTCTCCCCCACCCGCCGGCACCTCCTCCACGGCATCGACCGGGCCGACTCGGTGACGATCGACTTCCACAAGACGTGGTTCCAGCCGGTCTCCGCGAGCGCGCTGCTCGTCCGCGACGGCGCGCACCTGGGCCACGTGACCTGGCACGCCGACTACCTCAACCCCCAGGACGCCGCCCACCCCAACCAGGTCGACAAGAGCCTGCAGACCACGCGCCGGTTCGACGCGCTCAAGCTGTGGCTGACGCTGCGGGTGATGGGTGCCGACACGATCGGGCAGTACGTCGACACGGTCGCCGACCTCGCGGCCGAGGTCGGGCTGCTGCTGGACGCCGATCCCGACGTCGAGCTCGCGGCCGCCCCGCAGCTGAGCACCCTCGTGTTCCGCCCGACCGGAGTCGACGACGCCGTGCTCCCCCGGATCCGCGCCGCGCTCTACGAGCGTGGTGAGGCGATGGTGGCGTCGACGCGGGTGGGCGGCCGACGCTGGCTCAAGCTCACGCTCCTGAACCCGATGGCGACGCGCGACGACGTGCTCGCCGTCGTCGGCCGCGTCGTCGCGATGGCGGCCGAGCTGCGCCAGGGGGCCGCACGATGAGGGACTTCATCGGCATCGGCGTCGGTCCGTTCAACCTCGGCCTCGCCTGCCTGACCGAGCCGCTCGACGAGCTCGACGGCGTCTTCCTCGAGGCTCGCGACCACCTCGCCTGGCACCCCGGGATGATGCTCGACGACGCCACGCTCCAGGTGCCGTTCCTGGCCGACCTCGTCACGATGGCCGACCCCGCCTCGCGCTGGTCGTTCCTCAGCTACCTCAAGGAGACCGGCAACCTCTACCCGTTCTACATCCGCGAGTCGTTCTACCCGCTGCGCCGCGAGTACGACGACTACTGCCGCTGGGCCGCCGAGCGGCTCGCGAGCGTGCGGTTCGGGCAGGCGGTGACGAGCGTCGAGCACGACGGCACGGCGTACGTGGTGACGACCTCGACCGGTGACGTCCACCGCGGGAGGCGCCTGGTGCTCGGCGTCGGCACGAGGCCGAAGGTGCCCGAACCCCTGCAGGGCATGGGGATCCACTCCTCGGCGTACCTGGACCACAAGGCCGAGCTCCAGCGACTCGGCTCGATCGCGATCGTCGGCAGCGGCCAGAGCGCGGCCGAGATCTACCGCGACCTGCTCGCCGAGAGCCCGGACCACGGCTACCGCCTCACGTGGCTGACGCGCAGCCCGCGGTTCTTCCCGATGGAGTACACCAAGCTGACGCTGGAGATGACGTCGCCGGAGTACACGTCGTACTTCCACGACCTGCCGGCCGCCACCCGCGAGCGGCTCGGTCGCGAGCAGCGCTCGCTCTACAAGGGGATCAGCGGCGACCTGGTCGACGAGATCTTCGACCTGCACTACCGGCTGCGCGTCCAGGGCGACGGGCCGCACACCACGCTCGTCACCAACACGACCGTCACGGGGGCGACCCGCGACGGGGCCTACGAGCTCGCCTGCCACCACGACGAGACGGGCGAGGACTTCACGCTGCGCACCGAGGGCCTCGTCCTCGCGACCGGGTACGCCGCCGAGGTGCCGTCGTTCCTCGACCCGGTCCGCGACCGCATCCGGTGGGACGAGCAGGGCCGGTTCGACGTCGCGCGGCACTACACGGTCGACCACGCCGGCCGGGAGATCTTCGTGCAGAACGCCGAGGAGCACACCCACGGCCTGGCCGCGCCCGACCTCGGGATGGGCGCCTACCGCAACTCGGTGATCATCGCGGCGATGACCGGCCGCGAGGTCTACCCGATCGACAAGCAGATCGCCGTCCAGACGTTCGGAGCACCGCGATGACCCAGCAACCGAGACTCACCCTGGAACCGCTCGACCTCGACCGCGACGCCGCGCTCCTGCACGAGTGGGTGACGCACCCGCGCAGCGTCTTCTGGCAGATGCAGGGCTCGAGCCTGGCCGACGTCGAGCGCGAGTACCGCCGGATCGAGCAGAGCCCGCACCACCAGGCATGGTTGGGCCGCGCCGACGGCGTGCCGTCCTTCCTCGCCGAGACCTATGACCCGGCGCACTCCGAGCTCGCCGACCTGCCGGAGCTGCGGGACGGCGACCTCGGCATGCACGTGCTGGTGGCGCCGCCTGCCGACCCGGCCACCCCGGTGCACGGCTTCACGCGCGCGGTCTTCGGTGCCGTGCTCGACCACTGCTTCGCCGAGCCCGCGGTGCGCCGGGTCGTGGTCGAGCCCGACGCCCGCAACGAGCGGATCCGGGCGCTGAACCGGGCGTTCGGCTTCCGGGAGCTCCGCACGATCACGCTGCCGACCAAGGTGGCGATGTTCTCGGTCCGCGAGCGCGACCATCTCCTCCCGGAGAACCTCGCCGTGGCGCAGCGGCACCTGGTCACCAAGGCGATCGCGGAGTTCGCGCACGAGCGGCTGCTCGCACCCGTGGCGGACGGCGACCGGTGGCTGCTCACCACGCCGGCCGGCGACACGACGTACTCCTTCGCCGCGGAGCTGCTCGCGCTCGACCACTGGGCGATCGACGCGTCGACGCTGACGCGCGTGGTCAAGGACGAGCCGGCGGCGCCGGACGTGCAGGACTTCGTCGTGGAGTTCGCGGAGGTGCTCGGCATCCCCGACGCGCTGCTGCCGACCTACCTCGAGGAGCTCGCGGCGACGTTGGCCTCCGCGTGCTGGAAGCTGACGCACTCCACGGCGACCGTCGACGACCTGCTGACGGCCGGCTACCAGGAGATCGAGGCCGCGATGACCGAGGGCCACCCGGGCTTCGTCGCCAACAACGGGCGGGTCGGGTTCGGGGCGGACGACTTCGCGGCGTACGCGCCCGAGACCGGCAGCACGGTCCGCCTGCACTGGCTGGCCGCCCGGCGCGAGCACACGCTGCTCGCGGGCGATGCCGCGGTGCAGGACGTCGAGGTGCTGGTCGCCGCCGGCCTCGACCCCGCGGGCTACCACCTGGTGCCGGTGCATCCCTGGCAGTGGCGCCACAAGATCGCGATCACCTTCGCCCCCGACCTCGCGCGGCGCGACCTCGTGCACCTCGGCGAGGGGCCGGACGGCTACCGGGCGCAGCAGTCGATCCGCACCTTCTTCAACACCACCGACCCCGCGCAGCCCTACGTCAAGACCGCGCTGTCGATCCAGAACATGGGCTTCATGCGCGGGCTGTCCCCGCGCTACATGGCCGCGACCCCGGCGATCAACGACTGGGTGCACGGCGTCGTGTCGGCCGACCCGACGCTGCAGGCGTGCGGCTTCTCGGTGCTGCGCGAGATCGCGTCGGTCGGGTACACCGGCGACGCCTACCACCGGCTCGGGATCCGCTCGCCCTACACCAAGATGATCGCGGCGCTGTGGCGCGAGAGCCCGGTGCCCTCGTTGGCGGAGGGCGAGCGGCTGATGACGATGGCCGCGCTGCTGCACCGCGACGGCGCCGGCCGGTCCTTCGCTGCCGCCCTGATCGGCGCGTCGGGGCTCGACGCCGCCGGGTGGGTACGCCGCTACCTCGACGCCTACCTCCGCCCGATCGTGCACTGCCTGCTCGCGCACGACCTCGCGTTCATGCCGCACGGCGAGAACCTCGTGCTGGTGCTGCGCGACCAGGTGCCGGTGCGGGCGATCATGAAGGACATCGGCGAGGAGGTCGCGGTGATGAGCACCTCTCGGCCGCTGCCGGAGGAGGTCGAGCGGGTCCGCGTCGACATCGACCAGGACACCAGGTCGCTGGCCCTGCACACCGACGTCTTCGACGGCGTCCTGCGCCACCTCGCCGCGATCCTGCACACCGACGGGGTGCTCGACGAGCGGGTCTTCTGGGCCGAGGCGCGCGACTGCGTGCAGCGGCACGCGGACGAGCACCCGGAGCTCGCGAGCGCCGCGGCGGCGTACGACCTCCGGCGGGCGGAGTTCCGGCACAGCTGTCTCAACCGCCTCCAGCTCCGCAACACCTTGGAGATGGTGGACCTCGCCGACCAGAGTCAGTCGCTCATCTACGCCGGGGCGTTGGATAATCCCATCGCGTGACCTCCCGGCTGACCGAGATCAACGTCGACTGCGCGGACCCCGCGCGGCTGGCCGAGTTCTGGTGCGCCGCGCTCGGGTACGCCGTCGTCGACTCCACCGACGACCTGGTCGAGATCGGGCCGGAGCGGGGGTCGGACGCCGAGCTGCTCGACGCGGTGCGCGAGGGACCGCTCGCCCCGTCGCTGTTCTTCGCCGCGGTGCCGGAGGGCAAGACGGTGAAGAACCGGCTGCACCTCGACCTGTCCCCGATCGACGGCACCCAGGCCGAGGAGGTCGAGCGGCTGCTCGCGCTGGGGGCCACCCACACCGACGTCGGCCAGTCCCCGGACGACAGCTGGGTGGTCCTGGCCGACCCGGAGGGCAACGAGTTCTGCGTGCTGCGCAGCCTCGCGGCGGGCGAGTTCAGCCTGTGACGGCAGGTAACGGCCGCACGCCTCCCCGGTCGTCGCGTCGTGGCCGTTAGGTTGAGGGCATGCGACGTCTCGGAGTGCTGCTCATCGCCTGTGCCCTGCTGCTCACCCTCGCCGGCCCGGCCGGCGCGGGCGATCCGCGCTGGGTGTTCTACACCAAGGACAAGCGGCACTACACGTCCCCGTGGTTCAAGGGCGCGCACCGGATCATGATCCCGTTCGGCTGCACCACCGCGCCGTACTACTCCCCCGACCCGCGCTGCGCGGACGACAACGGCTTCCACCACGGCCTCGACATCGCGATGCCGTGCGGGACTCCGCTCTACGCCCGCTTCCACGCCCGGGTCGTCTCGAACGCCTCACTCGGGCCGGCGTACGGCGACAACCCGGTCCTGCTGCGCAGCAACCGCCTCGGCTGGGACCTGGTCATCGGCCACACCCAGAAGGTCTACGTCGAGCGCGGCGACAAGGTCCGCAAGGGCCAGATGTTCGCGCGCGCCAACGACCGGGCCGCACCCGACGGCTGCCACCTCCACTTCGAGAAGCGCGCCGTCGGCGGCGGCCTCTCGACCGCCGTCAAGCCGCGCGAGCTGCTGGCCCTCACGGTGAAGAAGAGACGTTGACCGAGGTCCGCGGCGAGGAGCCGTGACCCGTCCCTGCTAGCCGACCGACCGGTCCCGGGCGCGGACGCGGATGCCGTCGAGGACGATCCCCAGACCGACGCTGAAGTCGGACTCCGTGCGGGGACCGTCCTCGATGGCGCCGGCACTCCCGGCCTGGAGGTGGGTCTGCTCGTCGGTCACGTGGCCGAAGACGAAGTGCAGCAGCGTCCGCGCCGACGTCGGCACCAGCTCCGCGTCGAGGCCGGCGTCGCCGAGCGCACCCACCAGGGCGTCGTACGGCGCGGCGGCGCCGAGCCCGAAGGAGTACGCCGTCGCGACCAGCTCGGCCCCGTCGCGGTAGGCCAGCAGCGCGTCGCGCAGGTCGGTGCAGATCGCGGCGACCCGCTCGTCCCACGGGCCCGCGGCGTCGTGGTGCGGCCCGCGCGCGAGGATCTCGTCGGCGACGGCGGCCAACAGCGTCTGCTTGTTCGCGAAGTGGTGGTAGAGCGCGCTGGGCTGGACGCCGAGCTCGGTGCCGAGGCGGCGCATGGTCAGATCGGCGAGCCCCCAGGTGTCGAGCACGCCGAGCGCCTGCTCGACCACGTCGTCCCGGCGGTAGCGCATGTCACATCTCCCTACCCGATGGTCACCGTTGACCGGCTCGGAGCCCGAACCCTAACCTGAACGCCGTTCACCTGACCACCGTTCAGGTGGTTCCCACACCAGCGAGGACTGAGCATGGCCATGGCCGAGACCACCGACCCCACGACGACCGGGACGACGCCGAAGCGGCGCCGCTCCGTGACCACCGATCTCGCGCTGATCGCCGGCTTCGCCGCGCTGATCTCCGCCTGCGCCTACATCGGCGCGATCCCCACCGGCGGCGCCGGCGTGCCGATCACCCTCCAGACCTTCGGCGTGATGCTCGCCGGCTGCGTGCTCGGCCCGGTCCGCGGGTTCCTGGCCGTCTCGCTCTACCTGCTCCTCGGCGCGATCGGCCTGCCGGTCTTCGCCGAGCACTCCTCCGGCCTCGCGGTGTTCACCGGCGTCAGCGCCGGCTACCTGCTCGCGTTCCCGATCGCGGCCGCCCTCGGCGGCTTCCTGGTCAAGTATGTCGCGAAGGAGCACCGCACCCGCGCCATCTGGGTCTTCTTCTGCTCGCTGGCCGGCAGCGTCCTGGTCATCCACCCGCTGGGCATCCTCGGCATGAAGCTCTACCTCGACGTCAGCTGGCACCAGGCGTTCCTCTACGACACGCCGTTCTGGATCGGCGACCTCCTCAAGACGACGCTCGTCGCGCTCGTCGCGGCCGAGGTGCACCGGGCGTTCCCGCGGCTGCTGGCCCGCGACTGACGCCTGACCGCCTTGACCACGATCACCTTCGACGCCGCCGGGGTCCGCGTCCCGGTCCCCGGCGGCACCCGGGTGGTGCTGGAGCCGACCACGCTCGAGCTCACCGAGCAGCGCGTCGGCATCATCGGCGCCAACGGCTCCGGCAAGTCCACGCTGGCCCGGATGGTCAACGGCCTGGTCGAGCCCACCACCGGCCGGGTCCTCGTCGACGGCGTCGACGTGGCCCGCGACGGCGCGGCGGTACGCCGCCGGGTGGGCTTCGCGTTCACCGACCCCGCGGCCCAGCTGGTCATGCCGACCTGCGTCGAGGACGTCGAACTCTCACTGCGGCGGCACGAGAAGGACGCCCGCCGCCGGCACGAGCGGGCGCTCGCCGTGCTCGAGAGGTACGGGCTGGGCGAGCACGCCGATGTCAGCGTGCACGCGCTGTCCGGGGGCCAGAAGCAGCTGCTCGCCCTCGCCGGCGTCCTGGCCGTCGAGCCGGCGGTGCTCGTCGCCGACGAGCCGACCACGCTGCTCGACCTGGCGAACACGCGCCGGGTCGGCGACCTGCTCCTGGGCCTCGACCAGCAGCTGGTGCTGGTGACCCACGACCTCGACCTCGCGCGTCGCTGCGACCGGGTGGTGGTGATCGAGGACGCGCGGGTGCGGTTCGACGGCCCCGCGGACGCCGCCGTCGACGCCTACCTCGCGTCGGTGGCCCCGTGAGCAGCACCGCCGGCCTGGTCGGCGTCTACCAGCCGGGGACGACCCTGCTGCACCGGCTGCCGGTCGGCGTGAAGCTCGCCGGCCTCGCGGCGCTGAGCCTCTCGATCGTGCTCGTGCGGAGCATGCCCGCGTCGTGGGTGTTCCTGGCGGTCGCGCTGCTGCTCGCGCTCGTCGCCCGGGTCCGTCTCGGCACGCTCGCGCGCGCCGCGCGCGGCGTCCTGCTCATCGCGGCGTTCGTCGGCGCGATGCAGTGGTGGTGGTACGGCCGCGACAAGGCGATCGAGACGTTCGTCGACCTGGTGACCCTGTCCCTGGCCGCGGTCGTCGTCACGGCGACCACGCCGGTCAACGCGATGCTCGACGCGTTCATCCGCTGGATCTCGCCGCTGCGCCGGGTCGGCGTCAAGCCCGAGCGGGTCGCGCTCGCCTTCGGCCTGGCCATCCAGGCGCTGCCCGGCACCATCGCGCTGGCACTCGAGACCCGCGACGCCGCCCGGGCGCGCGGCGTCCGGCACCCGCGCGCCTTCCTCACGCCCTTCGTGATCCGGGTCGTCGCCCGCGCCCACGAGACCGGCGACGCGCTGCACGCGCGCGGGATCGGCGACGACTGACCCGGCGGGCGGGTGCCCGGCTGCGCCGGGGTCAGCCGGAGTACGGCACCTCGGCCCGCCACGCGCTCTCGTCCTGGTGGGCGGCGTCCCAGATCGCGTCGGCGACGCGGTCGGGCGTGAACGGACCCTCCTTGCCGAGCACCCCGCGCACGGTCACCGACACGGCCCGGATGCCGTCGGGCTCGAGCGTCGCGTCGAGGCTCTGCACGAGGTTGCGCAGCCCGGCCTTCTGCACGCCCAGGGAGGCCGCCGCCTTCGCCGGCCGGTCGGCGGCCATGCTGCCGGTGGCGGTCACCCGCCCGCCGGCCGAGAGGTACGGCCGGGCCGCCTGCACGGCGGTCAGCAGGGCGCCCACCCCGAGCGTCACGTCCTCGAGCAGCTCGGGGACGGTCAGGCCGAGCGGGTCCTTCTCGCGGTAGGCGCTCGGGTTGAAGTGCACGACGTCGATCCGGCCCGTGTGGTCGCCGAAGCGCCGGATGGCGGCGGTCGTCTCCTCGGCGTCGGTCACGTCGGCGACCGCGTGGCCGACGTCCACGCCGAGCGCGGCGATCTCCACGGCCAGCGCCCGCAGCTGGTCCTCGGCGGTGCCGAGCAGCGCGACGTCGTACCCCTCCCGCGCGAAGCGGCGGGCGACCGACCCGCTCACGCCGGGGCCGGCTCCGACGACCAGGATCACGGGACGGCTCATGCGCTCACGGTAGCGCCAGCTCGCTCACCATCCCGGCGGCCTCCGGTCGTGCCACGGCGCCGCGGCCTCGACCTGCGCGGCGAGCGCGAGCAGCGGGCCCTCCTCCGCCGGTCGCGCCGCCAGCATCACGCCGACGGGCAGGCCGTCGTCGGTCCAGTGCAGCGGCAGCGAGACCGCCGGCATGCCGGTGACGTTCCACGCCGACGTCCAGGGCGTGAAGGCCTTCTGGGCCTCGAAGTCCCGCTCGGGGTGCTCGTCGTCGCGCAGCGCGCCGACCGCGACCGGCGGGGTCGCCAGCGTCGGGGTCAGCACGGCGTCGTAGGGCGCCAGCGCGGTCAGGGCGCCCGCGGCGAACCGCCGCATCGCCCCGATCGCGAGGCCGAACTCGGGTCCGCTCACCGCCCGCCCCCGCGCCGAGAGCCACCGGGTCAGCGGCCGGAGCAGGTGCTCCTGCTCGGGAGGTACGGCGGACATCGCGGTCAGCACCGCCCAGCAGGTCTCGAACACCGGCACGGCCTCCGGGGGCAGCGGCGGCGCGACGTCGACGATCTCGTGGCCGAGCGACTCGAGCAGCCGGGAGGCGTCCTCCCAGGCCCGCGTGCACGCCGGGTCGACCGGGGTGTCGGTGATCAGTGGTGCGATGAAGCGAGCGACCCGGAGCCGCCCCGGGTCGCGGTCGCAGGACGACAGGAACGTCTCGGAGGGAGGTGGCGCCCAGGCAGGATCACCCACCCGACGACCGGCGAGGGCATCGAGCATCGCCGCCGCGTCGCGCACGGTCCGGGCGATCGGCCCGGCCGTCGCCAAACCCACCGGGTCGCCGTACATGGGGTGACCGCTGATCCGCCCGCGCGTGGGCTTGAGGCCGACCAGCCCGCAGCACGAGGCCGGGATCCGGATCGAGCCGCCGCCGTCCGAGCCCTGGGCGAGCGGCACCAGACCGGCGGCGACCGCGGCGGCCGCGCCGCCGGAGGAGCCACCCGCCGTGCGGGTGCGGTCCCAGGGCGTGACCGCCGGCGGCGCGACGTCCGGCTCGGTGTAGCAGGGCGAGCCGAACTCCGGGGTGTTCGTCTTCCCCAGGCTCACCATCCCCGCGTCCTCGAGTGCGAGCGTCACGCCGTCGGACACGTCGGGCACGTGGTCGGCGAACGCCGCCGAGCCGAAGGTGGTGCGCACGCCCGCCGTCAGGTTGAGGTCCTTGATCGCGGTGGGCACGCCCCACAGCGGGGACTCGCCCGGCCCGGAGAGGTAGGCCTCCTCGGTGAGTGCCGACGCACGGTCGCGCGCCCGGTCGGGCGTGAGCGTGACGAACGCGCCGACCGTGTCGAGACGGTCGGCGCGTTCGAGGTAGTGGTCGGTGAGCTCGAGGGGCGACACGTCGCCCCGGCGCACCAGGTCGCCCTGCGCCAGCGCGGTCAGGTCATGGAGTTCCGCCACGACCCGACCGTAGCCGGAGCCAGGACCGGGGGTCAGGCGGCGGCGGACTCCGCGTCGTACTCGACGAGGGTGCGCACCGCGTCCACCAGGCGGTCGAGCACCTCGGGGTCGTGGAGCACGTCGACCTCGATCGAGGACTGCGAGACGGTCACGTCCTCGACGACGACGGCGCCGGCGACCCGGGCCGACCGGGCGGCGTCCGCGTGGGCCCACTTGCCGCCGTAGGGCGTGGGGGTCGCGCCGACGACGCCGAACGGCTTGCCGACGATCGCACCCGCGCCGTAGGGACGGGAGAGCCAGTCGATCGCGTTGTTGAGCACGGCCGGCATCGTCCCGTTGTACTCGGGGGTGACGGCCAGGACGCGGTCGGCGGCGGCCACGCGGTCGCGCAGTGCCACGGCGGACGCGGGGACGTCGCTCGGGTTGTCGATGTCCTCGTTGTAGAACGGGACGTCGGCCAGGCCGTCGACGATGTCGACGCGGACGCCCTCGGGGGCGCGCGCCGCCAGGAGCTCGGCGAGCTTGCGGTTCACGGAGTCGGAGCGCAGGCTCCCGACGAGGACGGCGATGGTGGTGTCGGTCATGCCCACTAAACGGACCCTGGTCCGTTTTCTATTCCTGGTCGTCTCGTGGTGCCGCTCACTAGGGTGAGCGCGACATGTCCGAGCCCTATCTGCTGCCCCTCGTCGGCGCTCCCCCGGCCGAGCGCCGGGACGCCGCGCGCAACCGGGGACTGCTCCTGGACGCCGCCACCGACCTGGTGGAGCACTGCGGCGCCCGGGCCGTGACGATGGACGCGGTCGCCGCCGCGGCCGGCGTCGGCAAGGGCACGGTCTTCCGGCGCTTCCAGTCCCGCGAGGGGCTGATGGCGGAGGTGCTCGACCACTCCGAGACCGAGTGGCAGGCGCTGGTGATGTCGGGACCGCCGCCGCTGGGACCGGGAGCCGACCCCTGGGACCGGCTGCTCGCCTTCGGCCGGACCCGCCTCGAGACGACGCTCGTCCACGCCGAGCTGATCCGCGAGGCGGGCCGGACCGCCGCGCGGTCCGGCGGCGCGTACGCCTTCACGCTCACCCACGTCCGCTACCTGCTGGGGCACCTCGGGGTGACCGGCAACATCGCGCTCCTCGCCACCGCCCTGATGGCGCCGCTGGAGCTGCCGATCACCGAGCCCCACGTGCTCGACGACTTCCCGACCGAGCGGGTCTACGCCGGCTGGGTCGACCTGGCCCGCCGGATCGTGGGGCGGAGCGACTGACCCGGGGGCTCAGACCTCGTGCCGGCGGAGCCCGAACGTGACCCCGTCGACGAGCGCGCCCCAGGACGCCTCGATCACGTTGGCGCCGACGCCGACCGTCACCCAGGAGGACTCGCCGTCGCTGGTCTCGATCAGCACCCGGGTGATCGCGTCGGTGCCGTGCCCCTGGTCGAGGATGCGCACCTTGTAGTCGATCAGCTCGAACTTCGCGACCTCCGGGTACGCCTGCTCGATCGCCTCGCGCAGCGCGTGGTCGAGCGCGTTGACCGGGCCGTTGCCCTCGCCGGTGACGACGTAGCGGACGCCGTCGGCGCGCAACTTCACGGTCGCCTCCGACACCGCCTCGGCCGACGGCATGGTCTCGGTGATGACGCGCCACGACTCGACCTCGAAGTACGACGGGCGCTGCCCCTCGACCTCCTCGCACAGCAGCAGCTCGAACGAGGCGTCGGCCGCCTCGAACGTGAAGCCCCTGCTCTCGAGCACCTTGACGCGGTCGGTGATCCGGGTGACGAGCTCCCGGTCGCCGGAGAGGTCGAAGCCCAGCTCCCGGCCCTTGAGCTCGATGCTCGCCCGTCCCGCCATGTCGGAGACGAGCAGCCGCATGTCGTTGCCGACCAGCTCGGGGTCGAGGTGCTGGTAGAGGTTCGGGTCGACCTTGATCGCGCTCGCGTGGAGGCCGGCCTTATGGGCGAAGGCCGAGCTGCCGACGTAGGGCTGGCGCGAGGCCGGCGGGAAGTTCGTGACCTCGGCGACCGCGTGGGCGATCCGGGTGGCCTCGCCGAGCAGGCCCTGCGGGAGCACCCGCTGCTCGAGCTTCAGCTCGAGGTTCGCGACCACCGCCACCAGGTCGGCGTTGCCGGTCCGCTCGCCGTAGCCGTTGATACAGCCCTGCACGTGCGTGGCGCCGGCGTCGACGGCGGCCAGCGAGTTCGCGACCGCGCAGCCGGTGTCGTTGTGCGCGTGGATGCCGACCCGGACACCGGTGGACTCGATGACGTCGTGCACGGTGTCGGAGACCCAGCCCGGCAGCATGCCGCCGTTGGTGTCGCAGAGCGCGATCACCGAGGCGCCCGCGTCGTACGCCGTCCGCAGCACCTCGAGCGCGTAGTCGCGGTTGTCGCGGTAGCCGTTGAAGAAGTGCTCGGCGTCGAGGAACACCTCCTGGCCCTCCGCGCGCAGGTGGGACACGGTGTCGCGGATCATCTCGAGGTTCTCCTCGAGGGTGGTGCGCAGCGCGAGCTCGACGTGGCGGTCGTGCGACTTCGCCACCAGCGTGACGACCGGGGCGCCGCTGTCGCGCAGCGCCGCGACGAGCGGGTCGTCCGCGGCCCTGACGCCCGGGCGCCGGGTGGCGCCGAACGCGGCCAGCTTGGCGTGCTCGAGCGTGAGCTCGTGCGCGGCGCGGCGGAAGAACTCGGTGTCCTTGGGGTTGGCGCCCGGCCAGCCACCCTCGATGTAGCCCACGCCGAGCCCGTCGAGCTGGCGCGCGATCGACAGCTTGTCGGCGACGGAGAGGTTGAGGCCCTCCTGCTGCGCGCCGTCGCGCAGGGTGGTGTCGTAGACGTGGAACGCGCCATGGAGGTCCATCGGGTTCTCTCTCGCTGATCTGGCTAGTGGCTCGGGCAACAAAAAAGCCTCTCGGGGTACGAGAGGCAGCGCGTCGGGCGTCCCTGGCGGGAGCGGCGACGCGCTAGGAAATGATGATCTCCGGGTACTGCACGGACCCATCGTGCCACGGCGACCACACGACGGTCAGCCGATCTCGGCATCCGGGCGGCCGCTCGCCGGCGTCCACGTCGCCCCGGACAGGTCGGCGCGGAGGCCGAGCGCACCGGCGACCGCGAGCACGACGAGCATCCCGACCACCCACCGCGCGGGGTCGGCGGCCAGCGGGTGGACCACACGGGCGACCGGCCCGCGCACCCGCGAGCCGCCCGGCCCCGACCACAGCGCGACCGCGAGCACGACCCCGCACACGAACAGCGCGAGCTCGAGCCCGGTGGCGATCGCGTAGCAGACCAGCGCTGCCGCGACCGCGAGCCCCAGGCTCCACAGCCACAGCAGGACGGTGCTGGGGATCGACTGCACGAGGTGCCACGGTGCGGCGACCAGGACCTGCACGCTGTCGTACCACCGGCGGCCACGGTACTCCCGCCGCTGGTCGCGGGCCGACCCGGCCATCGACCCGCTGCGCAGCAGCCACACGACGAGCAGCATCAGGCCCGAGGCGAGCCACGGGAACGCCGCGCACCCGGCGCCGCAGGCCAGGGCGAGCCCGACCAGCAGCGCGAAGCGGCGCAGCCGCTCGGCGAACGGCGGCTTCGGCTCCGGCGCCGGTTCGTACGACGTCAGCGCGAGCGTGTGCGGCTCCGCGGCCTGGTGCCCGGGCCACACGTCGGTCTCGTCGTCGGCGGCCGCCTGGGCGGCGAGCGCGAGCGGCACCGTGTACGGGTCGTGCGGCGGCGCGGTCGGCGGTCCGGTCGGTGGCGCGTTCGGCCGCTGGTGCCCGCGTCGGGTCGTCGTCGGGCGCAGCCAGGCGAGGACCTGGTCGAGCGTGGGCCGGTGCTGCGGCTCGGGGTCGAGGCAGGCGGCGACCACCTCACGCAGGTCGTGGGGCAGCCCGTCGAGGTCGAACTGCCCGCGCCGGACCCGGTCCATGATCGCCATCGACGGGCCGCGGCCGAACGGCGAGTGGCCGGTGCCGGCGTAGGCGACGGTCGCGGCCCACGAGTGCACGTCGGAGGCGGTGGTCGCGTCGTCGCCGTACAGGATCTCGGGCGCCAGGTAGCCCGGGGTGCCGAGCAGCCAGCCGGTGTGGGTGAGCTTGGGGTCGTCGGCGACGCGGGCCAGCCCGAAGTCGATGAGGATCGGGGTGCGGCCCTCCATGAGCACGTTCGACGGCTTCACGTCGCGGTGCAGCACGCCGACGGAGTGCACGGACGCCACGCCCTCGGCGAGGCACGCGGCCAGCCAGTAGAGGTCGTCGCCCTCGATCGCGCCCTCGTCGACCACGAGGTCGTGCAGCGAGAGGCCGGGGACGTAGCGGGTGGCGACATAGGGGATCTCGGCCCACGGGTCGGCGTCGACGATCTCGGCCACCCATTGGCTGCGGATCCGGCGGAGCGAGCCGACCTCGCGCTCGAGCCGGCGGCGGGCCTCCTCGTCGCCGACGATGTGCGGGCGCAGCACCTTGAGGGCCACCCGCGGGCCGGCCTCGCCGCGCCGGGCGAGGTGGACGACGCCCATGCCGCCCTCCCCGAGCCGGCTGAGCAGCGTGTACCCGCCGACCGTCGTCACGGGGCGAGGCTACCCGGCGCCGGTCCGATTCCCGGGCATCGGCTGACAGGCCGGCCGGTCGTCAACTAAGGTGAGCCTAACCTATCTAGGAGGCCACGGCATGACCACGACGGCGGACGCGCCGGTCAGCGCTCCCCCGCGACCGCGACCCACCCGGCGCGGCTCGGCGCGCGGCCTCCTCGTCCTCACGATCGTCGTCGTGGTCGCGGCCCTGCTCAGCCTCGTCATCGGCAGCCGGCTGATCCCGGTCGGCACGGTCGTCGACGTCCTCTTCCGGCCCGACGGCTCCGACGCCTCGACGATCGTGCACGGCCTGCGCATCCCGCGGACCGTGCTCGCGATCGCGGTCGGCGCCGCGCTCGGCATCGCCGGCGCCCTGATGCAGGGCCACACCCGCAACCCGCTCGCCGACCCCGGCCTGCTCGGCGTCCAGGCGGGCGCGACCTTCGCGGTGGTGCTCGGCATCTACGCCTTCGACGTGAGCGAGCTCAGCCAGTACGCCTGGTTCTCCCTCGCCGGCGCCGGTCTCGCGGCCGCGGCGGTCTTCGCGATCGGCTCGACCAGGGGCGGCCCCGACCCGGTCTCGCTGATCCTCGCCGGCATGGCGGTCAGCGCGATCCTGCTGTCGCTGACCCAGGCGCTGGTGCTGCGCGACGCCGACACCCTCGACGCCTACCGGTTCTGGGCCGTCGGCTCGGTCGCCGGCCGGGGCATGGACGTCTTCTGGCAGGTGCTGCCGTTCCTGGTGGTCGGGCTGTTCCTGGCCGGAGTCAGCGCCTCCACGCTCAACCTGCTCCAGCTCGGCGACGACGTCGCCTCCTCGCTCGGCCTCCACCCGATGCGCGCCAAGGTCGTCGGCATCCTCGGCGTGATGCTGCTGACCGGCGCCGCCACCGCCGCCTGCGGCCCGATCGCCTTCGTCGGGCTGGTGGTCCCGCACGTCGCCCGGTTCTTCTCCGGCGTCGACTACCGCTGGGTGATCCCCTACTCCGCCTTCATCGGCGCGCTGCTGATGCTGCTCGCCGACGTCGTCGGGCGCGTCGTCGTCCGCCCCGCCGAGCTCCAGGTCGGCATCGTGATGGCGCTCGTGGGCGGCCCCGTCTTCATCCTCCTCGTCCGCCGCTTCCGGATGGTCCGCATATGAGCACCCTCCTCAGCACCCGGACCAGCACCCGGACCAGCACCCTCACCCGGCCGCTCCGCGTCGGGCCGGCCTCGTGGCTCGTGCCGATGCGCGCCGGCCTGGTGGCCGTCGCGGGCCTGGTCGTCCTCGGCGTGCTCGTCGCGCTCGACCTCGCGCTCGGCGACTTCGACGTCCCGGTCTCCGCGGTCATCGAGACGCTCCTCGGCGGCGGCGACCCCGGCCAGCGCTTCATCGTCATGGAGCTCCGCCTGCCGCAGACCACCGTCGCGCTGCTCGCCGGCGCCGCGCTCGGGCTGTCGGGCGCGCTCACCCAGACCTTCGCGCGCAACCCCCTCGCGAGCCCGGACACCCTCGGCCTCAACCACGGCGCGGCGTTCGGCGCGGTCGCGGTGATCGTGCTGACCGGCGCCAGCGGGTACGGCGGCGGCCTGGTGTCCGGCACGCTCCAGCAGGTCGGCGTCCCCCTCGCGGCGTTCGCCGGGTCGCTGCTCGCGGCGGCGCTGCTCTACCTGCTCTCCTGGCGCCGTGGCATCGACGGCCAGCGCCTGGTCCTGGTCGGCGTCGGCCTGACCGCGGTCATGATCGCGCTGACGAACTGGCTGCTGGTCAAGGCCCGGATCCAGGACGCCGCGTCCGCCCACGTCTGGCTCAACGGCTCGCTCAACGCGCGCGGCTGGGAGCAGGGCAGGCCGCTCGCCCTGGCGTTGCTCGTGCTCGTCCCGATCGCCCTGCTGCTCGCCCGCACGCTCAACGCCATGCAGCTCGGCGACGACTCCGCCCGGATCCTCGGCGTCCGCCTCCAGGTCACCCAGCTCCTCACGCTGGTCGCCGCCTGCGGCCTCGCCGCGGTCGCGGTCGCCGCGGTCGGCCCGCTGGGCTTCGTGGCGTTCGTCGTGCCACAGATCGCCCTGCTCCTCACCGGCGGCTCGCGGCCGCCGATGCTCGCCTCGATGGTGTACGGCGGTGTGCTCGTCGTCGGCGCCGACCTGATCACCCGCGTGGTGCTCCCCTTCGCCCTCCCGGCCGGCCTGGTGACCTCGGCGATCGGTGCGCCGTACCTCATCTGGCTGCTGCTCCGCACGAACCGAAAGGTCTCCGCATGATCCAGCCCGGCATGATCCAACCCGGCATGATCCAACCCGGCATGATCCCCCCGGGCGTGATCTCGAGCCGTCTGCGCACCGAGTCGGTCACCGTCGGCTACGGCGAGGAGCCGGTCGTCCGCGACCTCTCCCTCACCGTCCCCGACGGCCAGGTCACGACGATCATCGGCCCCAACGGCTGTGGCAAGTCCACGCTGCTGCGCACGATGGCGCGCCTGCTGAAGCCGGCCAGCGGCTCGGTCGTGCTCGACGGCGAACCCGTCCACGAGCTGGCGACCCGGGAGGTCGCGAAGCGGATGGCGCTGCTGCCGCAGAGCCCGGTCGCACCCGAGGGCCTCGTGGTCCGCGACCTCGTCGGCCGCGGCCGGCACCCGCACCAGCGGTGGTTCAGCCAGTGGTCGCCCGAGGACGAGCGCATCGTCGAGGCCGCCCTGGAGATGACCGACACCGCACACCTGCGCGAGCGTGCGCTCGACCAGCTCTCCGGCGGCCAGCGCCAGCGCGCCTGGATCGCGATGACGCTCGCCCAGGACACCGACCTGCTGCTGCTCGACGAGCCGACGACGTACCTCGACCTCGCCCACCAGGTGGAGGTCCTCGACCTCGTCACCCGCCTCAACCGCGAGCGGGAGCGCACCGTCGTCATGGTGCTGCACGACCTGAACCTCGCGGCCCGCTACAGCGACCTCGTCGTCGTGATGAAGGACGGCGTGATCGCCGCCCAGGGTGCGCCGCGCGAGGTGTTCACGCCCGAGCTCCTGGCCGACACCTTCGGCCTGGCCGCGGACGTGCTCACCGACCCCCGGACCGGGCTGCCCATCGTGGTCCCGATCTGCTCCGCCCCCGTCCCCGACACGAGAGAGCTCACCCATGCCCCGACTGCTTAAGCCCCTCGCCGCAGCGGCCCTCCTCACCGCCTCGCTCGCCGCGTGCGGCGGCGACAGCGGCGGCGCCACCGACGACGCCGAGGCCCAGGCGCCCGCCGGCCCCTGGTCGTTCACCGACGACCTCGGGCAGACCGTCGAGCTCGAGGAGACGCCGGTCCGCATCGCGGCGTACGGCGACGCGGGCGCCGCGCTCTGGAACTTCGGCATCACGCCGGTCGCGCTCTTCCACTACATGGACCCGGCCGAGGACCCGACGTTCGAGGACCTCGACCTGTCCGAGACCGAGGTGATCGGCACGGAGTACGGCGAGATCAACCTCGAGGAGCTCGCCGCGGCGCAGCCGGACCTGATCGTCACCACGACGTACGACGGCGACACTCCCCAGTCGATGTTCGGCTTCAAGGACGAGGCCCAGCTCGACAAGATCAACGACATCGCGCCGGTGATCGGCATCGAGCAGAGCGGCTCGGCCCTCGACGTGATCCAGGCGAACGAGGAGCTGGTGGCCTCGCTCGGGGTCGACACCGGCGACGGCAGCGACGTCGCCGAGGACCAGGCCGAGTTCGAGGAGGCCTCCGCGGAGCTGACCGCGGCGGCCGCGAGCGGGCGCACCGTGCTCCCGATGTACGCCGAGGACTCCGGCCTCTACGTCGTGATCCCGCAGGACGACCCGGCGATGGCCTACTTCCAGGACCTCGGCGTGCAGTTCGAGGAGACCGGCGGCAAGGACGACTACTACTGGGAGATCCTCAGCTGGGAGAACGCCGACAAGTACGAGCCCGACCTGGTGCTGAACTCCCAGCGCGGCTCCTACTCCACCGAGCAGCTCGAGCAGCAGCCGGTGTTCGGCTCGCTCGCGGCCGTGCAGGCGGGCCAGGTCCACCCGTGGAAGTTCAAGTCGATGGACTACCCGTCGCTCACCTCCTACATGGAGGAGCTCGCCGGCTGGCTCTCGACCGACGACGACGTCGCCTGACCCACGCAGCACGAAGGCCCGGCACCCTGAGGGTGCCGGGCCTTCGCATTCCGCTACTCCGCCGACTCCGGCGGGACGGTCGCCACGTCGCCGTCCACGGCGGCCGCGAGCTGCGGCACGTAGCGGTCGAGGACGTAGGGGATGCTCAGCGGGGTCACGAACGAGTGCGCCACGTAGTAGCTGCCGGCCGCGTCGCTGATGTCGAACCAGCGGCCCTGCTCGTACGCCGGGGTGCCCTCGAAGAGCTGCTGGACCTGCTTGTCGGCCCCGAGGTCGAGCCACACCGCGGTGCCGATGTCGCCGAGGTCGGAGGTCCGCTCGGCGCTCAGCGAGATGCCGAACTCGCTGTCGTCGGCGCTGGTGATGACCTCGTGCAGGTCGAAGCCCAGGTCGACGAGCATCCGCGAGCGCGGGTCCTCCGGGCCGTAGATGAACAGGCCCTCGTAGGGCGTGATGACCGCGGCGGTCTGCCCCTGGAACTCCGGGTGCGCGGCGGCCTCGTCGCTGATCCGCTGCTTGGTGCTGTCGATGATCTCCTGCGCCTTCTTCGGCTGGCCGACGGCGGTGCCAATGGTCAGCGCCATCTCCTCCCACGGGGTGCCGTAGTCGGCGTACTCGCCGGACTGCGCGACGACCGGGACGCCCATGGCGGAGAGCTTCTTGTAGTCGGCCTCGGTGAGCCCGGTGTACTGGCCGATGATCAGGTCCGGCGCCAGGGCGGCGACCGCCTCGATGTCGACGCCGTTGGTGTCCTTGAGCACCGTGGGGAGCTCGGCGTCGCCGAGCAGGTCCTGGGCCCACGGGTAGACGCCCTGGAGCTCCTCGTCGCCGAACCAGTAGGTGATGCCGACCGGCACGATGCCCAGCGCCATCAGCATGTCCTGCTCGGAGAGGCCGATGCAGACGACGCGCTTCGGCGCCGACTCGACGGTGGTCTCGCCGTACTTGTGCGAGATGGTGACGGGGAAGGCGGACTCCTCGGCCGGGGCCGCGTCGGCACCGGAGGTCGAGCCGCTGGTCGAGCCGTCGCCGCCCTCGCCACAGGCGGCGAGGACGGGCGCGACCGCCAGCACGGAGAGGCCGGCGAGAAAGCGGCGTCGGGTCGGGTTCATCGTGCTCCTCGAGAGAATTCGGTTAGGTGAGCCTAACCTTATCGATCTCTCCCGGCGGCGCGCGACCGGACGTCCGGATGTCGAGCCGCTCACCCCGTCGACCCGGGCACGGCTTCGGTTCGACGCGTCAGACGATGCGGTGCATCCAGCCGAAGGTGTCCTCGGCGCGGCCGAACTGGAGGTCGACCAGGGCCTGGCGGACCTTCGTGGTGAGCTCGGTCGAGGCCGGCGCGGGCACCGAGCCGCCGTCCCACTTGAGCTCGCCGACCGGGGTGACGACCGCGGCCGTGCCGCAGGCGAAGACCTCGGTGATCCGGCCGCTGGTGACGCCCTCGCGCCACTCGTCGATCGAGAACCTCCGCTCCTCGACCTGGTGGCCGAGCTTGCCGGCGAGCTCGATGATGCTCGAGCGGGTGATGCCCTCGAGGATCGTGCCGGTCGCGGGCGTGACGATGTGGCCGTCGTCGTGGACGAAGTACATGTTCATCCCGCCGAGCTCCTCGACGTACCTGCCCTCCTGGCCGTCGAGGAACACGACCTGGTCGCAGCCGTGCTGGATGGCCTCCTGCTGCGCGACCAGCGAGCTGGCGTAGTTGCCGCCGGTCTTGGCCGCGCCCATGCCGCCGCGGCCGGCGCGGGTGTACTCCTCGGTGAGCCACAGCGTGACCGGCTTGACGCCGCCCTTGAAGTAGGCGCCGGCCGGGCTGGCGATCACCATGAACGTGACGTGCTGGGACGGGCGCACGCCGAGGAACGCCTCGGACGCGAACATGAACGGCCGCAGGTAGAGGCTCTTCTCCCCCTCGTTGTCGGGGACCCAGCGCTGGTCGATCTCCACCAGCGCGTCGACGGCCTGGACGAAGTCCTCGACCGGCAGCACCGGCAGCGCGAGCCGGTGGCTCGAGCGCACCATCCGGGCGGCGTTCTCCTCGGGGCGGAACGACCAGATGGAGCCGTCGTCGTGGCGGTAGGCCTTCATGCCCTCGAATGTCTCCTGCGCGTAGTGCAGGACGGCGGTCGCGGGGTCGAGCGTCAGCGGGCCGTACGGCTCGATGCGCGCGGCGTGCCAGCCGTCGTCGGGCGTCCACTCGACCGTGAGCATGTGGTCGGTGAAGTGCAGTCCGAAGCCGGGGTTCGCGAGGATCTCCGCGAGGCGATCGTCTGCGACCGGGGCACTCGACGGGGTGGTGCTGATCTCCATGGAGGACAACTTAGTAGGCCTTCCTACGAATATGGAGACGGCCGGGCACACCGACGTGTGCCCGGCCATCGCAGACGTTCTGACGACGGGGCGTCTCAGCGCGCTACTCGCGCGGCGACGAGGCCGGCGATCGCGTCGCCGATCTCGGAGGTACGCCGGGTGGTGCCGGCGGTCCGGCCGGCGAGGTCGTCGACGACCGCGGTCTCGATGGTCGCGGCCGCCTCGGCGTACCCGAGGTGGTCCATCAGCAGCGACGCGGAGAGGATCGCGGCGGTGGGGTCGGCCTTCTGCTGGCCCGCGATGTCGGGCGCCGAGCCGTGGACCGGCTCGAACATGGAAGGGGCCGTCCGGTCGGGGTTGACGTTGCCGGAGGCCGCCAGGCCGATGCCGCCGGTGATGGCGGCGGCGAGGTCGGTGATGATGTCGCCGAAGAGGTTGTCGGTGACGATCACGTCGAAGCGCGCGGGGTCGGTCGTCATGAAGATCATCGCCGCGTCGATGTGCATGTAGTCGGTCGTGACGTCGGGGTGCTCCGCCGCGACCGTCTGGAACAGCCGCCACCACAGCGAGCCGGCGTTGGTCAGCACGTTGGTCTTGTGGACCAGCGTCAGCTTCTTCCGCGGGCGCCGCTGGGCGCGGGCGAACGCGTCGCGGACGACGCGCTCCACGCCGAAGGCGGTGTTGACCGAGACCTCGGTGGCGACCTCGGCGGGGGTGCCGGCGCGCAGGACGCCGCCGTTGCCGGTGTAGGGACCCTCCGTGCCCTCGCGGACGACCACGAAGTCGACCTCGCCCGGGTTCGCGAGGGGGGACGTGGCGCCCGGGAGGATCCGGGACGGCCGCAGGTTCACGTAGTGGTCGAGCTCGAAGCGGAGCCGCAGCAGGAGGCCGCGCTCGAGGATGCCCGGGGGCAGGTTCGGGTCGTTGGGCTTGCCGCCGACCGCGCCGAGGAGGATGGCGTCGTGCCCACGGATCTCGTCGAGCACGGAGTCGGGCAGCACCTCGCCGGTGGCGAGGTAGCGCTCGGCGCCGAGGTCGTAGCGGGTCTGCTCGAACTTCACGCCCTCCGGGGAGGCGGCCTCGAGCACCTTGAGGGCCTCGGCCGTCACCTCCTGGCCGATGCCGTCGCCGGGGATGACGGCGAGCTGGACGGTGCCGGCCGTGGTCGTGGAGTTCGGAGAAGTCATGGGCCGGAGACTAGTTGTCGTCGGGCCGCTGGCCGCCGTTGTCCCGCAGGTCGAGCGTGGCCTGCAGGGCCGCCTGGACGTT
This sequence comes from Nocardioides pyridinolyticus, assembly GCF_054653575.1. Lineage (NCBI taxonomy): Bacteria > Bacillati > Actinomycetota > Actinomycetes > Propionibacteriales > Nocardioidaceae > Nocardioides > Nocardioides pyridinolyticus. The sequence goes on along the minus strand of NZ_BAAIFY010000001.1, from coordinate 330,809 downwards.
CTCGTGGCTGCGCGGGTTGTCCGGGTGGTGCTGCGCCGGACCCCAGTCGGGGTACATGTCGTACATCGGAATCTCTCTCCCGTGATCTCGTGGTTCGTTCTCTGCAGTGGTGTCCGTGCGGCCCCGGTACACCTGAGACGAAGATGGCTGACGCGCGGGAGACGCGGTCTGCTCGTGGATCACACGAGAGCGGGAGAACCATCAGGATGCGGGTCGCGCCGTGCTGCTGGGGCGGCTTCGCGCGGAGACATCTTCGACTCAGATGTACCGAGAGGCCAGGTCAACGCCGAACTCCGCGGCGAGGTGGCCTCTCGCTAAGAAGCCTCGCCGCGGCGCTCGATAAGTACGAAGACGCTCCGCATGGTGTGACCACGGTACGGCGGGCCGCCGCCCGCGGCCACGGGATTCCACAGAGTGTTCGACATGCGAGACGGTCGGTCCGAAATGGAAGACTCCCGGTCATGAGCGCCCCTCCCGAAGTGCCCGACGTCGTCGCGCGTGCGTTCGCCGTCTCCCGCAAGGCGGGGTACGTCTCGTTCTGCCGCAACGAGACCGGTCGGCTGCTGGCGGCGCTGGCCGCCACGCGCGAGGGCACGATGGCCGAGTTCGGCACCGGCTGCGGGGTCGGTACGGCGTGGCTACGCTCGGGCGTCCGCGGCGACGCCAAGATCCTGACCGCCGAGCTGAACGCCAAGCTCGCCGACGCGGCCGCCGTGATCTTCGAGGACGACCCGCAGGTCGAGGTGCTCTCCGCCGACTGGTCCACCCTGCTCGACAAGGGGCCGTTCTCGCTGCTGTTCCTCGACTCCGGCGAGCCCACCGAGGTGGGCGTCGACTCGGTCGCCGACCTGGTCGAGAAGGGCGGCATCGTGGTCCTCGACGACTTCACCCCGTGCGAGCTCTGGCCGCCGATCGCCTACGGCCGCGTGGACACGCTGCGCGAGCAGTGGCTCACCGACGAGCGGTTCACCGCCGTCGAGGTGATGGTGGCGCCGGACGCCTCGGCGCTGATCGCGACCAAGCGCTGATCAACCGTCGAGTCGATCCTCGGGTCGATCCTCGAGCGGCACGATCCAGGCCGGGAGCCAGAGTTGGGTGAGCGGCCCGATGGCCAGCGCATAGAGGATGGTGCCGAGGCCGAGCGTGCCGCCGAGCAGCAGGCCGATGACCACGACGGTCACCTCGAGGCCGGTGCGGACCAGGCGGATCGACCGGCCGGTGCGCCGGGCGAGACCGGTCATCAGGCCGTCGCGGGGGCCGCGGCCGAACTGGGCGCCGATGTACATGGCGGTGGCCAGGCCGCAGAGCACGACGCCGCCGACCATGAGCGCGACCCGGAGGACCAGGTGGTCCGGCCGGTCGAGCAGCGCCAGGGTCGCGTCGGCGGACAGGCCCACCACGAGCGCGTTGGAGATCGTGCCGAGGCCGGGCTTCTCGCGCAGGGGGATCCAGAGGAGGAGCACCACGAAGCTCATCAGGATCACCGCCTGGCCGAGCGTCATCGGCAGGTGCTTGATGAGGCCGGAGTGCAGGACGTCCCAGGGAGCGAGCCCGAGGTCGCCGCGGTACATCAGGGCGAGCGAGACACCGTAGGCGACCAGGCCGGCGTAGAGCTGGGGCAGCCGGCGGCCGAGCCGGCCCGCGCGGAGCTGGGCCACGGGACCGAGGTCGGCAAGGGTGCGGGGTGCGGTGACGATCGTGCTCACGGGAGCATTCTGGCCGAAATTGGCCTTCTCCTGAATAGCCAATCGTGACAAAGTGGCCTGCATGACCCGCACCATCAGCGCGTCTCGGGTGGCCACCCTGGTCGGCGACTTCGACCGCTCCCCCGCGTACGCCGGACTGGCCGACGCGCTGGTCCTGCTCGTCGGCGACGGCCGGATCCCGCTCGGCACCCGGCTGCCGAGCGAGCGCGAGCTCACCGAGGCCCTCGGCGTCTCACGGACCACGGTGACCCGGGCCTACGCCGAGCTGCGCGACGCCGGCTACGCCGAGGCGCGCCGCGGGTCGGGCACGTTCACCCGCGTGCCGGGGGGCCGTCACCGCGCCCACGACCGCGCACTGCTCCCCCGCCCCGGCGACTCCGACGCCATCGACCTGAACTGCGCGGCTCCGTCGGCGCCGCCCGGGCTCGCGCAGGCGTACGCCGCCGCGGTCGCCGACCTGCCGGCGTACCTCGGCGGGCACGGCTACTTCCCGGCCGGGCTGCCCGAGCTCCAGCGCGCGATCGCCGCCACCTACGACGCCCGCGGCCTGCCCACCGATCCCGACCAGGTGATGGTGACGCCGGGCGCGCTGTCCGCGGCGTCGATCGTGTCGCAGGCGCTGACCCGCGCCGGCGACCGGGTGCTGGTCGAGTCGCCGGCCTACCCCAACGCCACCGACGCGCTCCGCCACGCCGGCGCCCGGCTGGTGCCCGCCCCCGTCGACCCGGAGGGCTGGGACCTCGACGCGGTCGCGGCCGCGCTCCGGCAGGCGGCGCCGCGGGCGGCGTACCTGATCCCCGACTTCCAGAACCCGACCGGGCACCTGATGTCCGACGCCCAGCGCGAGGAGTACGCCGCACACCTGCGCTCCACGCGCACGACCCCGATCGTCGACGAGGCACACCAGGCGCTGGCGCTCGACGGGCAGGAGATGCCGCGGCCGTTCGCGGCCTTCGCGCACGACACGATCACGATCGGCAGCGCGAGCAAGTCCTCCTGGGGCGGCCTGCGGCTCGGCTGGATCCGCGCACCCCAGGGCCTGATGGAGCGGCTCACCCAGGCGCGGGTGAGCCTCGACCTCGGCGCGCCGGTGCTCGAGCAGCTCGTGCTGGCGCGGCTGCTCGCCGACTCGGGCGAGATCCTCGACGGCAACCGCACGCGGCTGCGCGCCCAGCGCGACGCCCTCGTCGCCGCCGTGCGCGAGGAGCTGCCCGACTGGCGCTTCCACCTGCCGACCGGGGGCCTCGCCCTCTGGTGCCGGCTGCCCGGCGCCTTCGGCACCGCCCTCACCGCCGAGGCCGAGCGCCGCGGCGCGATCATCGCCCCCGGCCCCGTGTTCGCGGCGGAGGGCGGCCTCGACTCCTTCGTCCGCATCCCCTGGACCCGCCCGCCCGAGGAGCTACGCGAGGCCGTCCGCCGGATCGGCTCAGCCTGGGCCGAGGTCCGCGACACCCCCGCCGGCCGGGGCACCCCGACCGGTCGCGTGATGGTGGCGTAGGCGCACGTCCGGCCGTCAGCCCGCGCCCGGGAACCCCTGCTGCCGCCAGGCCTCGTAGGTCACCACGGCCGCGGAGTTCGAGAGGTTCAGGGACCGGCGGCCCGGCACCATCGGAATCCGCAGGCGGTCGGAGACCCGGGGGTGGGCCAGCACCTCGTCGGACAGACCGGTCGGCTCAGGGCCGAAGAGCAGCACGTCCCCGGGCCCGAACACGACGTCGGTGAACCAGCGGCTCGCGTGGGCGGTGAAGGCGAAGACACGGGCGGACGCCAGCGCCTCGGAGGCCAGGGCGGTGTCGAGGTCGCGGTGCACGACGACCCTGGCGAGGTCGTGGTAGTCCAGACCCGCCCGCTTCAGCTGCGGCTCGCTCAGGTCGAAGCCGAGGGGCTCGACCAGATGCAGGGTGGCACCCGTCCCCGCCACCATCCGGATCGCGTTGCCCGTGTTGGGCGGGATGCGCGGCTCGAGGAACATCACGTGGAACACGCCTCACGCTATCCCGGGCCGGATGCCTGGCAGCACTGGCCTCCCGAGCGCTAGTCTCCGCTCTCGACGACGTCCATCACGAGCATCGCGGCGGGAGCGGCCTCGCCGTGGTCCCGGATGTGGGTGAGCGTCACCTGCACCTGGAGCGCCCGGCCCCTGCGGTTGACGGCGTCGACGGTCAGCACCGCCGGGGTGCCGTCGTCGCTCGACAGGCGGGACCGGATCGGCTGGCGCAGCTGCTCGACGGGCAGGCCGATGTCGAGGTTCATCAGGTGCGCCCCGACGGCCTCGTCGGTCCGCACGCCCCACAGGTCCTCGGCGCGGGTGTTCCAGGCGAGGATCTGCATATCGGCGTCGACGACCGCGACGCCGGCGTTCATGCTGCCGAGCACCGCGGTCATGAACCGGTTGAGCCGCTCGACCACGTCCTGCCGGTCGCGCAGGGCCTCGTTGCTGAACTGGAGCTCGTCGTTCATCGACTGGAGCTCCTCGTTCATCGTCTCGAGCTCCTCGTTGGTGCTCTGGAGCTCCTCGTAGGCGATCTCGAGCTGCCGGTTGGCGTAGGTGAGCTCGTTCTGGAGCTGGCGGTACTGGGTGACGTCGGTGAAGATGACCGTCAGGCCCACCTCGGCGCCGGTGTCGTCCGCGAGCGGCACCAGCTGGATGTCCAGCGACAGCGTCTCGCCGCCGCCGCGCACCTGCTCGACGTCACGCACCCAGACCGCGCGCCGCTCGTGCCGCGCCTCCTCGATGTGGGCGCGCAGCTCGACCGGCCGGTACGACACCTCGAGGTCCTGGATCGGCCGGCCGATGTCGCGCGGCGTGAGGCCGAACTGGTGCATCGCTCGCCGGTCGCGCGGCTCGGTGGGGACCTTGGTGAAGAAGCGGCGCCTGAGCTCGACCGGGCGGAAGTACGCCGAGTGGCTGAGCAGCATCTCGGCCTTGCCGAGGAAGAGGATGCCGTCGGGGCGCAGGGCGAAGTGCATCCGGTTGAGGATCTGGTTCTGCGTCTCCGCGTTGAAGTACATCAGCGTGTTGCGACAGGTCATCACGTCGACGTGGGAGATCGGCGCGTCCTGGACGAGGTCGTTGCGCCCGAAGATGACCGAGCGGCGCAGCTCCTTGCGGAACACGAACCGGTTGCCGGACGGCTCTAAGTACTTGTCCCGGAGCCCGTCGGGCAGGCCCTCGAGCTCGGCTTCCGTGTACGTCGCCTGGCGGGCCTGGGCCAGCGCCTCCTCGTCGACGTCGGTGGCGTAGATCTTGACCCGCTCGCGGAACTCGTCGAGCCCGAGCAGCTCGGCGAGCACCATGGCCAGCGAGTACGCCTCCTGGCCCGACGCGCAGCCGGCGCTCCAGACGCGGATCGGCCGACCTTCGCGGCGCCGGAGCAGATCCGGCAACAGCTCCTCCTGCAGGTACTGCCAGGCATCCGGGTCGCGGTAGAAGCTCGTGACGTTGATGAGGATGGTGTTGAAGAGCTGGGTGAACTCGTCCGGGTGCAGCAGCAGGTGGTCGAGGTACTCCTCGTACCCCTGGAGCCCGACCGTCTCCATCCGGCGCTGCACCCGGCGGGCGAGGCTCGCCCGCTTGTATCCGGTGAAGTCGAAGCCGCGCTGCTCCTTGATGTGGCGCAGCAGATCCTCGAAGTCGTCGTCGGTCATCGTTCCTGGTCCCCCCGTCAGCTCTCGAGATGCGCCTCCCGGCCCGACGCACCGACAGTCTCACCGACGTTGGCGATCAGCCGTCGGACCAACTCTGCCGCATGCGTGGCCTCGCGCGCGCTCTCGGTGAAGCGCGCCGCCGTCCGGTCGTGCCCCAGATCCGCGGAGCGGGACGCGAGCTCGGCGTTGAGCGAGGCCTTCTCCTCCAGGCTGCGCAGCGCCATCCAGAACGCCCCCTCGAGGTCGACGGCCTGGCGGGCGAGCAGGCTGTCCGTGGACCAGGCGTGGCCGACGCGGCACCGGTAGCGGACCAGGCCACCCTCCTCGATCTTGAACAGAGCGCCGCCGCAGTCGGGACAGCCGAAGCCCGACGGGTCCCCGGGACGGTCGTGGTCGTGCATCGCGTCAGGATCCAGCTCGGACATCCCGACCTCCTTGTCCATGTCCTCCAGGTGCTGACCTGCGGCAGCCGCCGGGAGTGCCTTCCCCTCCGCCCAGGCGTGGGCGAGCTCGGCAAGCGCCGCCAGGCTCAGCTGCTCGGCACCGCTGACCGCGCTCGCAGCCGCGCGGGACATGCTGCTGTACAGGGCCTCATCGAAGTCCTGCACGGCGACGCGTCCACCCCGCCCCGCGATCGCGACGGCTCCCGCCGCGCCGTCGTCGAGCGCGCCGGACAGCACGATCCCCAGCACCCCCTCACCGCGGGCGCGGGCGCGGACCGGAACAGGACGTCGACCGCCGGACGGTGACCGTTCTCCTGGGGGCCGCGGGTGAGGCTGACCGACCCGTCGATGACGACCAGGTGGTGGTTCGGCGGAGCGACCAGGACCTCCCCGGCCCGGAGCTGCGCGCCGTCGACCGCCTGGCGGACCGGCAGCTCGCCGGCACGGCGCAGGATCACGGGGAGGGCACTCAGCCCGTCCGGCGGGAGGTGGAGCACCACGAGCACGGCTGCCCGGAGATCGCGGGGCAGCAGCGCCACCAGGTCGCGCAGCGCCTCGACACCACCGGCCGAGGCACCGACCACGACCACCGGGGGCGTCGCTGCTGACACGGCGTCGGAGGTCACCCCTCCAGCGTCCTCCTCGCCGTCGCCGAAGTCACGCGCTGGGTGCACAATGTCCTGACCCACCGGGTGGAACCCACGCCCGTCGCACGCCGCACTCTCGGGAGTCTGACTTGTCGTCGACGACCTCGCCGTCCCCGGACCCGGACCTGCTCAGCGCGCAGGTCGACCTGCTCGCACGCCAGGTGGAGCACGCCCGGACAGGGTCGCACCCCCGTGCCGAGGAGCTCCCACCGCGGTCGCCTGGTCCTCGCAGTTCGCGCAGGCCTGCGACGGCGCCCAGCTGGCCGGCGGCGAGGGACCGACGCTGCTGGCATCGGCCGGCACGACCGTCGTCTCCCCGGCCCTGCTCGCCGACGACCGCTGGCCACGGATGCGGCGTCACCTCCCGCCCGAGGCCGGCTCGGCCGTGGCGACGCCCATCGAGTCCGGTGACACCGTCACGGGGACGCTCACGGCGTACGGCGCGCCGGGGCGGCCGGTCCCCGAGGAGACGCTCGGTCTCCTGGCCCTCGCCCTGGCCGGGGCACTGTACGAGCTCGAGCTGCTCGAGGAGCTCGCACCGCTCGAGCGGGACATGGAGCGGGCGCTCGCCTCGCGCGCGACGATCGACCAGGCGAAGGGCATCGTGATGGCCGACCGCGCGCTGGACGCCGAGGCTGCCTGGCAGCACCTCGTCGAGCTGAGCAGCACCAGCAACCGCAAGGTCCGGGACATCGCGGCCGAGATCGTCGACGGCGCCGCGGGTCGTGGGGCGGCTACCGCTCGCCGACCGCCCGCTCGATGACGTCGAACGCGTCCGCGGCGCTGATCCGGTCGACCTCGGGCGGGTAGCCCGCGATCGCCATTCCGGTCGCCAGGCGCTGCACCGCCGTCCGGGTGGGCAGCCCGTGGATGTCCACGAGCGTGCTGAAGAGCTCGTGGACCGTCACCTCGCCGAGCGACGGCAGGCCGCTCTCGTCCGACCGCACCGGCAGGGAGGGCGCACGCGAGGACATCGGTCGGCTCGGTCGGCGGCAGGCCGCCTGTCCGGTGCCGCTGCCCTCGCGGACGAGCCGACTCCAGGCCCGCAGGCCCGCGGCCCACTCGCGCAGGGCCTTGTTCCTCTGCAGGATCTCGGCGTGGGCGGTCCGGTCGGCCATGACCGGGCGGTACCCCCGATGCCGCGGCGCACGCATCCGCGTGTGGACCGGTTCAGACCAGCGTTCAGGCCAGGTCGATGGCGCGCACCGACGCGGCGTCGATCGCGTGCTGGATGTCCGTGAGCGCGTCGTGCGGGATCGCGGAGTCGACCGAGAGCGCGACGAGGGCGAGGCCGCCCTTGGCCCGGCGGGAGACCTGCATGCCACCGATGTTGATGCCGGCGTCGCCGAGGATGTTGCCGACGGTGCCCACCATGCCGGGACGGTCGCCGTAGGTGAAGAACGCGAGGTGCTCGGTCGGCTCGATGTCGAGGTCGAAGCCGTTGACCTCGACCAGCCGCTCCTTCTGGTTGATCCCGACCAGCGTGCCGCTGACCGACACCTGCGAGCCGTCGGCCAGGGTGCCACGGACCGTGATCAGGTTGCGGTGGTCGGGGCTCTCGGGGTCCGTCACCAGACGGACGGCGCAGCCGCGCTCGGCCGCGAGCAGCGGCGCGTTCACGTAGGAGACCTGATCCTCGACGACGTCGGTGAAGAGCCCCTTGAGCGCAGCGAGCTCGAGCACCTTCACGTCGTACTCGGTGATCTCGCCGCGGACCTCGACGTCGACCTGCTGGGCGACCTCGCCGGCCAGGCCGGTGAAGACCCGGCCGAGCTTCTCGGTGAGCGGGAGGCCGGGGCGCACGTCCTCGGCGATCACGCCGCCCTGGACGTTGACCGCGTCGGGCACGAGCTCCCCCGACAGCGCCAGGTGGACGGACTTCGCGACGGCGATGCCGGCCTTCTCCTGGGCCTCCTCGGTGGAGGCCCCGAGGTGCGGGGTGGCGACGACGTTCTCCAGCTCGAACAACGCGCTGTCGGTGCACGGCTCCTGCGCGAAGACGTCGAGCCCCGCGGCCGCGATCCGGCCCTCCTTGAGCGCGGCGTACAGCGCGGACTCGTCGACGATCCCGCCGCGCGCGGCGTTCACGAGCACCAACGACGGCTTCACGCGGGCCAGCTGCTCGGTGCCGATCAGGCCGACGGTCTCGGGCGTCTTGGGCAGGTGCACCGACATGAAGTCGGCCTCGGCCAGCAGCGTGTCGAGGTCGACGAGGCGCACGCCCATCTGCGCGGCGCGGCCGGCCTGGACGTAGGGGTCGTAGGCGATCACGTTCATGCCGAACGCGCTCAGCCGTTGGGCGACGAGGACGCCGATGCGGCCGAGGCCGACGATGCCGACGGTCTTCTCGTAGAGCTCGATGCCGGTGTAGCGCGACCGCTTCCACTCGCCGTTCTTGAGCGCGGCGTGCGCCGGCGAGACGTGCCGGGCGGCCGCGAGCATCAGCGCCACGGCGAGCTCGGCGGCGGAGACGATGTTGGAGGTCGGGGCGTTGACGACCATGACGCCGGCCTGGGTGGCCGCGCGCACGTCGACGTTGTCGAGGCCGACTCCGGCGCGGGCGATGACCTTGAGGCGCCTGGCCGCCGCGAGCGCCTCGGCGTCGATCCGCGTCGCCGAGCGCACCAGCACCGCGTCGGCGTCCCCGATCGCACGCAGCAGCTCCTCGCGGTCGGCGCCGTCGCAGTGGCGGATCTCGAACTCGGGTCCGAGGGCCGCGACCGTGGCCGGGCTGAGCTCTTCGGCGATGAGTACGACGGGGTGGGTCACAGCGGAGTCCTCGACGACCTGGTGCGGGTGGTGCGGGTGGTGCGGATGGAACGTGCACGACGCTGTGCTCCGCACGACTGTACCCCGACCCCTTCCGGAAAACCGGTGGCGTCCACGGGTCCGGCAAGTCCACCCTGCTCCGGCTGGTCGCCGGCGTCCTCCAGCCGACCGCCGGCCACCTCGGCGTCGCCGGCGACGTCGGCTACCTGCCGCAGGACCTCACGCTCGACGTCGACCAGCCGGTCGACGAGTTCCTCGGGATCGCGGCGGTACGCCGCGCGGTCCGGGCCGTCGCGGCCGGTGACGCCGACCCGGAGCGCCTCTGGGACCACCTCGACGTCATCGGCGACGCCTGGGACGTCGAGGACCGCGCCGAGGTCGAGCTCGGCCGGATCGGCCTGCCCGCCGACGTGCTCGACCGGCGCCTCGGCCAGCTCTCCGGAGGCGAGGTCACCCAGCTCGGGCTGGCCCGGCTGCTGCTGCGGCGGCCCGACCTGCTGCTGCTCGACGAGCCGACCAACAACCTCGACGCCGACGCCCGCGCCCGCCTCTACGACGTCGTCGACGGCTGGACCCGCTCCCTGCTCGTGGTGAGCCACGATCGCGAGCTGCTCGAGCGGATGGACCGGATCGGCGACCTGCGCGACGGCGCGGTCCGCTGGTACGGCGGTGGCTACTCGTCGTACGCCGCCCAGGTCCGGGCCGAGCAGGACGCGGCCCGCCAGGCCGTCGCCAGCGCCCGGTCGGACCTGCGCCGCCAGCGCCACGACCGGCTCGACGCGGAGCGGCAGCTCGCCCAGCGACGCCGGGTCGCGCGGAAGGCCGAGGTGTCGACGGGGCTCGGCAAGGCGCAGATCAACTTCAAGAAGAACCGTGCCGAGCAGTCGGCGGCCGGGCTGCGCCGCGTGCACGACGACCGGGTCGCGGGTGCGCAGGACCGGCTCGAGGAGGCCGCGGCACGGCTGCGCGAGGACCGCGAGATCCGGATCGACCTCCCCGGCACCGAGGTGCCGCGCGGCCGGGTCGTGATGGCGGGCGAGCTGCCGGTCAGCGGTCCCGACCGGATCGGCATCGTCGGGCCGAACGGCTCCGGCAAGACCACCATGCTGCGCCGGCTGGTCGGCGAGGCCCGGGTGCCGGTCGCGTTCCTGCCCCAGCGGCTCGACCTGCTCGACCCCGGCGACACCGTCTTCGGCAACGTCGCCCGCAGGGCGCCGGGTGCCGACGCGAACGCCGTCCGCGCGCGGCTGGCCCGCTTCCTGTTCCGCGGCGGCGCCGAGGACCGGCGGGTCGGCGACCTGTCGGGCGGCGAGCGGTTCCGGGCGACGCTGGCGGCGCTGCTGCTGGCCGACCCGGCCCCCCAGCTGCTGCTGCTCGACGAGCCGACCAACAACCTCGACTTCGCGTCGTACGACGCGCTGGTCTCGGCGCTCGCGTCCTACCGGGGCGCGCTGGTGGTGGCGAGCCACGACCCCGCGTTCCTCGAGGACGTCGGCGTGGAGCGGGTGGTCGACCTCGGCCCGGAGCGCAGGTCGTGAGTCAGGTCATAGGTCAGAGGGCGCAGCCGTCCGGGCCGCAGGCCTCGGCGTCGCCGCCGACGGTCTGGAGCACCGGGTGCGACTCGGTCCACGCCTGGTCGAGCACCTGGCTGAAGACCTCGGTCGGCTGGGCGCCGGAGATGCCGTACCTGCCGTCGACGACGAAGAACGGCACGCCCGTGGCGCCGTACGCGCGCGCCTGCCGGACGTCGGCCGACACCTCGTCGGCGTACTCCTGCCCCGCGAGGACGGCGCGGACGCGCGTCTCGTCGAGGCCGGCTCCGACCGCGACCTCCGTGAGGACGTCGTGGTCGCCGACGTTGCGGGCCTGCTCGAAGTACGCCGAGAGCAGCGCCTCCTTGAGGTCGCGCTGGAGCGCCGGTCCCCCGGTCGCGAGCGCGAGGTGGAGCAGGCGGTGGGCGTCGACCGTGTTGGTGTGCACGGTGTCGAAGAGGCGGAAGGCCAGGCCGTCCTCGGCGGCCACGTCGACCAGCTGCTGCTGCATCTGGCGCATCTGGTCCTCGGAGCGGCCGTACTTGCGGGCGAGCACGCCGGTGCTCAGCTCCGTGCCGTGGCGCGGAGCCGTCGGGTCGAGCTCGAAGGAGCGGTAGACGACCTCCACCTCGTCGGCGTGGTCGAACCCGGCCAGGGCGGTCTCCAGGCGTCGCTTGCCCACGAAGCACCACGGGCAGACGACGTCGCTCCAGATCTCGATGCGCATGTCCGGGCCAACGCCCCGGGAGGTCGATTTACTCCCGCTCACTCGGGGACTGCACCCAGGGCAGGGACACCGTGAACGTCGCGCCCTCGCCGAGACTGGAGCGGACGGAGACGGCACCGTGGTGGCGCTCGACGATGGTGGCGACGATGGCCAGGCCGAGGCCGGTGCCGGGCTCGCGGAGGGCGTCGGGGTTCGTGGTGCGGAAGAAGGCGCCGAACAGGCCGAGCTGGTCCTGCTCGGAGATGCCGATGCCGTCGTCGGCGACCTCGAGGACGGCGACGTCGTCGCCGTGCGGGGCGAGGGTGACGGTGACGGCGCCGCCGGCGGGCGTGTACTTCACCGCGTTGCTGACCAGGTTGCCGACGAGCCGGTCGAGCTCGAGGGGGTCACCGGCGACGAAGAGACCCCGCGGTGCCGTCAGCGTCAGCGAGACGGACTTCGCGGCGGCGGTGGTGCGGACCAGGTCGACGACCTCGCGGGCGATGCCGGCGAGGTTGACGCGGTCGCGGACCAGCGGGTGCTGGGGGTTGCTGACCCGGGCGAGCAGCAGCAGGTCCTCGACCACCCGCTCCATCCGCTTGGTGCCGCGGCCCATCGCGTCGTGGTAGCGCTGCGCGACGGGGTCGAGGTCGACGCCGCCGAGGAGCTCGAGGTTGCCGGAGATGACGGTGAGCGGGGTCCGCAGCTCGTGGGAGAGCGTGGCGATCAGCTGGCTGCGGTAGTCGTCCAGCTGCTGGAGCTCGCGCACCAGGGTCCGCTCCCGCTCGAGCGCCCGGGCGGTGACCACCGCGGCGCCGAGGTCGTGGCCGATCTGGATCGCGGAGTCGATCTCGACCTGGGTCCACGGCGGGTCCTGGGCGCGCCGGGTGAGCGTGAGGAAGCCCAGGCACTCCTCGCCGACGCCGAGGGGCACGCCGAGGACCGAGGAGAGCTCGAGGTCGGCGAGCGCCCGGTGGACGTCGGCGGGCACCTCGGTGGACTCCCCCGCGCTGACGACGAGCGCCCGCTGCTCGGCCCACAGCTCCGGCGCGATCGCGCACGCGGCGGCGACCACGTGGTCGTCGAGGTAGACCATCTCGCCGTCGTGCGAGCGCGCGTAGCCGGGGCCAGGGCCGTTGGCGTCGAGCAGCTGGATCCACGAGCCGCTGGCGCGGAAGCCCTCGACCAGCGGGCGGTGCGTGTGCTCGAGCACGGCGTCCAGCGAGGCGTGCGCGGGCACCGACGCCGTCCGGATCAGGCGGCGCGCGGCCTCGGCGTGGCCGACCTGCTGCACCAGCGCCTCGCGCTCGATCGCGGTCAGCACGGCGCGCTCGGCCTGGGCGGCGTACCGCTCCAGGAGGCGGCACTGCCGTGCGTCGGGTCGCCGCCCGGTGAGCGGCTTGTCGACCGACAGCACGCCGACGGGTACGCCGGAGTCGTCGGTGAGGAGCGCGAGCAGCGCGTCCTCGGGGTGCCAGGCGTCGGGGGTCGCCGGGGTCTCCTGCTCGAGGATCACCCAGTGGCCCTCGAGGCCCTCGGTGGCGCCGGCGGGGATGAACCGCAGTCGCGGACCCCACTCCACCGCGGACGCCAGCACCGACCCGAGCACCGAGACGGGGTCGGGCTCCTCGAGGTAGTCGCGGAACTCCTCGGGTCCGGTGTACGCCACCGTGACGAGCTGCTCGTCGACGACGACCGACAGCACGGCCACCTCGAAGCCCACCATCTCGGCGACCGACTCCACCATCAGCTGCAGGACAGCGCGCGCGGAGGAGTCGGACCAGCTCTCCTCAGCCATACGAGCGAACCTAGCGCGCGGTGAGGGCGGGCGTCAGGAGGAGGCTGCGGCCGATCGGCGGACGCCCCTGGCGGGCCTGACAGGATGGCGCGGTGCGTCGCGCGGTGGCTCCCCTGCTCGCGGTCACCGTGGCCCTCGTGCTCGCGGACTCCGCGGTGGTCACGCTCGCCCTGCCCGACATCCTCGTGCACCTGGACGCGACGGTCAGCGAGGTGGCCTGGGTCCTGATCTCGTTCAACCTGGTGCTCGGGCTGGTCGCCGTCCCGGCCGCCATGCTCTACGGGCGCGCGGACCCCCGGCTCTTCACCGCCGCCGGGATCGCGGTCTTCGCCGGCGCGTCGGCGTGGTGCGCGGTCGCCGGCTCGATCGACGTGCTCATCGCCGCGCGGTGCCTCCAGGCGGTCGGCGGCGCGCTGGCCCTGGTGGGCTGCCTCGAGCTCCTCGTCGCGGAGCGGAGCGAGCACCGCGGCGTCGCGGCATGGGTGACCGCCGGCGTCGTCGGCACGGCCACCGGGCCCGTGCTCGGCGGCCTGCTGACCGAGGCGATCTCGTGGCAGGCGATCTTCGTGGTGCAGGTGCCGTTCGCCGTGCTCGCGGTGCCGGCGGCGCTGGCCGTCCGCGGGGTCGCGACCGTGCCGCCCGACCGGCACCGCCCGGCGATCCGCCCGAACCTCACGCTCGCCCTCCTGTCCGCCGCGCTGACCGCGGCCCTGTTCCTGCTGGTGCTGCTGCTCGTCCAGGGCTGGGGCCGGTCCCCCGCCACCGCGGCGCTGACCGTGTCGGTCGTCCCGATCGCTGCGCTGGCCGCGGCGCCGCTCGCCCGGACCCTGCGAGCGACCCACGAGGTCGAGGTCGCCGTCGGCTGCTTCCTCGTCGCCGGCGGGCTGGTCGGTCTGGCGATCCCGCCGTCGGCGCACCTCCTCTGGACCGTCGCGCCCCAGGTCCTCGTCGGGCTCGGCCTGGGGCTGACCATCGACCGGCTGACCTCGCAGGCGATGGAGATGCGCCTGCCGCGGGTGCGGCACGCCGGCTGGACGATCAGCGCCCGCCACCTGGGCGTGGTCGTGGGCCTGGCCATCCTGACGCCGGTCTTCACCGCCGACCTGAGGGACGCCCAGGTGCCGGCCCAGGAGGCCATCACGTCGGTGGTGCTCGACGCCCCGCTGCCCACCCAGGACAAGGTCGCCCTCGCCGAGGCGCTCGGCGAGGAGCTGGCCGGCCAGGAGGACCAGGTGCCCGACCTCCACGACGCCTTCGCCTCGCTGGAGGTCGCACCGGAGGACCAGGCGGCGCTCGACCGGCTCGAGGCCGACCTCAGCGAGCAGATCGAGCGCGCTGCCACCTGGGCGTTCCGCGACTCGTTCCTCATCGGCGCCGCCCTCGCCCTGCTGGCGCTGCTCGGGGTGGCCGCGCCGCACCGGAGGCGACCGTGAACCTCGCCCTCCCGTCCCTCGCCCTGGCCCTGGTGGTCGGCGTGCTCGGCGTCCAGGTCGCCGCCGGCGGCGGCGACTTCGCGCCGCTCCAGCCGGCCGACCCGTGCGCGCAGCACGAGGTCTCGTCGGCGTCCGCGGGCATCGACGGCCTCACCGAGACCCTCGTGCTGCTCGCCCTCGACGACGCCGCCTGCACCCTCGGCGTCAGCCGCGAGACGCTCACGCTCGAGCTCGCCCAGACCCCCGAGCCGACGGACGCCCAGGTCGACGCGCTGCACGACGGCCTGCTGTCCGCGGTGACCCGGATGGACGCCGCCGGCACCCTGCCGCCGGCCTCGGACCTGCTCGACGAGGCACTGGAGAACGCCGACCTGAACGCCTTCCTCGAGGCCGCGATCCGCGCCTTCCCCGACTCCGTGGTCGACGCGGCCCTGAAGACCGACGAGGTGCTCACCCGGGCGATCGACGACCTCGACCTGCGGATGGTGCTGGAGAACCTCGACGACCCCGACGCACTCGACCAGCAGCTCGAGACCGCGATCACCCGGGCGGTGAAGGACTCCCTCGCCGACCGGGCCCGTGATCTCGTGCCGGGGTTCTGATTCCTAGACTCGCCCCGTGAGTCGAGACATCCGGCGGGTCGCCGTGTTCTGCGGGTCCAGCGACGGGCGGGACCCCGCATGGGCGCGGGCGGCGTACGACGTCGGCCGCGGCCTGGCCGAGCGCGGCATCGGCCTCGTCTACGGCGGGGGCGGCAGCGGCCTGATGCGCGAGGTGTCGCAGGGTGCCCTCGACGGCGGCGGCGAGGTGCTCGGGGTGATCCCACAGTCGATGGTCGACCGCGAGTGGGGCCGGCACGACCTCACCGAGGTGCACGTCGTCCGCACCATGCACGAGCGCAAGGCGATGATGGCCGAGCTCGCCGACGCCTTCCTGTGCCTGCCCGGCGGGCTCGGCACGCTCGAGGAGATCATCGAGGTCTGGAGCTGGCGCCACATCGGCTTCAACGAGGACCCGGTCGGCTTCCTGGACACCGGCGGCTTCTGGACGCCCCTGCTCACCGCCCTCGACGGCCTCGTCGACGCAGGCTTCGTGCGCCGCGAGGTCCTCGACGACGTCGTCGTCGCGACGACCCTCGACGAGGCGCTCGCCGGGCTGGCGGCGCGCTAGTCCGTCAGCTCGGGCTGAGCCGCCTCGAGGAGGTACTCCCACCCGGGCTGCCACGGGACGTCGGCGGCGACTGCCTCGGGCAGGGGAACCCGTCGCAGGTGGTGCTCGAGGCCGACTCGAGTGGCGACATGGCCGACGACCAGCACCCGGGCGCCATCCCAGCGAGGGAGCAGGTCGGAGAGGAACCGCCCGACACGTGCGACCGCCTGCTCCCAGCTCTCGCCGCCGGGGAAGGGTGTCGTCAACTGGGCCAGGCGATCAGCGTGGACCCGCTCGCGCGGCATGCCGTTGAGCTCGCCGTAGTCGCACTCACGCAACCGCCAGTCGAGCAGGACGGGGAGGTCGACGCCGGCGAACGCGATGTCGACGGACTCCACCGCGCGCGCAAGGTCCGAGCTGAACACGGCATCCAAGCCGTCGTTGCGGCGTCGTGCGCCGAGCTCGGCGGCCTGGCTGCGTCCGAGCGCGGACAGTCGCCCGGGTAGCCAGCCGGTGGCGATGCCCGCGGCCACCGTACGCGGCTCCCTCGACCGTCACGACCGAGGACGCGCGCGCCCGGCTACGCCTGCTCCTCGACGATGCGTAGCGCCTTCGCCGGACAGCGACGGACACCCTTGCGGGCGGCTGCCTGGAGCTCGGGCGGTGGCTCCGGAAGCAGCACCTCGACCTTCTGGTCGGGCAGGTCATACACGTCGGGCGCCGCCGCGACACAGTTCCCATAGGCCAGGCATGCCGCCAGGTCTGCCTCGATCTTCATGAATTCATGCCTCCACGACTTCTTCTCTTCGTCGCTCCCGGTCAGGCCGGGAGCGACACATCCTTCGCGCGTAGTCGGGACAACGCCGCGGGATCCGTCGCCAGGCGCCGGATACCGAGCGCGACCTTCGGTTGCGCGATGGTCACGAAGGCGACCGTCTCGTCGCCCCGTGCGTACCGGAACAACCAGCTGGTTCCTGCGGGCTCAGCGTTGCCCGGCACATCCTCTACGACCGTGCCAGCCGTGGGGTCCCCGATGACCTCGATCCGAACTTTGAACTGGTCGGACCACACGTATCCAAGGCCTCCGAACTTCGTGGCGTTCTCGCGCCCCGACAACAGGTTCGCCGCAGCCACTTCTGCCTGGCGCGCCGAGTCGGTCCAGTGCTCGATCCGGTGGCGCAACCGACCGTCGCCGTCGACGATGCGCACGACGTCTCCAGCGCCCACGACGCCGTCCGCCGCGAAGAGCGACTCGTCGCAGACCAGTCCGCCCTCCACGCGCAGGGCCGAGCTCGCGAGCCACTCGACGTTGGGCACCGCACCGATGCTGACGAGGACCTCGTCGAAGCGCATCACCTCACCTCCGCCCAGGACTACCTCTGCTCGAGATCGACCGTCCCCAGCCGCCGGGCGTACGTCGGACACCGCGACATCGGTCCTCAAATCGACGTCGTGTGCTGCCTGAAGGGCAGCCAACTCCACGGCGACCCGTTCCCCGAGCACCTGGGCCATGGGCCCGGGTCCGCGCTCGAGGACGGTCACCGAGTTCCCCAATGCCTTGGCGGCGTACGCCACCTCGGAACCGATGAAGCCGCCACCGACAATGCCGATGGACTGCCCGGATTCCGCGAGGGCCGATCCCAGCCTGTGCGCGTCAGCGAGGGTCCGCAGGACGTGGACGCCGGGTCCGGTCCCCGTTGCGAACGTGCGCGCACGCGCTCCCGTCGCAATGATCAAGCCGTCGTATGACAGGCTGCTCCCGTCGTCGAGTTGCAACCCTCGGCGGCTCACGTCAACGCCGATGGCACGCGTGGAGAGGCGCACGGTGACATCCAGATCGTCCCAGTCCTGAGGCGACACCAATGCGATGTCGTCCTCATCCCACTCGCCGGTCAAGACCTGCTTGGACAGGGGCGGGCGGTCGTACGGCTGGTCCGGCTCGTCACCGATGAGCACGACTCGTCCCGTGAAGCCCGAGTCCCGGAGAGCCTCAGCAGCGCGCGCCCCCGCCAGGGAGGCCCCGACGATGGCGATCGTCTCGCGCATGCTCACCACTCCCACGGGAGAAGGCCGACGGGAAGAAGCGCACCCGTGACCAGGGCAAGGTCGAGGCAGGCCACGACATCGCGAGCCACGTCGTCGGGGCTCAAGGTGTGCCCGCCGAGGTTGCGCGGTGATGACGAGTCGGTCGTGGCCGTCCCCGACCCGCGCGCCTCGTGCAGCATCCGCGTATCCGTCGTCCCCGGCACCACCACGTTGACCCGGATGCCCCGCGGGGCCAGTTCGAGGGCGGCAGTGCGGGTCAGGCTGACCAAGGCTGCCTTGGAGGCGCCGTACACCCCCAGCGAGCGCTTCCCGAAAGCAGCACCCGAGGCGATGTTGATGATGTGCCCCCCGTTGACCATCCGAGGTACCGCATCCGCGATCAACAGGGAGGCGCCTACGATGTTGACGTCGAGACACTGTCGCCACTCCTGCTCCGTGACTTCGTCGACTGGACCGGTCGGACGAACGGCGGCAGCGTTCACGACCACGTCGACCGGCTCCTCGATCGTGGCGAGAGCAGCACCCCAGGTGCCGGGGTCGCTGATGTCGGCGACCATCTGCCGAAGTCCAGGGCCGGGCGGGCCGTCATCGGCGAAGGAGCGGTCGAAGGCGACGACGGTGTGGCCGCGGGAGACAAGGCGTCGCGCAACCGCCTGGCCGATGCCGCTGCCGCCTCCGGTGACGACCGCGGTTCCCCGCCCGGCGCCCTCAGGCATCGGGCAACGCGCCCGGGGTCATCAGGGACGGCCAGGCTTCGCCCTGGGCCATCCTGGCCCACCGCCGGTAGAAGTTCCTCGCGTTCTCCTCGGTCGACCAGTGCGTGGATTCGACTGCGCCCTCCAGCGAGCTCGGCCGGGTCATGCCCAACCCCTGCGCGTAGTTGTACGGCAACGTGCCGGCCACCGCCCCGCGGCTGGCACTCGTCGCGTAGTCCCAGTTCTCCATGTCGTCCTGCTCGGTCAGCCCACCCGGACCCGAGTAGCGCAGGTAGTAGTGGCGAAGCCACTGGCGGGCGTCGTCCCGGGCGTCCTTGTCGACGATGTACCAGCGCCAGATCTCCGTCTCCCAGGGCGTGACCGGATGGGCGACCAGGATGGTCTTGGGGAAACCGAGCGCGTGGAGAGACATCGACGGGAACATCGTGGCGGGGCCATTGGCGCCGAGGGGATGCCCCTCGGCAAGCCGCACCTTCTTCTTCTGCG
This sequence comes from Nocardioides pyridinolyticus, assembly GCF_054653575.1. Taxonomy (NCBI): domain Bacteria; kingdom Bacillati; phylum Actinomycetota; class Actinomycetes; order Propionibacteriales; family Nocardioidaceae; genus Nocardioides; species Nocardioides pyridinolyticus. The sequence continues at coordinate 311,730 of NZ_BAAIFY010000001.1, read as the reverse complement.
CCGACAGGGCTGCGAAGTACTCGGTCAGCTCCTCATTGTCCGCGAACTGGGGGGACTGCCGGTCCTCGTCGGGCGAGTCGTTGGCACCATGGCCGAGGTCAGGAAACGAGACCGACCGCTGGAACTTCGCTCGGCGCGCGGCAAGGGCGTCGGGACCGGTTCCATGCCGTGTCCCAGTGGCGCCCGCGGGCCCGATCCCCACCGTCTCGACGCTCGAGTGCGTCGTGTCGGCATGGTAGGAGTCACCGAGGAAGTTCTCGGCCACCAGCTTCCAGTTGGTGGGAACCCGCCACTTCTGGACGCCGGCGATGACTTCTGCACCGGCGACCACTCCCGACAGACTGTCCGCCAGGTTGTTGAGCCAGTACTTGAAGTTGCCGACATACTCCTCGAAGGACGGCGCATCCGCGTCCCACGTCGCGAAGATCAGGCCACGGTAGTTGACTGTGCGCCCGGTTCGGACGAGTCCCCAGTCCTCCCGCTTCAGCTTGCCGCCGTAGGCATTGCCGTAGTGCGGGACGCCGAACAGCTCGCCTGGGGTGTCCACGAGCTCACCGTCGATCGAGTAGGACCAACCGTGGTACGGGCAGGTGAACTCGAGCGTGTTGCCGGAGTCGTAGCGGCAGACCTTCATCCCACGGTGACGGCAGGAGTTCAGCAGGACGTGGACCTCACCCTCCGAGTCTCTGGTCATCAAGACAGCGTCGGTGCCCATGCGGGAGGAGAAGAAGTCCCCTGGTTCGGGGATCTGAGACTCGTGTCCGACGAAGAGCCAAGCCCGGGCGAACAGGTTCTTCAGCTCCATCCGGAAGATTTCTTCCTCGCCGAAGACGCGGCGGTCGATCACGCCGTTGGTCACGTCGACCAGCGCGGCCAAGTCCACCGCCGGGGTGGGGTCTCCCAAGCTCATCTGTCGTGTTCTCTTTCCTGTACTCGAATGCGATCGTGGGGGCGGTTGACTAGAGGAACACCGTGAGGTTCTTGGCCATGAGGACGCTCTGGTCGATCAAGGCGACACGCTTGCGTAGCAGCCAGGACCCGGCGGCTCCCCGCACCAGAGTGTCGAAGCGACGACCGACCAACGTGTCGGTCTCCGTGTCAACGCGGTTCCGGTAGACAAGGAAGCGCGACGTGACTTGCACCGAATCGTCATCCACGTGGACCACTCGCACATTGCTCACCAGGTGGGAGACACGGGAGATCGGCTCCTCTGCCCAATGCTCACCGGTCTCGAGTTGGATGACCCGCTTCCGCAGCGTCTTCTTGTCCTCGTCGAACCACATGACGTCGACGCCTGCGTTCGTGTTCTCACGGTCCATCTGCCGCGAGTGGACGTTACGCCGCAGCGGGACCTGGTACTCGAGATCCTCGTGAAGCAGGTCCAACCACTCGCGGAACCGTCGTTCGTCGAGCAGATCGGCCTCGCGGAACATGAACTGCTCCACGCTCCAGTGCAGCTTGTAGTCGCGGTCAGCCATACCGTCAAGAACCTCGTCGAGCACGATTACGCCTTCTCTCTCTCAAGACCGGTTTGCGCCTTCACGGCGCCTCGACACGCGCGCCGAGGCCGAAGGAGACGCCCATTCCGGTGATCCACTTCTCGACGAGCTCGTACGATGTGAAGGTCGGGGTGCACGAACCCGCCGCCGCCCAGGCAGCAGCCCATGTGCGGATTTCGTTGGCCCCTCCTCCGCGGGGATCGATCTCGTCCTGAACGATGCGTGAGAAGACGTCGCGCTCGCCCCTGGCCATGCCCGCGAGCAGCGCCTGATCCCATTCCGGATCTACGTAGTCGAGGGCCGTGGCCAGCGAAGCGGCCCTCTCCTCGTCGGTCAGTCGCACCGCACCCGGCTTCGGCTCGGGGAACGGCGGGTGGTGACTCAGGCCCCCGGTACCGACGAACAGGATGCGTTCGGAGGCTCCGGAGAGCGCCCGACCGAGGATCGCTCCGACCCGCGCGGCCCGCGCGACCGGGAACAGCGGGAACCCGATGGCGTTGACGATGATCGGCACCAGCGGCACGACCGAGGGCTCGTCGAACAACTGCGTGAGCGTCAGCCCCATCCCGTGGTCGACGCTCACGTTCTCGGCAACGGCGAGGTCGACGTCGGTCTGCACCATCGCGCGGTAAAGCTCCGTGGCAATCGGGTGCACGGTCAGCGGGATCTCGGGGATGCCGAACTCGGGCAGGGTGCGGCCCGACAGCACTCCGGTGAAGGGGGGCCGCACCTCGTTGAGGAGGTTCATGTGATCGGGGGCGAACAGCACCACCACATCTGCGGCGAAGTCGTCGATGAAGGCACGCACCTGATCCACCGCCCCGCGATACCCCAGGCCGACATCCTGCGCGTCCGGCAGGGTCATGAAGGGACTGTGGGACAAGCACACGAAGGCGCGGCTCGCCCCGACCTGTGTGGATGGATCGGTGGATGTGGTGGTCACTCGACGTCCTTTTTTCGCTTTCCGAAGATTTTATCATTCTATGTAGCCAGGAGCCGGAGCGTCAACAGCGACGTCGGAAGGACCGGCGCAGGAACCACCCCGGGGTCGCGATCGCGATGCCCAGGACCGTCACGGCGGGCGCGAGCCCGACCAGCGCGCCCAGCCCGGCCGCGCCCAGGGGGGCCAACAGCAGCGAGGCGGACCGATAGGTGCCGGTGGCCATGATCACCTGCCCCTGATCCTCTGTGCCCGCGAGCTGGCTGGCGAACCCGGGCCCCAGGGTCTGCACCAGGCCCGAACCGACTCCCGACACCACCAGGGCGGCCGCGGCCGCCCAGAGCCAGGACGAGGCCGTAGCCGCCACTGCGAGGCCGAACCCTGTTGCCACGATGCCGCAGGTCAGCGCCCGTTCGACGAAGGGTCCCCGAACGCGGCCAGCCACCATGCTGCCGACGATCGACGCCCCGTTGGCTGCGGCGACGAGGGCTCCGATGACCGACGAGGAGTGCCGGGAAGCATCGAGGATCACCGGGACGTACGACGTCAGGAGCGCGCGCCACCCGCCTGGGGTGACGGTCGTCCAGGCCACACCCGACCACGCTCGCGGCTCGCCCGAGCCACGGCGCCTTCGCCGTCGCAGCTGCCTCCGCTCGACGCGGGGACGGCGGTCTCGGACGAGGAGGGGTGGCAAGACAACCAGCGCCATCGCGGGCACGACGGTGCCGAGTCCGACAACTGCCGCGGACGCCATCGTCGCGCGCTCGGAGAACGCGAGCAGCACGCCGGCGACCAAGGGTCCCAACGCCCCACCGACGCCCGCAACGAAGTTGAGGGAGGCCAACCCCTGGACGGCCGAGCGTGAGGCACGGACCGCGTGAGCCTGACTTCCCGTCCAGAACACCGCACGTGCCACTCCCTGGAGTACCTGGCACGCGGCGAGTGTCACCCAGATCGCGTCCACGAGCACGATGAGGTTCGACACGGCCAGCAGGATGCCGGCGACGGCGACGAGTGAGCGGTCCGGAAACCGTGCCGCGGCAGGCCCCAGCCCGAGACGGGCGAGCAGCTGAGCGGCAGCAGTCAGGGTGGCGAGGACGCCGACCTGAGTTGCGCCGAGCCCGGCGGACAGAGCGATGAGAGGCACAGCGATCCCGGACATGCCGACGCTAAACGTGAACACACCGGCGGCCGCACAGCCGAGGAGTTCCTCGCGACGGGGCGATGCGCCTGAGGGCGGCCCCTTGGACGGCGGGTTGGGCATCGGCGGACGAGTCAGCCGGAGGTCGTACCGGTCTGCTGCTCCCCCCTCCCGGTCATCCGCTCCTGCAGTTCGGCGTAGGTGATGAATCCGGCGGATGCCCGGTAGTTCAGCCCCAGGGCCTGGAGGAGGCGCGTGTTCTCGACCAGGAGCATGCGCACAGGCTCGGTCTCACTCCCGTTGTAGTGGCGGTGCCACTCCATGGGTGGGACACAGACGAAGTCGCCTGCCTGCCACGTGAAGGTTCGGTCCCCGATCTCGCTGTACCCGTGACCCGCCAGGACGCAGTGCACGGCTTCGTGGTGGTGCTGCTGCATGTCCGAGGCGACTCCAGGAGGCAACTCCTGGAGGAACAGCTCAAATGTCCGCATCGGGGATCCCAGCACTGGCGCGAGGTTCGATGGGTTGGTACCGGCAGGCGTGTACCACTCGAGGTCGGCACCCCGGATGACGAGATCCCGGTCCTGTTCGACGCCGCGAGGGAGGGGCGTGCGCTGTTCTGAGATCTCTGCCCGGAATCCGGCGAGGTTCTGTGGTTGTGACATGACAGTTCTCCGGTCAGGTGGTGTGTTTCGGAACTCTGATGGCGTGGTGCTCGATGTACTCATCGAAGCCGAGCGCTGTCCGCTCGCGCCCGATGCCACTCTGTTTGACGCCGCCGAACGGCATGTCGAACGAGAGTGACCAAACATTGTGGCTGTTGACGAACGTGCTGCCTGCTTGCAGACGCGCGGCGACCGCGAACGCCTTCTCCGGGTCGCTGGACCACACCGACGAGGCGAGGCCGAACTCAGAGTCGTTGGCGAGCGTGACCGCCTCATCGACATTGCCGAAAGGAATGACCGGGATCGCCGGACCGAACTGTTCGGTGGAGACCAGTTCGGCGCTCTGGTCGACGCCCGTCACCACGACAGGGCGGAGGTAATGACCGCCCGACTCTGCCGCCTCATCGCTCAACCGGCCCAGCTCATGGACCTTCGCGCCACCGACTAGCGCCCGATCCACCAGGTCGATGACCCGCTCTGCCTGCCTGGCGTTGATGAGCGGACCGAAGTCGACCCCCTCTGACATGCCGTGCCCCACGACGTACCGATCGACGCGAGCGCACAGGGCGTCTACGAGCTCGTCGTGGCGGGACCGTGCCACATAGATGCGCTTGATGGCGAAGCAGATCTGCCCGGCACGAGTGAAGACGCCGCTGGCCAGGGCGTCGACCGAGGCCTCCAGATCGACATCGTCGAGGATGACTGCGGCGTCGTTGCCTCCCAGCTCGAGACTGACGCGCTTGAGGTTGCCGGCGGCCGCCGACATCACGGCTCGCCCGACCTGCGTGCTACCCGTGAACGACATCTTGCGGACGTCGGGGTGCGCACTCAGCGTGGGGCCGGCTCCTCCCGCGGAGTTCACGACATTGAGCACGCCGGGAGGAAGGAAGGCGGCCAAGGTCGCCATGGCGCGAGTCAGCGCCACGGGAGCTTCCGGCGACGGTTTGAGGATCACCGTGTTTCCCGCGGCCAGCGCCGGAGCCACCTTGGAAGCCGCCAGGACCATGGGCGAGTTCCAGGGCACCACCATGCCCACGATGCCCACGGGCTGCTTCAACACCGTGATCACGTCGGCTGGGCCGTCGAGGACATGGTCGGCCAGGTGGTCCTCCGCGATGGCGAACATCGACCGGGAAAGCGCGACGGCGCGGTTCACGTCCATCTGAGCCTCCCGCAGCAAGGCACCGTTCTCGTGCACCAGCGTGGCGGCGAGTTCGTCCGCGATGGACTCGACCGCGGCGAGACCATCCGTCAGCAGCTTCAGCCGGTCCCCCAGGGCCATGCCCGCCCACACGCCGGATGCAGCTCCGGCCGCCACCACGGCCCTGTCGACATGCTCGGCGTCGCCTTCGGCGACCACAGCCACCACGTCCGCGGGTCGCCCAGGATCCTTGACCTCGAAGGTGTGCCGCCCCGGGACAGCCTCACCTCCGATCAGGTGATGGACCTGCGGCACGGTGGAGATCACGAGGTCGCTCCGGGAGGTGCGGCCGCGACCGACTCCCCGGTTCGCCGGGCCGCCAGATGGTCGGCGTGGAGCTGTGCCAAGCGGCGTCCGGACTCGCGAGCCCCCTCGGCGTACTCGTCAGGACAGTGGACGTACGGGGGCCGGCTAGGGCCCGCCTTGATGTAGCCGGCCTCGTTGATGCGGATCTTCTCGAGCTGCACGTTGTAGGTCGAGAAGAGTTCGAAGCTGCCCTGCGGAAAGAACGTACGCGAGGCAGCCCGGTAGGAGTTGGCGATGGCCTCGGCCTCGGTGGCGCGTCCGGCCCTCAAGGCATCCCGCAAGGCGATGGCCGGCGCCGGTCCACACGAGGCGCTGCCGCTCCAGCAGGCCGTGATCTGGTCCGGTGCCCACCGCCACACGTAGTACCAGTCCCTCTCGACCGGAAGTAGCTTGAGCTGACCTCGACTGGCCTCCAGGTCGGCCAGGAAGGACGGGCCGAGCACGGGATACTTCGCGGCGACGACCTGTGGGATGTCCGCGAGCCGGGAATAGACCCGCGGGCTCAGTTTTCCGCGGAAGGACACCGGGTTGTCGTAGACGATGATGGCCAGCTCGGGGACCGCCTGTGCCACGTGCCGGTAGAAGTCCACCGTCGCCGTCTCGTCGCACGGAGACCACATCGGCCGACCCAAGAGCAGTCCGCTGACGCCGAGGTCCCGAAGTGCGGCGGCGCGCGCGATGGTGTCCCTCGTGTTGAGGGTCGTCGCCCCGACGAACACCGGAACGCGGCCGGACACCTCGTCCACGACTGTGCTCGCAAACGCCCTGTGTTCATCCCACGTCAAGGTGGCGCCCTCGCCGAAGGTGCCGTTGGTCAGCACCGCGTCGACCCCGTCGTCGACCAGTGCGCCTACAGCGCGCCTCGTCTCCTCGTGGTCAACGGTGTCCTGCACCCGCGGATCGGCAGCGTGTGCCGTCGCCGGGGTCGGCATGATCGCGAGTACCCCGCTGATCTGCTCAGTCTCGATACGCTGCATGTCATACGTCCCTTCGGCTCGTTGCCAGCGACGACTGGACCAAGGTCGCAGCCTCGCGTTCGACATCGTGGTCATACAGCCACGAGCGGAAGAGGGTCGACTCTGCGATCTCGGAGTCCCGCACGCTGAGATCGTCGAAGTGCGAGTCGTAGCGACGCCCGTTCATGCGTGCACCTCGCTGCACCTCCGTGGTCCTGGGGCGCCGCTGCTGCTCGTAGGCCCGCAGCGCCGCAGGTGCACTCTCGGCGTCGGAGGCCGCGAGATGGATGGCAAGCGCCAGACCATCCTCGATCGACTGGTTGGCTCCCTGCCCGAGATGAGGCAGCATGGGATGCGCGGCGTCGCCCAGCAGTGTCAACCGACCCTGGGTCCAGGTGGCGAGAGGCTCGCGGTCGTAGAGCCCCCACCAGTGCGTGGTCTCCACCTGCTCGAGCAAGTTGGTCACCCGCGGATCCCAGCCCTCGAATGCTTTCCTGAGCATGTCAACGTCACCCGGCGCGGACCATGATTCCTCCGCTTCGGCATCGGACGGCACGAAGCCCACATAGTTGATGAGCGTGCCTCCGCGGACGGGGTAGACGAGGAAGTGCTTGCGCTCGCCCATCCACAGCTGCGACACCCCGACGGGCCAGTCAGGGAGCAGGCTCGCTGGGATGAGGCCGCGATATGCGACCGAACCGGAGTTGACCGGCCGGGCGGGCGCGACGACGTAGCGCTGAAGGGTCGAGTTGATGCCATCCGCTGCGATCACCACGTCGGCCTGCACCTCCGCCCCATGCTCGAACGCCAGTAGGCACCCTCTGTCGTCTTGGACCATGCCCGTGCACCGGTGACCGGTGTGAACCCTGTCCGGTGGCAGGTGCTCCGCCAGAACGTTCAGCAGGTCTGCACGGTGCATGCCGTACATGCCGTTCCAGCCCGAGCTGTCCGTAGTCAGGATCGGCGCAACGACCGTCCCGTCCGCGCGGTAGTAGGTGGACCCGTGGCCGACCGGAGCGCCGACCTCGGCCAGCGCCTCCGCGAGCCCCATGCGTTCCAACCCACGCAAGCTGTTCGGGGTGATCAAAACGCCGGCCCCGACCTCTCCGAGTTCGGGCGCCTGCTCATAGACATGTACGTCGACGCCGCGCTCGAGCAGGCTGTTGGCTGCCGCAAGGCCGCCGATCCCTCCACCCACCACTGCCGCTCTCATCTGCCGACCACCCCACATCCTCATTCTTTCGCTATCCGAAATCTATTCGGTATCCTAGTGACACGAAAGCGCGAGTGTCAACGCCATCCGTCGTGCTCTCAGCCTTTTGAGGCCGGCCGAGGGGATGGGCCGGCGGCACGACACACGCCCGCCGAGGACGTGCGACAACGCCCCGGGGCATGCGCGGAGGCATCCCGGGGCCTACCCCGGTCGCGGAGGTGTTCTGGGGGTCAGACCGCGGAACAGGTCAAAGCATGCGGCCCAGTCGCTGCGCCTCGCGGCGCAGGACCGGCAGGAACTCGTCCCTCATGCGGCTCATGGAGACCTGGGCCGCGAAGGCGCTGACACTCATGGCCGCCTGGGTGACCCCGGCGGAGTCCACGACTGGAACCGCCATCGTCCGCACGCCCAACTCGAGTTCTTCGTCGGTGTACGCGACACCGTCCTCTCGGGCGCTCTCGATGAGCTTGCGCACGGCCGAGCGAGAGACAACGGTCTTGGGCGTCCTGCGCTCGAGCTGACTGCCCTCCAAGACCGCACTGAGGGCGTCCTCGGTAAGCGTGGTCGCCAGCACCCGACCTGTCGACGACGCCCACAGCGGGAGGGTTGTTCCGACCCTCACCCCCGCAGACGCGATCCTCGCGGCCTCGGCACGCGCGACGAACAGCGACTCGCCTCCCTCAAGGACCGCCAGTGACGCAGACTGCTCCAGCTCATCTCGCACGGCCAACAGACAGGGTTGTCCGAGCGTTGGCAGCGAGGCCGTCGCGGAGTAGGCGCGAGTGAGCCGGGCGACGCGCGGCGTCGGCCGGTAGTACTTGCCGTCGTGCGTCAGGTAGCCGAGGTCTACGAGCGTCAGGAGGCACCGACGGGCGGCGGCAGGCGTGGTGCCGGACGCCTGAGACGCATCGGTCACCGTCATGCGCGGAACCTCGGCCGAGAAGCTCTCAAGGATCGCCAGGCCCTTGGCTAATCCGCCCATCGCCTCTTGCCGAGTCTGGCCATTCGTCACCGTGCGACTCCTTCGCAGCTCGGCCCAAACGGGACAATCTTCGTTATACGAAAACTGTGACCCGTTGTCAAGCCGACGTGGATCGGCCGCGACACCGACCGCGGCGTTTCTGCAGCCGGGATCAGAAGAACAGACCCACCCGGAACTCGAGGTTGAAGAAGGAGATCAGGCTCCAGATGAGACCTGCCAGCAGGAGTCCTGTCAGCAGTGCGACGAGCCAGGAGTCCCGGGCGACGAACCGTACGTAGATGGTGCTAGCCACGGCGGTGCCGACGGTGAAGCCCAGTCCGATCACGGCGATCCCGAATCCGACGAGGATTCCAGCGAGCGCAAGCACCACACGACCGTTGCCCCGCAGTTCCAGCGCCACGTCCATGGCGACGGTCGATCCTTCGTCCGCTGCCGCGCCGCCCCTGGAACGGACTTGCTTCATCACCACTGCGCCGATCCGGAGCAGCACCAGGACGATCAGCACGATGCTGATGTACTTCGGGAACAAGGCGGCGCGATCAGGCCATCCGAGCGCAGTCGTCAAGGCGTACGCGGCGCATAGGAGCACGGCGAGGTCCGGAAGGATCTCGCGGAGGACTGCCAGCGACGAGCTGGTCCTGCGCGTGGGCACTACCTCGAATTCAGCCACGGCTATCCTCCATCTCCGGCGCGGCGGCCTTGCGACCACCACGGCTTACGGTGCCACTCATGATGACCAGCACGGTCACGACCGCGATAGCGATCACGGTCGGTCGGGTGAGCCAGTCCCAGCCGTCACCTGCCACGGACCTGAACAGATAGCGCTCAGAGAGGTCCCCGAGCACCAGCCCCAGAATGAGTGGCGGTCGCGGCCAGTTGCAGGCGACCATGACCACGCCGATCGCCCCGAAGATGAGCATGAGCCAGATGTCGATGAGCTGGCGGTGCTGGGCGAATGCACCCACGTAGACGAAGACCGTGACCACGGGCACCAGCACGGACGCCCGAGCCGTGGCCAGCCATCCGATGCGGCCCGCCAAGGGAAGACATATCGCCACCGCGACGATGTTGGCGAACAGGATGATCCAGATGAAGGACATCGTCAGGGAGAGGTCCTCTGACAGCATCTTGGGGCCAGGGATGACGCCCTGGATCAACAGCCCTCCCATGAGGATGGCCATCATGGTGCCTCCGGGGACACCGAAGGCGAGCGTCGGGATGAGGCTTCCACCCTCCTTGGACTGGTTGGCGGCGGCGGGGCCGATGACGCCCTCCACTGCTCCCTTCCCGAACCGGTCCTTGTCCTTCGAGCTTTGGACGGCATGGCCGTACGCGACCCACTGGCCGACAGCCCCACCCAGGCCGGGAACGATCCCCACCACAGCGCCGAGTGCACTGCAGCGCAGGGTCAGCCCCCAACCCCGGATGACGTCCCCGAAGCCGCGTCGCGCGCCGCCTACGTCGACCTTGCGCGACTGCTGTTCATCCTTCGACAGCAGTAGCTGCAGCAGCTCCGGGACGGCGAAGAGCCCCATCGCCACGCTCACGATTCCGACCCCGTCCCACAGGCCGATCTCACCGAATGTGAACCGCGTGATTCCCGTCTGGGGATCCAGGCCCACCGTCGCGATGAGCAGGCCCAGCGTCGCGGCGATGAGTCCCTTGAGCCGGCTGCCCCGACTGAGGACAGCGATGAAACTCAGCCCGAGGATGGTGAACATGAACAGCTCCGGCGACTGCAACCTCAAGACCAGGGGTCTGACGACCGGAATGATCAGCAGGATGATGATGAGGCCGAAGACTGCGCCGAAGAGGCAGGCGGTCAGGGTCGCGCCGATCGCGCGTCCCGCCTCCCCCTTCCTGGCCATGGGATAGCCGTCCAGCACCATCGCCGCTGAGGTTGCCTCGCCTGGGACGCCGATGAGGATCGACGTCAGGTCCCCCGCCAGGGTGATGACGGCGGCCAGCCCGAACATCAGGGCGAAGGCCTCCGCGGGTTCCATGCCGAACGTGAAAGGCAGGACAAGCGACAGCGCGGCCGGGCCACCGAGACCCGGAAGAACGCCCACCAGGAGACCGATCAACACGCCGAGTACGAGGTAGGCCATCGCCGACGGCGTGAGGATCATCGCGAGGCCCTCGCCTAGCGCTTCCACCATTGTGTATTCCTTCTACTTTCGTCGGATCGGCTGCGCTGCCAAGGCGTGTCCGTCTCCGTCAGATCAGGGCGTTGACCGGCGGGGCGGCCGCGTTGCGCGCGCCGCCGTAGAGGTCGTCGATGAAGTCGGTGTCGTCGATGTCCCTCAGATAGCTGGTGTCCCAGATCTCCATCGGCCCGATGAAGTTCGACCGCTCGTCCTTGAGCGTGTCGAGCTGGTAGACGTTCCAGATCGCTAGCGGGTGCGGGTACGGCTTGGGGCTCAGGGCCTGGGCCCAGAAGTCCTGCAGGTGAGCGACGTCACGGGGGTCCTCGATACCGATCAACGGGGCCAGCGTCGACCCGAGGATGTCGCGAACAGCGTCAGGCTCAGTCTTGAAGAAGTGGATCGTCTCGATCATCGAGCGCAAGAACGATCGAGTCAGCTCCTCGTTCTCGAGCACCCACTCGCGATTCGCGCAGATCGTGGTGTTGTGGATCACCGGCATCTGCGGCAGGTCCAACACTCGCAGCCCCCGCGTCACGCCATACCGGTCGAAGGGCACATCGACGGCTGCCGCTGCCGCCTCACCCGCCAGGACCGCGTCCACGGCGCGGCGGGCCACGAGGGTCCCCTGCTCTCGCCAGACCTCGAACTGGACCTGCTCCACGTCGACACCGGCGTGGGCAAGCGCGCTTCGGAAGTTGCCGAAGACGCACGGCGCCGAGGTGCTCACCACGATCTTCTTGCCGGCGAGGTCGTGCAGCGATCCCACCGAGGACGCCGCGACCAGCCGGTCATCCCAGTCGTTCTGCGCCTGCGCGAGGTAGACGAAGCGTTTGTCACCTCGAGCGCGATACGCGTAGGTGTCGTGGTGCAATCCGCTCATGAACTGGTACTCCCCCGCCAGCACCTTGGGGCCGCGCTGCCCCATCTCGATCCGCGGCTGCCCGGGCACGTCGGCGTTGGCAATGTGCGTCACCAGGTCGAACCCGTGCTTCTGGGTGATGCCGCTGTCGCGCCAGACGTAGCCGAGCGCCATGTGCGAGATGTCGCTGCACAGCATGCGTACCGTTGAGGAGCCCACGAGGATGCCGTCCTTCGTTTTTCGATAGTCGATTTGTTCGTAGATTCGGATCGTTGCCCCGGCTTCATCCGAGGTCTCGGTGGCAGGCAGGAGTTGAAAGACCTGGCTCGCGGTGTCCCCTCAGACGCCGAACCCAGCATCCCGACCCGGGCCAGTTGGTGAATCACGTTCCACAGCGCTCACGCCAGCGGCACCCTTTCTGGCACTCCCCTCCACCACCGCCCCCTGGACCCGTCAGGCGCGCACCGATCTCGTCACGCCTCCGGGTCCAGGGGTGCGGGTCACAGGTCATTCCTCCGGCGTGAGCATGGCCTTGAGCGTCTCGGTCGTGGCGTCCGGAGTGTCCTTGATGAAGCCGGTGTAGGTCTCCTGGAGCGTCTCCGCGTCGACCGGCTCGATGGGGCGACCGGCCTCTTCTGCCTGCGCGATGAACTCGGGATCCTCCGTGCAGGCCTCCCACGCCGCCTTCAGGGCCTCGACGCGGTCCTCCGGCACGCCGGCCGGCGTGAAGTACGGCCGGTGGTACGCGCGGTCGCGGACACCGACCTTGAGGAGCAGAGCGTCGTCCTCGTTGTCAGCGAGCGACTCGAAGTTCGGGATGTCCTCGACGAACTCGCCTCCGTACGCCGGCTCGCCCTCCTCGGCACTCTGAAGCAGCGAGACCCATTCCCCACTGTTCATCTTGTCGGCGTACTCCGCGCGGAGTGAGGCGTCGCCCACCAAGAATGCGTCGATCTCACCCTGTTCGACGGCCAAGCCCAGGGGCCCCGTACCCTCGTAGCCGGGGACCAGCTGCACGTTGGCGCCGACGACCTCCTTCAGGAGGATCGCGGGGTCGGCAAGCAAAGAACCCGGTGCAGCGATACCGATCTTGAGGGTCTTGCTGCCGTCCATCACCTCGTCGATGGACGTGATGCCAGCCTCGGCCCGCGCAACGAGGATCATGTTGACCGGCTTGTCCGGCATGCCGAGGTAGCCGAACTCGCTCATGTCGTACAGAACGCCCTCGGCACCGAGCAGCTGTGCCATCGCCGCGCTGCCCTCTCCGGTCCCGAACACCGAGCCGTCGTTGTCGGCGGCCGTGGACAGGTAGTTCATGCCGACGATGTTGCCGGCGCCAGGCATGTTCTCCACCACGATCGTGGGCTTGCCCGGCAGGTGTTCCGGCATGCACTGCGCGTAGAGGCGGGCGTAGGTGTCGAAACCACCGCCGGGCGGCTGGGTGACGATCAGGCTGATCTGCCGCCCAGAGTAGAACTCCTCAGCGGTCTGGTCCGAACTGCTGTCGGACCCACAGGCCGCCAGTACAAGCAGAGCGGCCGGGGCCGCCACGAGGGCGGCCCGACGGCTTCGAGAACTGGTGGGCGATTTCATCATGACGGCTGTCCCTTCAGGCAACACGCCGGTTAGAGCGCGCAACGAGTGGTATCCCCGAGGAAGAAAAGTTTTCGCTAAGCGAATTGTTTTCACAGACTAGTGGGAACTGTGACGTTCGTCAACAATCACTGGCCGAAGACGTTGAGCTGGCCGCGCTTGGGGCTCACAGCGCGGCCAGCTTCCGCTCCAGCACCCCTCGCTCGCGCTCGTTCTCGCACCGTCGTACGGCGGTCGCGAGCTCCTCCCGGGCCTCCTCGACCCGCCCCAGCCGGCTGAGCAGCTCACCGCGGACGCTCGGGAGCAGGTGCGACCCGCGGAAGGCACCTTCGTCCAGTTCGTCGAGGAGGGACAGCCCGGCCTCCGGGCCGGAGGCCATCGAGACCGCGACGGCGCGGTTGAGGTCGACGACCGGCGAGGGAGCGATGCGGGAGAGCGCCTCGTAGAGCAGGACGATCCGGTCCCAGTCGGTCTCGGCGACCGTCGGTGCGACCGCGTGGCACTCGGCGATCGCGGCCTGGACCCCGTAGTACCCGAGACCGCGCCCGGACGAGGCCAGCGCCAGGGCCGCACGGCCGCGGCGGATCGCGGCCCGGTCCCAGCGACCCCGGTCCTGGTCCTCGAGGAGGACGGGATCGCCGGACGCGTCGGTGCGCGCCGGGAACCGCGCCGCGGTCAGCTCGAGCAGCGCCAGCAGGCCGTGGACCTCGGCCTGGTCGGGCATCAGCCGCGCGAGCACGCGGGCCTGGCGGATCGCCTCACGGGCGAGATCCACCCGGATCAGAGCGGTGCCGGACGACGCCGTGGAGCCCTCGGTGAAGATCAGGTAGAGCACGCTCAGCACCGGACCGAGCCGCTCGCGGCGCTCCTCGGGCGAGGGCAGCACGAACGGCACCTGCGCCGCGGCGAGCGTCTTCTTGGCGCGGGTGATCCGCGCCTGGACGGTCGCGGTCGGCACCAGGAAGCCGCGGGCGATCTCGTCGCTCGTGAGGCCGCCGAGCACCCGCAGGGCGAGCGCGACCTGGGCCTCCCGCGACAGCACCGGGTGGCACGAGATGAAGATCAGGGACAGCACGTCGTCCTCGATGACGTCGGGGTCCCACAGCACGTCGTCCCCGACCGATTCGGAGTGCTCACGGGCGATGGCGGCGTACCGCTCGTCGAGGGCCGCGCGGCGGCGGAACGCGTCGATCGCGCGCCGCCGCCCCACGGTGAGCAGCCAGGCCGCGGGGTTGGGCGGCACGCCCTCCCGCGTCCAGGTGACCAGCGCCTGGGCCAGCGCCTCCTGGGCCAGGTCCTCGGCGAGCGCGAAGTCACCGGTGTACCGCGCCAGGGTGGCGACGATGCGGGCGGACTCGATCCGCCACACCGCCTCGACGGCCGCGCGGGCCGTCGTCACAGCTGGCCGTTGGCCTCGCGCCAGGCCCGCTCGCGCTGGATCCAGGGGTTGTCCTGCGGGAACTCGTCGATGCTGGGCACCCGGCGGATCTCGGCCTTCATGCCCGGGCCACCCAGCGGCGCGCGCTTGGCCCACTCCACGGCCTCCTCCTGCGAGGCGACGTCGAGGATCCAGAAGCCGTTGAACAGCTCCTTGGTCTCGCCGTACGGCCCGTCGGTCACGACCGGCGGCGTCTGCGAGTAGTCGACGACGACGCCGGTCGACGCGTCGTCGAGGCCCTCGGCCGCGACCAGCACGCCGGCGTTCATCAGCTCTTCGTTGAACGCGCCCATCGTCGCGATGATCTCGTCGAAGTCGATCTCGCTCATCGCCGCGAACGACTCGTCGGTCGCGCGCATGATCACCATGTACTTCACGGTCTTCTCCTGGGTTGCCCGGGTCCTCGCCTGGACCCTCTCACCCCGGAGTCGAACGGCGGTACCGGCGGATCGACAAACGCCGCCGAAATAACGCCGAGTCGGCGCTGTCTCAGCTGAGACAGCGCCGACTCGGCGTTCGATCAGCGGGTGGCGGTGCCCTCGGTGTAGTCCGAGTCGTGGCTCTTGACCCACGACATCAGCTTGCGCAGCTCGCGACCGGTCTGCTCGATCGGGTGCTGCTCGCCCTTCTTGCGCAGCTCGTTGAACTCCGGCGAGCCGGCGTCCATGTCGTCGATGAAGCGCTTGGCGAAGGAGCCGTTCTTGATGTCGGCCAGGACGGCCTCCATGTTCTTCTTCACCTCGGGGGTGATGACGCGCGGGCCGGAGACGTAGTCGCCGTACTCGGCCGTGTCGGAGACCGACCAGCGCTGCTTGGCGATGCCGCCCTCGTACATGAGGTCGACGATCAGCTTCAGCTCGTGGAGGCACTCGAAGTAGGCGACCTCGGGCTGGTAGCCGGCCTCGGTGAGGACCTCGAAGCCGTACATGACCAGCTGCGAGGCGCCGCCGCACAGCACGGCCTGCTCGCCGAACAGGTCGGTCTCGGTCTCCTCGGTGAAGGTGGTCTTGATGCCGCCGGCGCGCAGGCCGCCGATGCCCTTGGCGTACGACAGGGCGAGCGGCCAGGCGTTGCCGGACTCGTCCTTCTCGACGGCGACGAGCACCGGGACGCCCCGGCCGTCGACGAACTCGCGGCGGACCAGGTGGCCGGGGCCCTTCGGCGCGACCATGAACACGTCGACGCCCTCGGGCGGGGTGATGAAGCCGAAGCGGATGTTGAAGCCGTGGCCGAAGACCAGGGTGTCGCCCGGGGCGAGCTGCGGCTCGATCTCCTCGGCGTACAGCTTTCGCTGGTGCTGGTCGGGCGCGAGGATGACGATGACGTCGGCCTCCTCCGCGGCCTCGGCGGGGGTGACGACCCGCAGGCCCTCGGCCTCGGCCTTCGCCCGGCTCTTCGAGCCCGGCTGCAGGCCGATGCGGACGTCGACGCCCGAGTCGCGCAGCGACAGCGCGTGGGCGTGGCCCTGGCTGCCGTAACCGATGACCGCCACGTTCTTGCCCTGGATCAGGGACAGGTCGGCGTCGTCGTCGTAGAACATCTCAGCCACGGGGGCTTCTCCTTCTTGTTGGGGTGCTACGTCAGCCCGCTGCGGGCGGAGCCGGAATTGTCACCGGGCGCAGGTTGCGCTCGGAGATGGAACGGGAGCCGCGGCCGATCGCGACCATGCCGGACTGCACGAGCTCGCGGACGCCGAAGGGTTCGAGCACGCGGAGCAGGTCGGCCAACTTGTCGGCGTTGCCGACCGCCTGGATCGTCACGGCGTCCGGGGCGACGTCGACGACCTTGGCGCGGAACAGCTGCACGGCGTCGAGGACCTGGCCGCGGGTGTCGCTGTCGGCCTTGACCTTGACCAGCAGCAGCTCGCGGTTGACCGAGGCCGAGCCGTCGAGCTCGACGATCTTGATCACCTCGACCAGCTTGTTCAGCTGCTTGGTGACCTGCTCGAGGGGCGACTCCTCGACGTTGACCACGATGGTCATCCGGGAGACCTCGGGGTGCTCGGTCGGGCCCACGGCGAGCGAGTCGATGTTGAAGCCGCGGCGGCTGAACAGGCCCGCGATGCGGGCCAGCACGCCGGGCTTGTTCTCGACCAGGACGGACAGCGTGTGCCGGGTGTTGACAGCGGTCGTCATGGGCGGAGCTCCACATCTGCGTCGTCGTCGAACTTCGGCGCCATGTCGCGCGCGTACTTGATGTCGTCGTTGCTGGTGCCGGCGGCGACCATCGGCCACACCATCGCGTCGCGGTGCACGCGGAAGTCCACGACCACCGGGACGTCGTCGATCTCCATCGCCTTGTTGATCGTGGCGTCGACGTCGTCCGGGCTCTCGCAGGCCAGGCCCACGCAGCCGTAGGCGTCGGCGAGCTTCACGAAGTCCGGGATCCGCTTGGAGTGCAGGTCGGTGTTGGAGTAGCGCTCGTTGTAGAACAGCGACTGCCACTGCCGGACCATGCCGAGCGACTCGTTGTTGATGACCGCGACCTTGATCGGGATGTCGTTGATCGCGCAGGTGGCGAGCTCCTGGTTGGTCATCTGGAAGCAGCCGTCGCCGTCGATCGCCCACACCGTGGTGTCGGGCCGGCCGACCTTCGCGCCCATGGCCGCCGGGACGGCGTACCCCATGGTGCCGAGGCCACCGGAGTTGATCCAGGTGTTCGGCTGCTCGTAGCCGACGAACTGGGCGGCCCACATCTGGTGCTGGCCCACGCCGGAGGCGTAGACGGCATCGGGGCCGGCGATCCGGCCGAGCCGCTCGATGACGTACTGCGGGGCGAGCTCACCGTCCGGGACGTCGTAGCCGAGCGGGTACTTCTTCTTCACCCCGGCCAGGAACTCGACCCAGTGCTCGAAGTCGCCGGTGTGCCCGGCGTCCGCCTCGGCCTTGAGCGCCACGACGAGGTCGCTGATCACCTCGCGGCAGTCGCCCACGATCGGGACGTCGACCGCGCGGTTCTTGCCGATCTCGGCCGGGTCGATGTCGGCGTGGATGACCCGCGCGTGCGGGGCGAACGAGTCGAGGTTGCCGGTGACCCGGTCGTCGAAGCGGGCACCGAGGCTGATGATCAGGTCGCTGCGCTGGAGGCCGGCGACCGCGGCGACGGTGCCGTGCATGCCCGGCATGCCGAGGTGCTGCGGGTGGCTGTCGGGGAACGCGCCGCGCGCCATCAGCGTCGTCACGACCGGCATGCCGGTGAGCTCGGCGAGCACCTTGAGCTCGCGGTGGGCACCGGCGCGGATGCAGCCGCCGCCGACGTAGAGCACCGGGCGGCGCGACTCGAGGATGAGCTTCGCGGCCTCGCGGATCTGCTTGGCGTGCGGGCGGGTGACCGGGCGGTAGCCGGGCAGGTTGAGCTCGGTCGGCCAGTCGAAGGTCGTGGTGGCCTGGAGCGCCGACTTCGCCACATCGACGAGCACCGGGCCGGGGCGGCCGGTCGAGGCGATGTAGAACGCCTCGGCGACGGTGCGCGGGATCTCGGCCGGGTCGGTGACGAGGAAGTTGTGCTTGGTGATCGGCATGGTGATGCCGCGGATGTCCGCCTCCTGGAAGGCGTCGGTGCCGATGGAGGCGGCGCCGACCTGGCCGGTCACGGCGACGATCGGGACCGAGTCCATGTGCGCGTCGGCGATCGGCGTCACCAGGTTGGTCGCGCCCGGGCCGCTGGTGGCCATGCAGACGCCCACGCGGCCGGTCGCGGCGGCGTACCCCTGCGCGGCGTGGCCGGCGCCCTGCTCGTGCCGGACCAGGATGTGCCGGATCGAGGAGTCCATGAGGGGGTCGTACGCCGGGAGGATGGCGCCGCCCGGGATGCCGAAGATGTCGGTTGTCCCGGCTGCCTCCAGCGACCTGATCAGGCTCTGCGCGCCTGTCATCTGCTCGCTCATCGTCTCTTCCTGTTCGTCCCGTACTGGATGTCGGGCGCTGCCCAACAAAAAACCCCTCGGCCCGGCGGTGGGCGGCGAGGGGTGACGTGCGCGCTGAGCTCGGTGTCCGGTCAGCTCACACGTCGCGTGCGTACAAGAATGTCCTTGCGCATGACGTCACCGTAGCCGCACGGGCCTCCTGCCCGCATCCGAGTGTGCCACGCGTCCCAACATCCGGGACAGCGGTCTCATCCCTCGGCGGAGTCCCGCCCGTCGGCGGTGCAGACGCAGACCTTGTTGCCGTGGGCGTCGGCCAGCACCCAGAACGCCGGCGCGAACTCCTCGGTGACGAGCGTGCCGCCCGCGGCGACGGCCGCCACGACGCGCTCCTCGGCGACCTCGCGCGGCACCACGATGTCGAGGTGGAAGCGCTGCTGCACCTCGCCGGTGGCGTCGGGCGCCTGCTGGAACCACAGCGTGTTGTTGCGGCCGCCAGGATCGGCGATCTCCGACCAGCCCGGGCGGTCCTCGTAGGCGAGCACCGCCCGCCAGAACGGCTGCACCTCGTCGGCGTCGGGCACGTCGAGCGCCAGCTCCAGCGTGGACACCTCCCGCGGCGCGGACGCGATGCCGAGCTCGGCGGCGATCTCGGAGATCCGGCGGGCCAGCGCGATGTCGCGCGAGGTCACGCCGTGGGCGTCGTGGCTGTGGAGGTCGACGTCGACCCGGGGGTAGGTCAGCACCACGTCGGGGTGGTGGTTGGCCTCCTCGGCCGCCTCGGTGATCCGGGTGACGAGCTCGAGGCCCTTGACGAAGCTGCCGGTCTCGAACCGGGCGTGCAGCTTCATCAGGAAGAACCGCCAGTCGGCCAGCCCCTCGGCCTGCACCTGCGGGAAACGGAGCACCTGCTGGGGATCACTCATGGCAGCACCACCTGTCCGATCGGTCCGGGGTTGGTCGCGATCTCCCAGCGGTAGCCGTCGGGGTCGCCGAAGTAGCCGGAGTAGCCGCCCCACTCCCGCTCCTGCGCGGCGTGGACCGGGTCCGCCCCGGCGGCCCGCGCCGTCTCGAGGACGGCGTCGACCTCCGCCGCGGTCGCGACGTTGTGGGAGAGCGTGATCGGCGCGACGCCGGGCCCGCGGCGTACGGCGCCGACCTCGGCCTCGAAGTGCTCCTCGACCCAGAGCGAGAGCACGACGTGCTCCCCCACCCGGATCGTGAGCACGTCGTCCTCGACGTGCAGCGCGGCCTCCCAGCCGAGGCCATCGACGTAGAACGCCCGGCTGGCCTCGAGGTGGCGAACCGCCAGGGTCACGAAGCTGATCCGCTGGTCCACGCTCTCCACCTTGGCACAACTCGCCGGCACCCGTTGCGGCGCCGAGCCCGGTCCCGCCGTGATGAAGACCTTGAGAGCAGGGCGAGTTTGGTCGCGGCCACGAGCGGGCACCAATGGGCGGCACCATCCAACCGAACGGAGTGACACCATGCTGTGGACCATCCTCATCGTGCTGGCCATCATCGCGCTCGTGCTGTTCATCCTCGGCCGCGTCCGCGGAGGCCGCGGCGTCTGAGCCACAGCCGACGTCTCGCGAGGCACCGTTCCTTCGGGGGCGGTGCCTCGCGGCACGTCAGGCCCCCGGCCACTCCCGGCGAACCGCTCGCTCAGGCGAGCGTCTGCGTGATCTGCCGGGTGTCGCCGTCGGCCACGACCCGGGCGAGCGCGCCGTTGACCAGCGGCAGGTACGGCGCCACGTGGCCGCACTCGACGTCCAGCACGACCGGGATGCCGAGGTCGCCGAGCGCGTCGGCGACGGCGGCGTCCTGGGTGAGGTCGGGCATGTCCGGGGCGTGCGTCCGCCCGATGAGGACGGCGTTCGCGTGCTCGAACCACCCGGCGTACCGCAGCGAGTGCAGCGTGCGGGCGATCGAGTAGGCGCCGTCCTCGCAGGCCTCGAGGTAGACGATGAGCCCGTCGGGGGCATGGGCGCGGCCGAAGGACCGCACGTCGCCCCACGGCGTGGCGGCGACCGGGCCGACGGTCTCGATGCAGCCGCCGACCAGCCGGCCGGTCACGTCGACGGCCGAGCCATCGAGGACCCGCCAAGTCCCCGTGCTCTCCAGCGTCCAGCAGCAGACCTCGGGCTCGGCCTCGTAGTCGTCCCAGCCGGTCGCCCGATAGCGGTCCGGGCTGGTCTGCGTGAACGGCGCCGTCGCCGACGCGACCTCGGTCCAGTGCAGGAGGCCCTCGGGCGGGAAGTAGGGCGTGTCCATCAGGTTGCTCCCGTGCAGCGTCGCCCAGCCGAGCTCGAGCGTCAGCGGCAGCATGAGGGTGGTGAGGTCGCTGAAGCCGACCAGCCAGGTCGGCTCCGCGTCCGCGAGCTCGGACCAGCCGATCCGGTCGAGCAGGTCGATCGCCAGCTCCCCGCCCCACGGCGGCACCACCGCGCGGATCGCCGGATCGGCGAGCATCGCGGTCAGCTCCGCGGCGCGCTGCTCCCTCGGCGCCGACACAACACCGTCGGCGCCGAGGCAGTCACCGAGCACCACCTCGTACCCGCGCTTCTCCAGCGACCGGACCGCAGCGTCGAGCCGGGGCCGGTAGGACGGCCGGATCCCGCTCGACGGTGCGGTGACGCCGATGGTGTCGCCGGGCCGGAGGGGACGGGGGAACCGCATGGGCTCAGGCTGTCATCCCGTCGAGGGTGTCGCGAACCATTTCGAGCCCGCGCCCGACCTCCTCGAAGGACGTCGACAGCGGCGACAGCCCGAGGCGCAGGCCGCCGGGGTCGCGGTAGTCCGGGATCACGTCCCGCTCCCACAGCGCCGCGGTCACCTCGCGCATCAGCGGGTGGTTGAGCGTCACGTGGCCGCCGCGCCACGCCGGGTCGCGGGGCGACGCGACCACGACACCGCGGTCGGCGAGCAGGTCGTCGGCGACCTCGATGGCGTACGCCGTGAGCGCGACCGACTTCTCGCGCACCGCGGGCATGCCGACCTCGTCGAGGAGCGCCACCATGTCCTCGATCGCCAGCATGCCCACGATCGGCGGGGTCCCGGACAGGAAGCGGCGGATGCCCGCGGCGGGTGCGTAGGTCGGCCCCATGAGGAACGGGTCGACCGCGCCCATCCAGCCCTGGATCGGCTGGGTCAGCGTGTCCAGGTGGCGTCGCGCGACGTAGCAGAAGGCCGGCGCGCCGGGCCCGGCGTTGAGGTACTTGTACGTGCAGCCGACCGCGAGGTCGACGCCCCAGTCGTCGAGCGCCAGCGGCACCGACCCCACCGAGTGGCAGAGGTCCCAGAGCACCAGCGCCCCGGCGTCGTGGGCGATGCGGGTCAGCTCGGGCAGGTCCGCGAGCCACGCGGAGCGGTAGGCGACGTGGGAGAGCACCACGAGCGCCGTGTCCGGGCCGACCGCCGCCGCCAGCAGCCCGGCCGTCACGCCGGCCGCCGGGTCGACGTCGATCCAGCGCAGGGTGAGCCCGCACTCCCGGGCGACGCCGTCGGCGACGTACCGGTCGGTCGGGAAGTTGTCGCGGTCGATGACGATCTCGGTGCGGCCGGGCCGCGCGGCGACGGCCGCGCGCATCATCTTGTAGAGCAGGACCGTGGTCGAGTCGCCGATCGCGGCCTGCCCCGGCCCGGCGCCGAGCACGACCCGGCCGAGCTCGTCGCCGATCGTGCGCGGGAGGTCGAACCACGCCTCGTCCCATCCGCGGATCAGCCGGCCGCCCCACTCCTCCTCGACGAAGCGGGCCAGCCGCGGCCCGGTCGCCTTCAGCGGCCGGCCGAGCGAGTTGCCGTCGAAGTAGACCAGCGGCGACTCCGCGCCGACGAAGCGGTCGCGGTACGCCGCCAGCGGATCGTTCACGGGCGGGCCGCGGTCAGGTCACGCACGCTCGTGTACCGGTCGCGCACGTGGGGCGTCGGCTCGACCGACGTCTCGACGACGCCGGCCAGCGGCCACTCCGGCGGCTCCGGGGTGCCGGCGAGGGCCCAGGCGGCCTGGCGGGCGGCGCCGCGGGCGACGTACTCCCCCGGCTGCGGGACGGTGACCGGGAGCCCGAGCACGGCGGACGCGATCTCCTGCACCGCCTGCGAGCGGGCGGCGCCGCCGACCATCACCACCCGCTCGACCGGCGTGCCGAGGGCGCGGACCGCGTCCAGGCCGTCGGCGAGGCCGCAGAGCATGCCCTCGACCGCCGCTCTCGCGAGGTACGCCGGAGTGGCGGTCTCCAGCCGGAGCCCGTGCAGCGCGCCGGTGGCGTCGGGCTTGTTCGGGGTGCGCTCGCCCTCGAGGTAGGGCACCAGCACGAGGCCGCCGGCGCCGGCGGGCGCGGCGAGCGCGAGGACCGAGAGCTCGGCGTGCGAGACCGCCAGCATCCGGGCCGCGGCGTCCAGGACCCGGGCGGCGTTGAGCGTGGCGACGAGCGGGAGGAAGCGGCCGGTCGCGTCCGCGAAGCCGGCGACCGCGCCGGTCACGTCGCCGACGGGCTCCTCCGCGACGGCGCAGGCGACGCCCGACGTACCGATCGAGAGGACGACGTCGCCGGCGACCGCGCCGAGGCCGAGCGCGGCCGCGGCGTTGTCGCCGGTGCCCGCGCCGAGCGCCTGGCCGGCCGGGGTGCGGGCGGCCACCTCGGAGGGCCCGGCGACGCGCGGCAGCACAACGTCGTGGCCGAGAGCGAGCTCGAGCAGGTCGCGGCGGTACTCCCCCGTCGCCGGGGACCAGTAGCCGGTGCCGCTCGCGTCGCCGCGGTCGGTGACGAGGGTGTCGAGGCTCGGCCCGTTCCGGCCGGCGCCGGACAGCCTCCAGGTCAGCCAGTCGTGCGGGAGGCAGACGGCCGCGGTGCGGGCGGCGTTCTCGGGCTCGTGGTCGCGCAGCCAGCGCAGCTTGGTGATCGTGAACGAGGCGACCGGCACGAGACCGACCGCGTCGACCCACGCCTGCGGCCCGCCGAGCTCGTCGATGAGGTCCAGCGCGGCCTGCGCGGAGCGGGTGTCGTTCCAGAGCAGCGCGGGCCGGACGACCTCGCCCGCCTCGTCGAGGCAGACCATGCCGTGCTGCTGCCCGCCGACCGCGATCGCCTCGACGTCGTCGAGCCCGCCGGCCGCCGCGATCGCCTGCTGGAGCGCCTCCCACCAGTGGTCGGGGTGCACCTCGGTGCCCTCGGGGTGCGCGGCGGAGCCCTCGCGCACGAGCTCGCCGGTGGCCGCGTCGCAGACGACGACCTTGCAGGACTGGGTCGAGGAGTCGATCCCCGCCACGAGCGGGCGCAGCGATGACATGCGCGGATTGTGTCAGGCTGCCCCCGTGCGCGACCCGTCCGGACACACCCTCGTCCTCGAGCACGGCCCGTACGCCGCCGAGGTGGTCGCCGTCGGCGCCGCCCTGCGGACGCTCACCCACCACGGCGAGCACCTGGTCGCCGGCTGGCCGGCCGGCGAGATCTGCCCGGACTACCGCGGCTGGACCCTCCAGCCGTGGCCCAACCGGGTCGGCGACGGCCGGTACGACTTCGACGGGGCGACCCACCAGCTGGCGCTCACCGAGGCCGCCCGCGGCAACGCGCTGCACGGCCTCGCCGGATGGATCCACTGGGAGGTGCACCACCCCGACGCGACCCGCGCGGTGCTGCGCCACGCGCTGGTGCCCCAGGCGGGATACCCGTTCGCGCTGGACCTCGAGGCCGACTACCACCTCACCGACGCCGGGCTCGCGGTCACGCTGTCCGCGACCAACGCCGGCGACCGGCCGGCGCCGTACGGCGCGGGGCACCACCCCTACTTCACCCTCGGCCGTCCGGCGGACGACGTCGAGCTGACGCTGCCCGCGGCGACCTGGTGCCCGATGGACGACCGCGGGCTGCCCGGTCCGCCGCAGGCGGTCGACGGCACGGCGTACGACTTCCGCGCGGGACGCGCGGTCGGCGCCCTGGTGCTCGACCACCCGTTCGGCGATCTCGGCGGCGACCTCGGCGGCGACACCGGCGACACCGTCCGCCTGGCCGGCGGCGACCGCGCGATCACGCTCACGCTCGGCGAGGGGTGCCGGTGGGTGCACGTCTTCAGCTGCGACAGCCACGACCCGGCGCGGCAGGCGCTCGCGGTCGAGCCGATGAGCTGCCCGCCGGACGCGTTCCGCAGCGGCACGGACCTGGTCGTCCTCGAGCCCGGCGCGTCCCACCGGTTGAGCTACACGGTCGGCTCCACGGTCGGCTCCACGGTCGGCTCCACGGTCACTGGAAGCTGACGAACCGGACCTTCGGCCGCAGGCCGTGCACGTCGCGCGGGCCCATCCGGCGGACGTCCTCGTCGTAGAACAGCTTGAAGCCCATCGCGAACTGACGAGGCTTCGCCACCGCGTGGTACGTCGCCCGCTTCTGCTGCGGCGTGCCGAACCCGTCGACGTGCTGGACCATCGCGAGCCCCGGTCGGGCGCGCACGCGGCCGATGTCCTGGACCATGTCGGTGCGGAACTGGTGCAGGACGAACAGCTTCTCGGGCAGGCCCTCCTCGCGGGTGAGCCGCGACAGCCAGGCCGACGTGCGGTTGACCTCGGCCGCGCGCACCTGCCCGATGGTGTGGGCGGGCACCTGCCGCGGGCCCATCCGCCACTCCGGGTCGAGCGCCAGCCCGACCCACGGGTCGCGCAGCGCCCACGCCCACCGGCGCGCGACCTCGGGGAAGGTGCTGCGCCCGGGCTGGAGGTCGAGCAGCAGCAGCGCCCCGTTGCGGTGCGCGGCCCGGACATAGGTCTCGACGACCTCGCGCGGGATGTCGTGGCTGTAGTCGCCGTCCGGCCCGGGGCTCGCGTCGGCGATCGTCACGATCAGCTCGTAGACGTGCCGCAGCGGCTGGCCGGGCCGGCGGAACGGCGCCGCGGCCCGGTGCAGCCGGCGGTCCATCGTGTCGGGCGGGCTCTCCCCCAGCACGCCCATGGTCGGCGTCTGGCCGGTGCCGTAGTAGGCGACCAGGAACCGGTTGCCGGCGAAGACCTCCGTGCCGCCGCCGGGCAGCTCCACCGGCTCCCCGGGGCGCTCCTCGACGGCCTCCGCCTCCTCGGCCTCCTCGACCGGCTCGGCCTCCTCGACCGGCTGGGCCGGCCCGTCCTCGAGCTCGATCACCTCGACGGGGGCGGCCGCGTCGCCCACGGACCCCTGCTGACCGGCGCCCCACGCGACGACGAGCAGCCCGACGATCCCGAGCAGCACCAGGAGGAGGACCGGGGCGCGCTCGTCCCGCATGGTCAGCTGGTGATCGCGCCGTGCGCCGCGGACTGCACGACCTTGGCGTACTTGCCGAGGACGCCGCGGGTGTACTTCGGCGGATGCGGCTCCCACCCGACCTTGCGCTTCTCCCACTCCTCCTCGGCATCGGGACCGGGGATCTCCACCTCCAGCGTGCGGTTCGCGACGTCGAGGGTGATCCGGTCGCCGTCGCGCAGGAACGCGATCGGGCCGGCGTCGACCGCCTCGGGGGCGATGTGGCCGACGCACAGGCCCGTCGTGCCGCCGGAGAAGCGGCCGTCGGTGATCAGCAGGACGTCCTTGCCGAGCCCGGCACCCTTGATCGCACCCGTGATCGCCAGCATCTCGCGCATGCCGGGACCGCCCTTGGGACCCTCGTAGCGGATGACGACCACGTCGCGGGCCTGGATCTCGCCGCGCTCCAGGGCGTCCATCGCGGCGCGCTCGCCGTCGAAGACGCGGGCGGTGCCGGTGAAGACGGACTCGTCGAAGCCGGCGCTCTTCACGACCGCGCCCTCCGGGGCCAGCGAGCCCTTGAGGATGGTGAGGCCGCCGGTCGCGTGGATCGGCCGGTCGATCTTGCGGAGCACGTCGTCGTCGAGACTCGGGGGGCTGAGCTCGGCGAGGTTCTCGGCCATCGTCCTCCCGGTGACGGTGAGGCAGTCGCCGTTCATCAGGCCCGCGTCGAGCAGGGCCTTCATCACGACGGGGATGCCGCCGACCTTGTCGACGTCGTTCATCACGTAGCGCCCGAACGGCTTGAGGTCGCCGAGGTGCGGCACCTTGTCGCCGATGCGGTTGAAGTCGTCGAGGGTCAGGTCGACCTCGGCCTCGCGGGCCATCGCGAGCAGGTGCAGCACGGCGTTGGTGGAGCCGCCCAGGGCCATCACGACCGCGATCGCGTTCTCGAACGCCGGCTTCGTCATGATCTGGCGCGCGGTGATGCCCTGGCGGAGCAGGCCGACCACGGCCTCGCCGGAGCGGTGTGCGAACCCGTCGCGGCGGCGATCGACCGCCGGCGGCGCGGCCGAGCCCGGCAGCGACATGCCGATCGCCTCGGCGACGGCGGCCATGGTGTTGGCGGTGTACATGCCGCCGCAGGCGCCCTCACCCGGACAGATGGCACGCTCGATGCGGTCGACCTCCTCGCGGCTGATCTTCCCGGCCAGGCAGGCGCCGACCGCCTCGAAGGCGTCGATGATCGTGACGTCGTTGCCGTCGACCTGGCCGGGCATGATCGAGCCGGCGTAGAGGAAGACGCTCGCGAGGTCGAGCCGCGCCGCGGCCATCAGCATGCCGGGCAGCGACTTGTCGCAGCCGGCGAGCAGCACGGAGCCGTCGAGGCGCTCGGCCATCATCACGGTCTCGACCGAGTCCGCGATCACCTCGCGCGAGACCAGCGAGAAGTGCATGCCCTCGTGGCCCATCGAGATGCCGTCGGAGACCGAGATGGTGCCGAACTCCAGCGGGTAGCCGCCGGCCGCGTGCACGCCGTGCTTGACCGCCTGCGCGAGCCGCTGGAGCGACAGGTTGCAGGGCGTGATCTCGTTCCAGCTCGACGCGACGCCGACCTGCGGCTTCTCCCAGTCGTCGTCCCCCATGCCGACGGCCCGGAGCATGCCCCGGGCGGCGGCGCGCTCGAGGCCGTCGGTGACGTCGCGGGAACGGGGCTTGATGTCGGGGGGCCCGGTGTCGCTCATGGACCGAGACTATGCCCGAGCGCCCACTCCCATACCCTTGACGCATGCCGATCCTCCGCTCCGCTACGTCGACCTCGGGACGCAACATGGCCGGCGCCCGGGCGCTCTGGCGCGCGACCGGGATGACCGACTCCGACTTCGGGAAGCCGATCGTCGCGATCGCCAACTCCTTCACGGAGTTCGTCCCCGGCCACGTGCACCTGCGTGACCTCGGCAAGATCGTCGCCGAGCAGGTCGCGGCGGCCGGCGGCGTGGCGAAGGAGTTCAACACGATCGCCGTCGACGACGGCATCGCGATGGGCCACGCCGGGATGCTCTACTCCCTGCCCAGCCGCGAGCTGATCGCCGACGCGGTCGAGTACATGGTCGAGGCGCACTGCGCCGATGCGCTGGTCTGCATCTCGAACTGCGACAAGATCACCCCGGGCATGCTGATGGCCGCGCTGCGCCTCAACATCCCGGTCGTCTTCGTGTCCGGCGGTCCGATGGAGGCCGGCAAGACCCAGGCCATCGAGGGCGTCGTCCACTCCAAGCTCGACCTGGTGGACGCCATGGTGCTCGCGGTCAACGACGCGGTCACCGACGAGCAGCTCGACATCGTGGAGCGCTCGGCCTGCCCGACCTGCGGCTCCTGCTCGGGCATGTTCACCGCGAACTCGATGAACTGCCTGACCGAGGCGATCGGCCTCTCCCTCCCGGGCAACGGCTCGACGCTCGCGACGCACAGCTCGCGCCGCCGCCTCTTCGAGGAGGCCGGGCGGCTGGTGGTCGAGCTCGCGAAGCGCTACTACGACGAGGACGACGAGTCGGTCCTCCCCCGCAACATCGCCACCCACGAGGCCTTCGAGAACGCGTTCGCCCTCGACGTGGCGATGGGCGGCTCCACCAACACCGTCCTCCACCTGCTGGCCGCGGCCCGCGAGGCCGGGATGACCTTCTCCGTCGACGACGTCGACGCGGTCTCCCGACGGGTCCCGTGCCTGGCGAAGGTGGCCCCCAACACCCCGAAGTACCACATGGAGGACGTCCACCGGGCCGGCGGCATCCCCGCCCTCCTCGGCGAGCTCCACCGGGGCGGGATGCTGAACACCGGCGTCCACTCCGTGCACAGCCGCTCGCTCCAGGAGTGGCTCGCCGAGTGGGACATCCGCAGCGGCACCGCGAGCGAGGCCGCGCTCGACCTCTTCCACGCCGCGCCCGGCGGCGTGCGCACCACGGAGGCCTTCTCGACCGACAACCGGTGGGGGTCCCTCGACACCGACGCCGCCGACGGGTGCATCCGCGACGTCGAGCACGCGTACACCCGGGACGGCGGGCTGGCGATCCTCAAGGGCAACCTCGCCGAGGACGGCTGCGTCGTGAAGACCGCCGGCGTGCCGGAGGAGATCTGGTCGTTCACCGGCACCGCGATCGTCTTCGAGTCCCAGGACGACGCGGTGGAGGGCATCTTGTCCAAGAAGGTCGAGCCCGGCCACGTGGTCGTCATCCGCTACGAGGGCCCGCGGGGCGGCCCCGGCATGCAGGAGATGCTGTACCCCACGTCGTACCTCAAGGGCCTGGGCCTGGGCCAGCAGTGCGCGCTGCTCACCGACGGCCGCTTCTCGGGCGGCACCTCGGGCCTGTCGATCGGCCACGTCTCTCCCGAGGCCGCCGGCGGCGGCCTGATCGCGCTCGTCGAGGACGGCGACACGATCTCCATCGACATCCCGAACCGCTCGATCACGCTCGACGTGGACCAGCTGGTCCTCGACCAGCGCAGGGCGGCCCAGGAGAAGCGCGAGCGGCCGTTCACCCCGGTCGACCGGGTCCGCCCCGTCTCGGCGGCGCTGCGCGCCTACGCCTCGATGGCCACCGCTGCCTCCGACGGCGCCTACCGCCTCGTCCCGGAGTAGGCCCCGCACCCGCTCGCGCCTAGCCTGGTGGCCGTGACCGTGACCTGGACCGACTACGACGCTGTCCTCTTCGACCTCGACGGCGTGATCACGCCGACGGCGGTCGTGCACATGCGTGCGTGGGCGGAGATGTTCAACGGCTTCCTCGCGTCCTGGTCGGGCGACGGCGACACCGCGCCCTACGCCGACGCCGACTACTACGCCCACGTCGACGGCAAGCCGCGGTACGACGGGGTGCGCGACTTCCTGGCCTCGCGCGGCATCCCCGCGACCGAGGAGCTCGTCGTCGAGCTCGGCGACCGCAAGAACGACGCGTTCAACGCGGTCCTGGAGCGCGGCGGCGTCGAGGCCTACCCCGGCTCGGTGCGGCTGCTCGACCACCTGCGTGACCTCGGCACCCCGCTCGCCGTCGTGTCGTCGTCGGCGAACGCCCCGGCGGTGCTCGAGGCGGCCGGGCTGCTCGACCGGTTCCAGGCCGTGGTCAGCGGCGACGTCGCCCACCGGCTCGGGCTGGCCGGCAAGCCGGCGCCCGACACGTTCCTGCACGCCGCCGCGGAGCTCGGCGCCACCGCGGCCACCTCCGTCGTGCTCGAGGACGCGGTGTCCGGCGTACGGGCCGGGAGGGCCGGGGACTTCGGCCTCGTCGTCGGCGTGGACCGCGGCGCGGGCGCGCAGACCCTCCGCGAGGCCGGCGCCGACATCGTGGTCGACGACCTGGCCGACCTCGTGCCCGGGGACGCCGCGTGAGCGCGCGCCGGGTCGGGCCGGACCCGATGCCGCGGGGGCGGTTCCCGGTGAACCCGTGGGCGCTGGAGGAGGTCGGCTACCAGCCCGGCGACCTGGGCGTGAGCGAGACGCTGTTCGCGGTGGCCAACGGCTACCTCGGCATGCGCGGCACCCCGCAGGAGGGGCGGCCGGCGTTCGCCCACGGCACGTTCGTCAACGGCTTCCACGAGACCTGGCCGATCCGGCACGCGGAGGCGGCGTTCGGCTTCGCCCGCACCGGCCAGACGATCGTCAACGCCCCGGACACGACGCTGATGAAGATCTACGTCGACGACGAGCCGCTGACCTTCGGCACGTCCGACCTCGAGCACTACGAGCGCAGACTGGACTTCCGCGACGGCGTGCTGCGCCGCAACCTCGTCTGGCGCACGCCGTCGGGCAAGCGGGTGCGCATCGACTCCACCCGGATGGTCTCGATGACCCAGCGCCACCTCGCGGTCATGACGCTGGAGATCGAGGTGCTCACCGGCCAGGCGCCCGTCGTCGTGTCCTCGCAGATCCTGAACCGCCAGGACGGCATGGACGAGTACCGCATGCCCGAGCAGGCCCACGGCATGGACCCGCGCAAGACGACGCAGTTCGAGGGCCGGGTGCTGCTCCCGCGGCTCAGCTTCCCGCACGAGGACCGGCTGCTGCTCGGCTACGAGTGCGCGCACTCGGGCATGACGCTAGCGGTCGCCGCCGACCACCATCTCGAGACCGACGACGTCCACGAACTGGTCGTCCGCGGCGACGACGACCACGCCAAGGCCGTATTCCGGGTCGACGCGACCCAGGGCAACGTGATGCGGCTGACCAAGACCGTCTCGTACCACACCTCGCGCCACGTCCCGGCTCGCGAGCTGGCCGACCGCTGCGACCGCACCCTGGACCGTGCGCGCCGCCAGGGCGTCGACCACTACCGCGAGGAGCAGCGGGCCTGGTACGCCGACTTCTGGGCCGCCGCCGACGTCGAGATCGACGGCGACACCCCCGAGCACCTCGCCGTGCAGCAGGCCGTCCGCTACAACCTGTTCAGCCTCGCCCAGGCCACCGGCCGCACCGACGGCCTCGGCGTACCAGCGAAGGGCGTGACGGGCTCCGGCTACGAGGGCCACTACTTCTGGGACACCGAGATCTACGTGATTCCGTTCCTCAGCTACACCCAGCCCGAGGTGGCACGGAACGCGCTCCACTTCCGCTCGATGATGCTGCCGGCCGCGCGCCAGCGGGCGCTGGAGATGGCGCAGAGCGGGGCGATGTACCCGTGGCGCACGATCAACGGCGAGGAGGCGTCGGCCTACTACGCCGCGGGCTCGGCCCAGGTGCACATCGACGCCGACATCGCCTACGCGCTGATGAAGTACGTCCGCGCCACCGGCGACGAGGGCTTCCTCGTCCGCGAGGGCATCGACATCCTCGTCGAGACCGCGCGGATGTGGGCGGACCTCGGGTTCTGGCGCAGCAACGGCGGCGACCCGTCGTTCCATATCCACGGCGTCACCGGCCCCGACGAGTACACGACGGTGGTCAACAACAACCTGTTCACGAACGTCATGGCGCGCTTCAACCTCGAGGAGGCGGCGCGCTCGGTGGAGCTGCTGCGCGACTCCTACCCCGACGAGCACCGGCGGATGGTGGCCCGGCTCGGCCTCGGCGAGGACGAGGTCGGCGAGTGGCGCCGGTGCGCCGACGGCATGACGATCCCCTACGACGAGGGCCTGGGCATCCACCCGCAGGACGACTACTTCCTCGACCGCGAGGTGTGGGACCTGTCCCGCACGCCCGACGAGCTGCGGCCGCTGCTGCTGCACTACCACCCGCTGGTGATCTACCGCTTCCAGGTGCTCAAGCAGGCCGACGTCGTGCTGGCGCTGTTCCTCCAGGGCGACCGGTTCACCCGCGAGGAGAAGCGAGCCGACTTCGAGTACTACGACCCGATCACCACCGGCGACTCGACGCTGTCGGCCGTGGTGCAGTCGGTGATCGCGGCCGAGGTCGGCTACCACGAGGTCGCGCTCGACTACTTCCACCAGGCGCTCTACGTCGACCTGATGAACCTCCACGGCAACACCGTCGACGGCCTCCACGTCGCCTCGACCGGCGGCGTGTGGAGCGCGCTGGTCTACGGCTTCGGCGGCATGCGCGACCACGACGGCGAGCTCAGCTTCGACCCGCGGCTCCCCGCCACCTGGGAGGGGCTGCGCTACCGGCTGACCTGGCGCGGCACCCGGCTCCTGGTCGACCTCGGCCAGGACCGCCTCGTGCTGACGGTCGACGCCGGCGAGGGCGAGGTGCCCGTCACCGTCCGCGGCGAGTCGTACGTCGTGAAGCCCGGCGCTCCCGTCGAGGTGGTCCTCCCCGACCAGGGCGACCGCATCGACGGCCTCCTCGGCGACCGCCCGATCGTGGGCGGGCAGCGCGCGGACGGCAGCACCATCACCGCCGGCGTGCCCGAGCCGATCCACTTCCCCGACGAGATGGAGACCGGCGAGCTGCCGATCATCGGCATCGACCCGCCCCCGCTCGGGGCGCACCTGCCGCAGACCTAGGCGCGGCCACCGTGGCGAGGCAGCCACGGACGTTCCTGTCGTTTCGCCACGGCCGCGACGACAGGATCGTCCGTGGGTACGCGGGCGCCCGAGCCGGCTCCGCTCAGATCGCCGCCGCTCGCACGCACATCACGTCGGGCAGGTCGGCGACGACCTGCCGCCAGGTCGCGCCCTCGTCGGACGAGC
Source organism: Nocardioides pyridinolyticus (assembly GCF_054653575.1). Taxonomy (NCBI): domain Bacteria; kingdom Bacillati; phylum Actinomycetota; class Actinomycetes; order Propionibacteriales; family Nocardioidaceae; genus Nocardioides; species Nocardioides pyridinolyticus. Next base: position 278,583 of record NZ_BAAIFY010000001.1, on the reverse strand, counting down.
CCCACACGGTGCCGTTGCGGGCGCCGAAGTAGAGGCCCGCGCGGTCGTGGTCGTCGGTCCACATGGCGTCGCGCATCACGGCCACGTAGAACCGGTCGGGCAGTCCGTCGCCGAGCTCCTCCCAGGAGTTCCCGGCGTCCCGCGAGCGCCAGACCCGCGCCTTGGCCTCCGGCGGGTAGCGCCCGTCGCCCCCACCGATCGGGAACACGAACACCGTGTCCGGCTCGTGCGGGTGCACGACGATCGGGAAGCCGAAGTCGGCGGGCAGCCCGTCGGCGATGTAGGTCCAGTGGCCGCCGTGGTCGTCGGAGCGGTAGACGCCGCCGTGGTTCTGGAGGAAGAGCCGCTCGGGCCGGGCCGGGTGCCGGGTGACCTTGTGCACGCACTGCCCGAACTCGGGGTACTGCTCACCCTCCGGCAGGAACTCCGCGCGGATGCCGTCGTTGCGCGGCTCCCAGCTCTGCCCGCCGTCGGCGGTCTGGTAGACGCCGCCGGTGCTGATCGCGACGGTCACCGACCGGGGGTCGGTCGGGTGCGGGAGGATCGTGTGGAACGCCTGCCCTCCGAAGCCGGCACCCCACTCGGCGTGGTGGGGGTGGTCCCACAGCGTCCGCTCGAGCGCGAAGGTCTCGCCCCGGTCGGTCGAGCGCCAGACCGCTCCGGGCTCGGTGCCGGCGTACACGACGCCGTCCTCGCAGCCGGGCACCAGCTGCCAGATCCGTTCGACGTTCGCGTCCACGTCCTCGGGGAACCGCACGGCGCCGTTCGGCGTCTCCTGCCAGCTCGCGCCCAGGTCGTCCGAGCGGCGCACCTGGGGGCCGAGCCACGGCGACGACGTGCCGGCCAGCAGCCGCGGCGTGCCCCCGCGCGTGTCGACGAGGCAGGAGTAGACCTCCTCCATGTCGAAGTGCGGGCCGGTGAAGTCCCACTCCTCGCGCGCCTCGTCGGAGGTGCCGAGCCACAGACCCTTGCGGGTCCCCACCATCAACATCGTCTTGCCCAACATCGTCTTGCCGGACATGCCTGCCTCCTGACGCTCCGTGGCTCTCTTCTACTCTGACCGGGTGTCCGGCCGGAAGTCATCGCTCTCGCTGATTTCCCCGGTATGGCTGGTGCTGGCCGGCATCTTGTCGGTCCAGTTCGGCGCGAGCGTCGCGAAGTCGATCTTCGACGAGGTCTCTCCCACGGCGCTGGTGTTCCTGCGGCTGGCGACCGGTGCGCTGGTGCTCGTGCTGATCGCGCGGCCGATGCTGCGGGGACGCTCGCGGCAGGACTGGTACGTCGTGCTCGCGTTCGGCGTCACGCTGGGGCTGATGAACTGGTCGTTCTACCAGGCGTTCGCGCGGATCCCGCTCGGCATCGCGGTGACGCTGGAGTTCCTCGGGCCACTCTCGCTCGCCGTCCTCGGCTCGCGACGCGCGCGCGACCTGCTCTGGGTGGCGCTCGCCGGCACGGGCGTCGCCGTGCTCGGCTGGTCCGGCGGCGGGGACCTCAACCTCCCCGGGGTGCTCTTCGCGCTGCTCGCCGGAGCCTGCTGGGCGGCGTACATCCTCCTGAGCGCGCAGACCGGGCGCCGCTGGCCCGGCTTCGACGGCCTCGCCGTCGCCTCCGTGGTCGCCGCGCTCCTCATCCTCCCCGGCGCGATCGGCCGGGGCGGCTCCGACCTGCTCGACCCGCGCATCCTGATGTTCGGCGCCCTCGTCGGCCTGCTGTCGTCGCTGATCCCCTACTCCTTCGAGCTCGTCGCCCTCCGCACGCTGAAGCCGTCGGTGTTCTCGATCCTGATGAGCCTCGAGCCCGCGGCGGCCGCCCTCGCCGGCATGCTGGTGCTCCGCGAGTTCCTCACCGTCGACCAGTGGCTGGCCATGGCCTGCGTCGTGATCGCCTCCGTCGGCGCCACCCGCTCCGCCCGGACCGTCGCGCCCGCCCCGGACTGATCTGCGGCCGATCGGGCACTGGAGCCCCATGAAGCTGATGCGAGGCGTGGCGCTGGCGGGCGTCGCCAAGAAGCTGTACGACGAGACGCGCAAGCCGGAGAACCAGGCACGGATCCGGCGGGCCGTGGAGACGGTCAAGGAGCGTCGCCAGCGCCGCCGCTGACCGCGCGCTTGCCGTCGAGACCAGCAGCCGCGGCCGAGTTCACGGAACCGTCACACGACGTTGACCGGCCCGAAGTGAGGGCTCCCTAGGGTGGGACGCACGTCGAACCCCCTCGGGAGCCCCCATGCACGTCCCGCTGCTTCTCCGCCGTCCCGTCGACGCCGTACGCCGTTGGCCGGTCGACTCCCAGCTGGGAGCCCGGCGCAACGCCCTGATCGCCTCGACCGCTCTCGCCCAACGCCGTGCGGAGCGCGACGAGGTGGAGGAGTTCCTCGCTGCCCTGCGCGAGGCTCCGGTGCCGGAGGTCGCGGCTCGCGCCGCGAACGGCTGAGCCCGCCGGGCAGGACGGCCTCTCCCTGTCCTGCCCGGTGGGCTCACATCCGGTGGGCCCATGGGCGGCCCACGTAGGGTCACAGCATGCGAGCCCTCGTCCCGGCCCTCGTGCTGAGCGCCGCCCTGCTCACGGCGTGCTCCGACGCCGGGCCCGACGCCGGCCCCGGCGACACCGTCACCGCGACGCCGCAGACCGCGGAGACGAGCCCGACGGCCGAGTCGTCCCGCCCCCAGGGGACCGACACCCCGACGCAGGACGACACCCCGCCCGAGCTCGTCGACACGATCGCGACCGGGCTGGCCGCGCCGTGGGGCGTCGCGTTCCTCCCGAACGGCGACGCGGTCGTCACCGAGCGCGACACCCGCCGGGTGCTGCTCCTCGAGGCGCCCGGGTACGACGTGCGCGAGATCGGCACCATCGACGCCGCCGTCCCGCTGGGCGACCAGGGGGGCGAGGCGGGCCTGCTGGGCGTCGCCGCCTCCCCCGACTTCGCGCGGGACCGGACCCTGTTCTTCTACCTCAGCACCGCGAGCGACAACCGGATCGGGAAGGCCACGCTCGAGGGCGGCCGGCTCGGCCCGCTCCAGGTGATCCTCGACGGCATCCCCCACGGCATCATCCACGACGGCGGCCGGCTGGCCTTCGGCCCGGACGGCTACCTCTACGCCTCCACCGGCGAGACCGGCCACCCGGACCTGGCCCAGGACAAGGGGACGACGGCCGGCAAGATCCTCCGGATCACCACCGACGGCGACCCCGCGCCCGGCAACCCGTTCGACTCCCCCGTGTGGAGCTACGGCCACCGCAACGTCCAGGGCCTGGCCTTCGACGACGAGGACCGGCTGTGGGCCTCGGAGTTCGGCTTCAACACCTACGACGAGCTCAACCTGATCCAGAAGGGCCGGAACTACGGCTGGCCGATGGTCGAGGGCCGCGGCGAGGGCTCCGTCGAGGGGCAGGGCCTCACCAACCCGCAGGTCGTGTGGTCGACCGACGTGGCGTCGCCGTCCGGCCTCGCGTTCCTCGACGGCCACCTGTGGCTGGCCTCGCTCAAGGGCGAGCGGCTCTGGCGGGTCGACGTGCACGGCGACCACGCCAGCCACCCGGTCGACTTCTTCGTCGGCGAGTACGGCCGGATGCGCACCGTCGTCGTCACCCCCGACGGCGACCTGTGGGTGACGACGAGCAACCGCGACGGCCGCGGCAGCCCCCGCGAGGGCGACGACCGCATCCTGCTCATCCGGCCCTGACGACGACCCCCGTCACGGTGGCCCGCCGCGAGGCGCGGCGCAGCGTGGTCAGCACGGCCGGGCCGAGCAGCACGATCGCGACCGCGTTGGTGATCGCTCGCATCGTGTCCCAGCCGGTCGACGTCAGCAGGGTGTAGAGCAGGAACGTCCGCAGGTTCTCCCACACCGGCGCCCCGGCGACGTACGCGAGCGAGCCCTCGTGGCCGGGCACCACGATGCCGGCGAGGAAGGGCCACCCGGAGAGGTTCATGAACAGGCCGTAGAGGTAGGCCGACAGCACGCCGTACGCCGCCAGCGCGATGATCTCGGACCGGCCGGTCAGCCGCCGCGGCAGCAGGCCGGCGCCCATGCCGACCCAGGCGGCGCAGAGCATCTGGTAGGGCAGCCAGGGGCCGACGCCGGCGGTCAGCAGGGCCGAGGTGAACAGCGACGTGCAGCCGAGCACGAAGCCGAAGCCCGGGCCGAAGACCCGCCCGGCCAGCACCAGCACGAAGAACATCAGCTCGACGCCGCCGCTGCCCGGGGAGACGCCGCGCAGGATCGCGTTGACCGCGCTGAGCACGCCGAGGATCGCGAGCACGCGCGGGTCGAGGCCGTTCTCGTTGAGCTCGGCGAGCACCACCACGAGCACGACCGGCAGCAGGCCGAGGAAGACGAACGGCGGGTCGACGCGGGCCGTCTCGTGCACCTGGAGCAGCAGCGGCCAGCAGAGCATCACGAGACCGGCGAGCGACGCGACCGCCAGCACGGCCAGTGACCGCGGCGAGACCCGGACGGCCGGCGTCACGAGGCGTCCAGCCGGCCCAGCTGACCCGCGACCTCGTCGACGCGCAGCCACGGCGGGCCGAGGACCTTCGTGACCTGCGGGGCGAACGACGGCGACTCGGCGACGACCCGGCGCACCGGCCCCGACGAGACGACGTCGCCGTCGGCGAGCACCACCACGTCGTCGGCGGCCTGGGCGACGAACTCCACGTCGTGCGTGGCCACCAGCACCGCGTGCCCGTCCGCGGCGAGGCCGCGCAGGATGCCGGCGAGCACGTGCTTGGCGGCGTAGTCCAGGCCCCGGGTCGGCTCGTCGAGCAGCAGCACCCGCGGCCGGGTGGCGAGCACCAGCGCCAGCGTGAGCGCGAGCCGCTGGCCCTCGCTCAGGTCGCGCGGGTGGTGGCCGTCGGGGATGCCGGCGACGAGCCGGTCGAGCAGCGCCCGCGCGCGCCCGGTGCCGCCGTCGGCGGCGTCCAGCTCCTCACGGACGGTCTCGAGGTAGAGCAGGTCGGCGGCGTTCTGCGGCACCAGCCCGATCAGCGCCCGCCGCTGGGCGGCCGAGAGCTCGCCCGGGTCCCGGCCCGCGACGTCCACCCGGCCGGCGGTCCGGCGGCCGCTCCCCTGGAGCGCCCAGATCAGCGACGACTTGCCGGCACCGTTGCGGCCCATCAGCGCGGTCACACGGCCCCGGCCGACGGCGAGGTCGACCTCGCGCAGCGCGACCGTGCGGCCGTGCACCACCGACAGCCCGCGCACCTCCACGGCGGGCGCCACCGTCCCGTCCTCGTACGCCGGCGGCGTGAGCCGGTCGGCCAGCCCCCGCGCGCGGCGGCGGGCGTCCCGCACGCTGAGCGGCAGCGGGTCCCACCCGACGGCCCGGCCGAGCTCGACGATCGGCGGGGCGACCGGCGAGCCGACGAGCAGCTCGCCGGGCTCGCCGACGTGGACGCGGCCGTCGCCGGCCAGCAGGCACATCCGGTCCGCGAACGGCACCACGCGCTCGAGCCGGTGCTCGGCGAGCAGCACCGAGACGCCGAGGTCGTGCACGAGCCGGGTGAGCGTGGCCAGCACCTCCTCGGCCGCGGTCGGGTCGAGCGCCGAGGTCGGCTCGTCGAGCACGAGCAGCCGCGGGTGCATGGTGAGCACCGACCCGATCGCCACCCGCTGCTGCTGTCCTCCGGACAGCGTGCGCAGGTCGCGGTTGCGGAGCTCGGCGATGCCGAGCAGGTCGAGGGTCTCCTCGACCCGCCGGCGCATGGTCTCGGCGGGGAGGCCCAGCTGCTCCATGCCGTAGGCGAGCTCCTCCTCGACGGTGTCGGTGACGAAGCCGGCGGCGGGGTTCTGGCCGACGTACCCGATCGCGTGCGCGCGCTCCCGGGGCGGCCGGTGCACGATGCTCGCGCCGTCGAGCAGCACGTCGCCCGCGAGCGTGCCGCCACTGAACCGCGGCACCAGTCCGGTGACCACGCCGAGCAGGGTCGACTTGCCGACGCCGGTCGGGCCGGAGACGAGCACGAGCTCACCCTCCTCGACGGTGAGGTCCACGCGGTCGAGGACGGGTGCGTCGTCGTAGCGGAACGTGATGCCGCGCAGCTCGAGCATCAGGCCACCGCCAGCCGGGGCTCGGGGGTGACGAGCGGGCCGGCGAGGGCCACCGCGGCCATCAGCAGCACGGTCGCGCTGATCGTCGGGACGCCGTCGAGCGCCGGGTAGGCGACCGCGGGCTCGTGCCGGCTGGTCCACCAGCCGAGCGCGCCGACGACCAGGCCGGAGGCGACGACCGCGAGCTCGGGCCACTCCCAGGCGTCGGGGCGGTAGCGGCTGCGCTCGACGCGGCGTCCGGCGCTGAGCAGGCCGGCGACCGCCGCGGCGAGGCCGAGCGCGAGCATCGGGAGCGCGAGGAGGCGAGGAGCGGTGGTGTCGAGGACGGCGTACGTCCCGACCAGGATGCCGCCGAGGCCGACGAGCATCAGCACGCCGGTCGTTCGGCGCTGCGCGACCGACGCGGCGGACGCGCGGCCGTAGCCGCGGGTGTCCATGCCGGCGGCCAGCGCGAGCGAGCGCTCCAGCGCGTCCTCGAGCACCGGCACCAGGAAGCGGCGCAGCCGCCGGACCCGGTGGGTGTCCCCCGCGCGCAGGCTCTGGGCGGCCCGCACCCGGCGCGCGCTGTCGGCGAACTGCGGCAGCACGGTCACCGCGACGACGAGCGCCGTGCCCACCTCGTAGAGCGCCGGGGGGATCGAGCGGAGCAGCCGCTTCGGGTTGGCGACCGAGTTGGCGGCGCCGACGCAGATCACGATCGTGGCCAGTCGGAGCCCGTCGTAGAGCGCGAACAGCAGGGCCTCGGCGTACAGCGGCCCGAGCAGGCTGACGCCGGCGAACCACGAGGGCAGCGGGACGCTCGGCAGGTCGAGCAGCACCCGGCCGCCGGACCAGCCGCCGAAGACGATCCAGAACCCGAGCCGCATCGCCACGATGAACGCGCCGAGCCAGAGGTAGAGCCGGAACGACCGGCCCCACGGCTGGTCGGAGCGGCGCAGCGACACGACGGTCGCCGCGACGCCCACGAGCATCAGCAGCACGAACGGGTTGGTCGTGAACGTCGCCGCGGCGCACAGGCCGAGCGCCCACACCCACCACGCGGCGGGGTGCAGGTCGCGCGGCAGCCGGGCCATGCTCAGGACGCTCCGCCGCGACGGCGGCGGGCCGCGGCGACGCCGCCGGCGGCACCGAAGAGCAGGACGACCACGACCGGCGCCACCCACGCGGGCAGCCCCGCGCCGCCGGCGTCCGGCGGGTCCGCCGAGGCGGGTACGACGGTGTCCTCGGTCTCGGTCGCGTCGGAGGCGGCCTCCGACGACGTGGCCCTGACGCTCGCCGTGGCGGTCCGAGGCTTCCGCGGCTTCTTCCTCGCGTCCTCGCTCGGCTGGTCGGACGGGCTCGCCGACCTGCTCGCCGACCCGCTCGCGGTCCCGCTCGGCGCCGCCGAGGACTGCTGCGGGGTCGACGGGGTCGACGGCTGCTTGGTGGGCTGCGCGGAGGACGGCTGCTGGGTCGGCGTCGGGTCGGGGCGCGGGGTCGGGCTGGTGCCCGGCGGGACGCTGCCGCTCCGGCCGTTCCACGAGAACGCGACGTAGCCGCCGTCGGGCACCTCGAGCCCGCCCGCCGAGGTGGAGGAGTAGCTCCAGCGACCCGACCTCCCGTCGGACCACCACAGGCCCCAGTAGGCGTCGGCCGGGGGCGTGCTCATGCACGGGTTGTCGGCGGGCTTGCCCGAGACCCGGCAGACGAAGCCGGGCTGGCTCCGCACGTAGGTCAGCGGGAAGCCGGCCTGCGGGAAGAGCCGGCTGGCCGCCTCGCCCCCGCCGTCGGGGACGCACACGGACCGCACGCCGCCCTCCAGCTCGTGGAAGTCGACGACGACCGTGACCCCGTCCGCGGTCGGACAGGCGGCCGCCGCCGCGGGTGCGGCGGGGAGCGCGACGTACGCCGTCGCGGCCAGGGCGGCCGCGACGGCGAGACGCGAGATCAGGCGGAGCACGTCAGCGGGAGCACGTCAGCGGGAGCACGTCAGCGGGTGACGGTGAACCGCACGGAGCCCTTGCGGTTCTTGAACTGGCCCTGGGCCTTGGCGGTCACCTCGCCCGGACGCCCCGCGACCTTGACCGGGGCCCGGAGGACACCCCGGCGGTTGGCCTGGCCGACGAACGACATGCCGGACGCACCGCCCGGTCCGGCCACCCACGAGATGTCGACCGAGGCGAGCTCGCCCGGGGCGAGGCCGCGGACGACGACCGTCTGCCGGCCACCGGCCGGGATGCGCTTCTTGGCGGCGGTGACGTCGAGCTTCTTCCTGCCCAGCGCCGCGACCCGCACGGTGTCGAGCGGTCCGGCCTGGTTGCCCACGCGGTAGGTGTGCCTCGAGATCGCGCCGCCGGCGGGGACCTTGACGGTGACGCCGCCCTCACCCAGCGGGTTGGCCCAGCCCGTGCCGCTCGGGCCCCCGGGGATCCGCGCGCAGATCGCCTCGCCCGGCGCCGCGCCGGTGAAGCCGATGCGGACCCGGCCGCCCGCCCGGACGTAGTCCGGGCCGGCCAACACGTCGATGTCGCCGCCGCCGGTCTGCGCGAGGGGCAGCACCCCGAGGGCCTGCACGGTCGCGCGGCGGACCTGGTCCCGGACCGTCGCCGAGATCGGCTTCCTCGCCAGCGCCGCGCGGCCCCGGTCGTCGTAGGCGACGGCACCGGTGTCGGCGCTCGCGAACGTCCTGCAGCCGGCGACGTTCACCAGCTGGTGGGCGCGGAGCCAGCCGGCGGCCTTCCCGGCCGCCGCGGTCTCGCCGAGCGCGGCGAGCGCGGTGCCGACGAGGCCGGTGCTGTTCGCGTTGGGTACGGCGGTGGTGGGGCCGCCGATGAACGCGCCGCTGGCGCGCTGCTGGTCGAGCAGCCAGGCGCGGGCGGACTCCAGGGCTGCGGCGACGTCGGTGTCGTCGGTCTGCGAGAGCAGCGAGAGCACCGCGATCGCGGTGGCGTCGGGGTCGGCCTGCGACGCATCGTCGCGGTCGCAGGTCTGGTCGGCCTCGTCGCGGTCGGCGAAGTAGAGGCGGAACCAGCCCTCCTCGCACTGCTGCGCGAGCAGGAAGTCGGTCACCGGGCCGGTGAGCTCGCTGCCGGCGACGTCGAACACCTCGGCGGCGTACGCCTGGCCGAAGGTGTTGGTGTCGCCGAAGTCGTTGTTGACGTCCTGCACGCGGCCCGCGGTCGGGCCCGTCGTCGAGACGGTGTCCGCGAGCTCCGCGACCAGGTCGTGCCCGCCGAAGTCGGTGGGGTCACCGCCCGTGCGCTGGACGAGCGCCGCGGCCTTGGCCAGCGAGCCGGCGTACGTCGTCGTCACGCCCCCGAACGTCGAGGTGTACCACTGGTCGCGGGCCAGCGGCTCGATCGCCGCCATGATCTGGGCGACGGCGTCGTCGTGGCCGCCGAGCCGCTCGAGCGCGAAGGCGACGTCGCCGCTGAGGGCGACGTCGTCGAAGCCGTGCTGGTCGTTGTGGACGAGGCCGTCGGTCAGCTGGGTCTCCAGCCAGTCGGCGGCGCGCTCCGCGGGTGCCGGGTCGGCGACGGCGGACGCCGGGGCGGACGTGGCGACGAGCGCCGACAGGGCCAGCGCGGGGGCAGCGAGCAGCGCCGCCGCCCCTCGGACGATGGGACGCATGGTGTTCCTTCCCGCGGCTGCAGATCCGTCGACAGCGCGTCATTCGGGACGCGACGCAGCAGGTGCTCCGGCTCGCCCGCCCATCACGGGGCGGGCACACGGTTGCGGGTCAGCGCCGGACTCGGACCGGCTTCCCCCGCTGCGGGCGTGGGTGGGTGATGGCCGCAGCATAACCCGCTGCCCCCTCGGCCGAGTCGGGCTACTGCAGCTTCTCCAGGATCAGCTCGCGCACGCGCCCGGCGTCGGCCTGTCCCTGCATCTCCTTCATCACCGCGCCGATCAGCGCGCCGGCGGCCGCGACCTTGCCGTCGCGGATCTTGTCGGCGATGTCGGGGTTCGCGGCGATCGCGTTGTCCACGGCGGTCGAGAGCGCACCCTCGTCGGAGACGATCGCCAGCCCGCGGGCGGCGACGATCTCGTCCGGGGTGCCCTCGCCGGCGAACAGGCCCTCGAACACCTGGCGGGCCAGCTTGTCGTTGAGCGTGCCCTCGTCGACGAGCACCTGGACCCGTGCGATCTCGGCCGGACCGACGGGCAGCGCGGTGATCTCGACGCCCTGCTCGTTGGCGCGGCGGGCGAGCTCGCCGAGCCACCACTTCCGGGCCGCCTGCGGGGCGGTGCCGAGCGCGATGGTCTCCTCGATCGAGTTGAGCGCGCCGGCGCCGACGGTGTCGCGCATCTCCAGGTCGGAGAAGCCCCACGCGGCCTGGAGCCGCGCCCGGCGCACGGTCGGGTTCTCCGGCAGCGTTCCGCGCAGCTCGTCGACCCACTCCCGGCTCGGGGCCACAGGCACCAGGTCGGGCTCGGGGAAGTAGCGGTAGTCCTCGGCGTCGGACTTCTCGCGGCCGCTCGTGGTGATGCCGGTGTCCTCGTGCCAGTGCCGGGTCTCCTGGAGGATCTTCTCCCCCGCGCCGAGGACGGCGGCGTGCCGCGACATCTCGTAGCGGACCGCGCGCTCGACCGACCGCAGCGAGTTGACGTTCTTGGTCTCCGTCCGGGTGCCCAGCACCCCGGAGCCCTTCGGCGACAGCGACAGGTTGACGTCGGCGCGGATCGAGCCCTGGTCCATGCGGGCGTCGGAGACGCCGAGGGCGACGATCAGGTCACGCAGCTGGGCGACGTAGGCCCGCGCGACCTCGGGCGCCTTCGCGCCCGCCCCGAGGATCGGCTTGGTGACGATCTCGATGAGCGGGATGCCGGCGCGGTTGTAGTCGACCAGCGAGTGATCGGCGCCGTGGATGCGGCCGGTGGCGCCACCGACGTGCAGCGACTTGCCGGTGTCCTCCTCCATGTGCGCGCGCTCGATCTCGACGCGGAAGGTCTCACCGTCCACGTCGACGTCCATGTAGCCGTCGAAGCAGATCGGCTCGTCGTACTGGGACGTCTGGAAGTTCTTCGGCATGTCCGGGTAGAAGTAGTTCTTCCGCGCGAACCGGCACCACTCCGCGATGTCGCAGTTGAGCGCCAGCCCGATCCGGATCGCCGCCTCGACGGCCTTGCCGTTGACGACCGGCATCGCGCCGGGCAGACCCAGGCAGGTCGGGCAGACCTGGGAGTTCGGCTCGGCGCCGAACTCGGTCGGGCAGCCGCAGAACATCTTGGAGTGGGTGTTCAGCTCGACGTGGACCTCGAGGCCCATCGCCGGGTCGTACGACGCCAGGACGTCGTCGAAGGCAACCAGGGTGTCGGTCATGACAGGTTCTCCTCGGGGGGAACGAGCGGGCCGCCCCACTGCGCGAGCAGCGCGGCCTCGAGGGCCGCGCCGACCCGGTAGAGCCGGTCGTCGGCGAGCGCGGGCGCCAGGATCTGGAAGCCGGCCGGCAGGCCGTCCTCGTCGGCCAGGCCGCTGGGCACCGAGATGCCGGGGACGCCGGCCAGGTTGGCGGGGATGGTGGCGAGGTCGTTGAGGTACATCGCGATCGGGTCGTCGAGCTTCTCGCCCAGCTTGAACGCCGTGGTCGGGGCGGTCGGCGAGACCAGCACGTCGGCCTGCTCGAACGCGGCCTCGAAGTCGCGCGAGATCAGCGTGCGCACCTTCTGGGCCTGGCCGTAGTAGGCGTCGTAGTAGCCGCTCGACAGCGCGTAGGTGCCGAGGATGATGCGGCGCTTGACCTCGTCGCCGAAGCCGGCGTCGCGGGTCGCGCGCATGACCTCCTCCGCACTGGCGCCCTCGTGGGGCCACACCCGCAGGCCGTAGCGCATCGCGTCGAACTTCGCGAGGTTGCTCGACGCCTCCGCCGGGAGGATCAGGTAGTACGTCGCCAGCGCGTGCACGAACGTCGGGCAGGACACCTCGACGACCTCGGCACCCGCCTTGACCAGCAGGTCGACCGACTCCTGGAAGCGGGTCATCACGCCCGGCTGCCAGCCGTCGCCGGACAGCTCGGTGATCACGCCGACCCGGAGGCCGGACAGGTCCCCGGAGGCACCCTGCTTCGCGGCCTCGACCAGCGCCGGGAGCGGCTGGTCGATGCTGGTGGAGTCCAACGGGTCGTGGCCGCCGATGAGCTCGTGCAGCAGCGCCGAGTCCAGCACGGTCCGGGTCACCGGACCGGCCTGGTCGAGGGAGTTGGCGAGCGCGACCAGGCCGTAGCGCGAGACGCCGCCGTAGGTCGGCTTCACGCCGACGGTGCCGGTCACGGCGCCGGGCTGGCGGATCGAGCCGCCGGTGTCGGTGCCGATCGCCAGCGGCGCCTCGAAGGCGGCCACCGCGGCGGCCGAGCCGCCGCCCGAGCCGCCCGGGATCCGGTCGAGGTCCCACGGGTTGTGCGTGGCGCCGTACGCCGAGTGCTCGGTCGAGCTGCCCATGGCGAACTCGTCCATGTTGGTCTTGCCGAGGATCGGCAGGCCGGCCTCGCGGAGCTTGCGCACCACGGTGGCGTCGTACGGCGGGATCCAGCCCTCGAGGATCTTCGAGCCGCACGTGGTCGGCAGGCCCTCGGTGGTGAGCACGTCCTTCACCGCGATCGGGACGCCGTCGAGGCCCGACAGCGGGGTGCCGGCCGCACGGCGCGCGTCGGACTCCGCCGCCTGGGCGAGCGCGCCCTCGGCGTCGACGTGGAGGAAGGCGTGCACCGCGGCGTCGACGGCGGCGATGCGGTCCAGGTGGGCCTGCGTCACCTCGACCGAGGTGACCTCACCGGCGGCGAGGGCGTCCGCGATCTCCGCGGCGGTCTTCCGCGTCCAGTCGGTCACTGCTCCTCCCCCAGGATCCGCGGCACGGAGAAGCGCTGCTCCTCGACCTCGGGGGCGCCGGACAGCGCCTGCTCCGGGGTCAGGCCGGGCGTCACGACGTCCTCGCGGAAGACGTTCGTCAGCGGCAGCGCATGGGACGTCGGCGGGATGTCGTCACCGGCGACCCCGCGGATCGAGGCGACCGACTCCAGGATCACCGTCAGCTGCGGCGCCAGGTGGTCGAGCTCCTCGTCGGAGAGGTCGATCCGGGCGAGGTTCGCCAGGTGCGCGACCTCGTCTCGGGTGATTTCAGGCATGGGGTCAATCCTAGGAGAGGGAGAGCCGACCCCACCGATCGGGCCGACGCGGCGCCTACCGCACGGCCCGGGCTACTCGCCGAAGGGCCACGCTTCGAGCTCGCCGGTCTTGTCCGGGACCCCGGCCAGCGGGGTGAGGGCACGGGTCTCGCCGAACCAGTGGAACGCGTCGTACCGCCTTCCGAGGACGGTGGGGACGTAGTTGCCCCATCGTTCCGCGTCGGGGTGGTAGACCACACCGATGGCGCGATGGCTGCGCTCCTCTGCCGCCCACCCCGGCAGCTCCTGCGGGAACACGAAGAGAGCCCCGGGTCTCCACCGAGGGCGCGGTGGAGCATGTCCTCGGTGCTCCCGGACCGGGCCGGTGGAACCGCCATCCGACGGGCGGGGCTGCCCCAGGCGTCAGCCGCGACCACCGTGCCGTGATGGCTCCCGAAACCCACGAGCACGACGTCGGACGGAGTGTGGCGCTCGCGGACCAGCTGCCCGAGATTGACCATTCCGGCGTCACCCATGTCGGTGAACCGGGCATCACCGACGTGGGGTGTTGTGCTCCCACACGACCGCCTTGGCCCGCGTGTCCGGCCGCTGGGCCTCGTAGTGCTCCAGCAACCGGTCCACGGTGTCGGCCATGTGGGTGTCGCGCACGTTCCACAACTCCGGGCCGACGATGCCGAACGTCGGGCACATGATGGCTCTCGAGGAACCCGTCGGGCTCGGCACCCTGCTCGCGCGGCTCCCCGCACGCTGACCCCTCGGTCCCGTGCCACGGCACGCCGCGAGGTCGCATGCTGGTGGGGGTCTTGGGAACCGGAGACCGACGCGGACGGATGCTGAGGAGTCGACGTGCCGATCCAGGACCTGCTGATCGTGGCAGCGAGCGATCCGGCCGGGCTGCTGCCGGCGCGAGAGCAGATGGCGCTGTCCTTGGGATGGCACATCGTGCTGGCCTGCTTCGGGGTGGCGTTCCCGACGATGATCTTCGTCGTGCACCGTCGCGGCATCGTCCGTGACGACCCGGTGGCACTCGGGCTGGCGAAGCGCTGGGGCAAGGTCTCCGCGGTGCTGTTCGCGATCGGCGCCGTGTCCGGGACCGTCCTCAGCTTCGAGATGGGCCTGCTGTGGCCCGGCCTGATGGGCCGGTTCGGCGACGTCCTCGGGCTGCCGTTCGCGTTCGAGGGGCTGTCGTTCTTCGTCGAGGCCATCTTCATCGGCATCTACCTGTACGGCTGGGGACGGATGCCGCCGCGCCGGCACCTGCTGATGCTGGTCCCGATGGCGCTGGCCGGTGTCGTGGGCACGTACTGCGTCATCGCCGTCAACGCCTGGATGAACATGCCGACCGGCTTCCGGGTGGTGGACGGCGAGGTCGTCGACGTCGACCCGTGGGCGGTGCTGTTCAACAGCGGCGCCTTCCTCCAGTTCGCGCACATGTGGGTCGGAGCCTTCATGCTGGTCGGGTTCGTCGTCGCCGCGGTGTACGCGACGGGAATGCTGCGCGGTCGTCGCGACGCCCACCACCGACTCGGGTTCAGCGTCCCGTTCGCGTTCGCCAGCGTCGCCGCACTGCTGCAACCGGTCATCGGGCACGTTCTCGGCATCCGGCTCGGCGAGACCCAACCGGCCAAGCTGGCGGCCTTCGAGCTCGCCACCACCACCGAGAACCCCGCGCCGTTGCGGATGGGCGGGCTTCTGATCGACGGTGAGCCACGCTGGTTCCTCGAGATCCCGAAGTGGGGCTCGTTCATCGCGCGCGGCTCCTTCGACAAGCCCGTGCAGGGTCTCGACACGTTCGCGCCGGCCGACCGGCCGCCGGTGAACATCACCCACGTGGCGTTCCAGACGATGGTCGGCATCGGAACGCTCCTCGCCCTGGCGGTGGTCGTCTTCTGGGTGGCGCGCTGGCGTCGACGCGACCCGCTCGGAAGCCGGTGGGTGCTGCGAGCGGCCGTGGTCGCCGGGCCGCTGGCCGTGATCGCGCTCGAGGCGGGGTGGGTCGCCACCGAGGTCGGACGGCAGCCGTGGACCGTGTACGGCCACATGCGCACCAGCGAGGCCGCTGGGAGCAACAGCGGCTTGTGGCTGCTCCTGGCGGCCACCGTGGTCGTGTACACCGCCATGACCGTCGGCGCCGTGGTCGTGCTGCGGTCCATGGCCCGCCGGTGGCGGGCCGGCGAGGAGGACCTTCCCAGCCCCTACGGACCCGAGCTCGCCGACAGCTCCCCCGAGCGCCGCGGCCGGTGGGCACGGTGACCCTCCCGGTCGTCGTCGCGGCCGCCCTGTTCGTCGGGCTGATCGCCTACGCGCTGTTCGGGGGCGCGGACTTCGGGTCCGGGTTCTTCGACCTCACGGCGGGCGGCGCCCGCAGCGGTGCCGAGCTGCGCACCCAGATCGACCACAGCATCGGCCCGGTGTGGGAGGCCAACCACGTCTGGCTGATCTACGTGCTGGTCATCTGGTGGACCGGGTTCCCCGAGTCGTTCGCCGCAGCGATGACCACCCTCATCCTGCCCCTGCTCCTCGCCCTCCTCGGGATCGTGCTGCGGGGCGCGGCCTTCGCGTTCCGCAAGTACGCCGGAACCCTGCGCCAGGCGCGGCTGTTCGGAGCCGTGTTCGCCGGGTCCTCGCTCATCACGCCGTTCTTCCTCGGCACGGTGGCCGGAGCGATCGCGTCCGGGCGGGTCCCCCTCGAGGGGAGAGGCGAGCTCTGGGGCTCGTGGCTGAATCCGAGCTCGGTGGTCGGTGGCCTCGTCGCCGTCGGCACCTGCGCCTTCCTGGCCGGGGTGTTCCTGGTCGCGGACGCCGACCGGGCCCGCCACGCGGAGCTCGCCGCGGCGCTGCGGCGCCGCACCATCGGCGTCGGCCTCGTCACCGGGCTGGTGGTGGTCGCCGGTCTCGTCCCGCTCGACAGGGACGCGCCGACCCTCTGGGACGGTCTCACCGGGCGTGCCCTCCCTCTCGTCGGGCTGTCGTTCGTCGCGGGCAGCGCCACGCTCCTGCTGCTGTGGTCCCGGCGCTACCGCCCCGCCCGGGTCACCGCGGTGGTCGCCGTCGCGGCGGTGATCAGCGGGTGGGGGCTCGGCCAGTACCCCTGGCTGCTGGTCGACCAGGTCACCATCACCGAGGCCGCCGGCGCGGAGGCCACCCTGTGGGGCCTGCTCGTCGTCGTCGCCCTGGCCGCCGTCATCGTGCTGCCGGCGCTGGCCTACCTGTTCCGGCTGACGCAGTCAGAACGCTGGACCGCCGAGCACCCCGACCTCAGCCACTGACGGCGGCGGGGCCGCCGTCGAGCAGGGCCTTGAAGCCCGCCTCGTCGAGGATCGGGACGTCGAGCTGCTCGGCCTTGTCGGCCTTCGAGCCGGCGTTGTCGCCGACGACGACGTAGTCGGTCTTCTTCGAGACCGAGCCGGCGGCCTTGCCGCCGCGGGACAGGATCGCCTCCTTGGCGGAGTCGCGGCTGAAGTCGACCAGCGAGCCGGTGACGACCACGGTGAGGCCCTCGAGGGTGCGGGCGACCGACTCGTCGCGCTCGTCCTCCATCGAGACGCCGGAGGCCGCCCACTTGTCGACGATCTCGCGGTGCCAGTCCACGGCGAACCACTCGATCACCGCCTCGGCGATCGTCGGGCCGACGCCCTCGGCCGCGGCGAGCTGCTCCTCGGTGGCGGCGCGGATCGCGTGCATCGAGCCGAACTCGGTGGCCAGCGCGCGGGCCGCGGTCGGGCCGACGTGGCGGATCGAGAGCCCGACGAGGACCCGCCAGAGCGGGACCTGCTTGGCCTTCGCCAGGTTGTCGAGCAGCCGCTGCCCGTTCGCGCTGAGCTGCGGCCCCTCCTCGCCCTTCTTCGGCGCGCGCGTGAAGAGCGGGGCCCGCAGGACCTGCTCGGCGGTGAGGTCGAAGACGTCGCCCTCGTTGCCGATCACCTCGGCGTCGAGCAGCGCCACCGCGGCCTCGTACCCGAGCCCCTCGATGTCGAAGGCGCCGCGGCCGGCGACGTGGAACACGCGCTCGCGCACCTGCGCGCGGCAGAACTGGTGGTTGGGGCAGCGCCGATCCTTGTCGCCCGCCTTCTGCTCGACCAGGGGCGTGCCGCACTCGGGGCACTCCTCCGGCCCGACCCACGCCGGCAGGCCCTCGGGCCGCAGCGCCAGCACCGGGCCGAGGATCTCGGGGATCACGTCGCCGGCCTTGCGCAGCACCACGGTGTCGCCGGGACGCACGTCCTTGCGCTCGACCTCGTGGTAGTTGTGCAGCGTCGCGTTCTCGACCGTCGAGCCGGCGACCTTGGTCGGCTCCATGACGCCGTACGGCGTGACGCGGCCGGTGCGCCCGACGTTCACCCGGATCTCGTGGAGCTTGGCGTTGACCTCCTCGGGCGGGTACTTGAACGCGATCGCCCAGCGCGGTGCGCGGCTGGTGGACCCGAGCCGGCGTTGGAGGGTGACGTCGTCGACCTTCACCACGACCCCGTCGATCTCGTAGGGCACGATCGTGTGGCGGTTCTCGCCGGCGTTCTCGACGTACGCCTCGACGTCCTTCAGCGTCGGCACCACCCGGACCTGCTCGGAGACCGGGAGGCCCCAGGCCGCCAGGGCCTCGTAGGCGTGGGACTGCGCCTGCGGCTCGAAGCCCCGCCGGGCACCGATGCCGTGGCAGACCATGCCGAGCGCGCGGCTCGCGGTGACCCGGGGGTCCTTCTGGCGCAGGGACCCGGCGGCGGAGTTCCGCGGGTTGGCGAACGGCGCCTTGCCGGCCTCGAGCAGCGAGTCGTTGAGCCGCAGGAACGCCTCGACCGGCAGGAACACCTCGCCGCGCACCTCGACGAGCGCGGGCACCGGGAACTCCTCGGTGCCCCTCAGCCGGTGGGGTACGGCGTCGATCGTCTTCACGTTCGGGGTCACGTCCTCGCCCGTGGTGCCGTCGCCCCGGGTGAGGGCGCGGACCAGCCGGCCGTCCTCGTAGAGCAGGTTGATGGCCAGGCCGTCGACCTTGAGCTCGCACAGCAGCGCCGGGTCGGTGACGCCGTCGCGCGCGAGCCGCGCGTGCCACGACTCGAGCTCCTCGAAGGAGAACGCGTTGTCGAGGCTCTGCATCCGCTCGAGGTGCTCGACCGCGGTGAACTCCGTGGCGACCGCCCCGCCGACCTTCTGCGTGGGCGAGTCCGGCGTGCGCAGCTCGGGCAGCTCCTCCTCGAGCTCCTCGAGCCGGCGCATCAGCCGGTCGAACTCCGCGTCGTCGAGGGTCGGGCTGTCGAGGACGTAGTAGCGCCAGCGCGCCTCCTCGACCTGCTCGGCGATCAGGCGGTGCTCCTCGCGCGGGTCCGTCACGGCGTCGCTCACGAGGCCCATTGTGCCGGGGACCATCGACGCCGGCGCACGCGCGCTCCGGTCCAGACCACTGCTGACCGTGCACGCGGGAGATCCAGGAAATATCGGTTGGACCGGAATGCGGGGCGGCCCTACGCTGTTCCCGATGAAACGAAACCGTTTCGTTTCATCCATGCGACCGACAGCCGAACTCCGAAGGATCACCGATGTCCCCCACCGAGCGCCCCCGGGTCGAGGGCGACCGCGAGCTGGAGATCCTCGAGGCGACCCTCGAGGTCCTGGCCGACGTCGGCTACGACCGGCTCACGATGGACGCCGTCGCGACGCGGGCCAAGGCCTCCAAGGCGACGCTCTACCGCCGCTGGACCAACAAGGTGAGCCTCGTCGTCGACGCACTCCAGCACAGCAAGGGTCCGACGGAGGTCCCCGACACCGGGAACCTGCGAGACGACCTGCGCGGGCTCATGTGCGCCGAGGGCGGCCTCGGCGACCCCCAGTCGATCGCCATGTTCGCCGCCGTGCTGACCGCCATCGCCCGCGACGCCGAGTTCGGCGCCGCGTTCCGGGCCCAGGTGGTCGGCCCCAAGATCGCGGCCTCACAACAGATCTGGGAGCGCGCCCGTGAGCGCGGCGAGATCCGTGAGGACGCCGACCTCGCCCTGCTCGAGCCGGCGCTCGCCGGCATCGTCCTCCACCGCGTCTTCGTCCTGGGCGAGACACCGGACGACGAGCTGATCACCCGCGTGATCGACCAGATCCTCCTGCCGGCCGCCACCCGCGCCCCGGCCCGCTCCTGACCCTCCACCAGAAGGACAACCCTGATGACCGACGTGGCCAGCGACCCGAGCACCGGCTCGGGCAAGAAGCTCCACCTGGGATGGGCCCTCGTGCTCATCTCGGTGGCGCAGCTGATGGTGGTGCTCGACGCCTCCATCGCCAACATCGCCCTCCCCTACATCGGCGAGGACCTGCACATCGACGACGCCAACCTGACGTGGATCGTCACCGGCTACGCCCTGGCCTTCGGCGGCTTCCTGCTGCTCGGCGGCCGACTCGGCGACCTGTACGGCCGGCGCCGGATCTTCATGATCGGCCTGGCGACCTTCGCGATCGCCTCACTGCTCGGCGGCTTCGCCCAGAACGAGGCCCTCCTGCTGGGCGCCCGTGGCCTCCAGGGCCTGGGTGCCGCGCTGGCCTCCCCCACCGCCCTGGCGCTGATCACGACGACGTTCCCTGCCGGCCCGGCCCGCAACCGGGCCTTCGCGGTCTACGCGATGATGTCGGGCGCGGGTGCCGCGGTGGGCCTGATCCTCGGTGGCTGGCTGACCGGTCTCGACCCGATCCTGGGCCTCGAGGGCTGGCGCTGGACCTTCCTCATCAACGTGCCGATCGGCCTGGCCGCCGCCTTCCTGGCGCCGCGCTTCCTCAACGAGTCCGAGACGCACCCGGGCTGGCTCGACGTGCCGGGCGCGATCACCGGCACGCTCGGCCTCCTCGGCCTGGTCTACGGCTTCACCCGCGCCGGTGAGGAGCAGTACGGCTGGGGCGACCCGTGGACGATCGCGTCGCTGGCCGCCGGCATCGTGCTGCTCGCGGTGTTCGCGTTCATCGAGTCCCGGGTGGAGCACCCGCTGCTGCCGATCCGGGTGTTCGCGAACCGCACCCGGGCGACCAGCTTCTTCGTGATGGCGCTGGTGCCGGCCGCGATGTTCTCGATGTTCTACTTCCTCAGCCTGTTCATCCAGCTGGTGGTGGGCTACAGCCCCCTCCACACCGGCTTCGCGTTCCTGCCGTTCTCGGTCGGCATCGTGGTCGGCGCGACGATCTCGTCGAACCTGGCGAGCCGGATCGACCCGCGCTACATCGCCGGGGTCGGCACGCTGATGGCGGCCGCGGCCCTGGTCGGGTTCTCGCTGCTCTCGGTCCCGAACTCCGCCGCGGCCGTCCTCGCGAACGGGCCCCACGTCGGCTCCGACACGAACTACTGGACGTCGATCTTCCCGTTCATCATCCTGATGTCGATCGGCATGGGCCTGACCTTCGTGCCGCTCACGCTGACGGCGGTGCACCACATCCGCGCGGAGGACTCCGGCATCGGCTCGGGCGTGCTCAACACCATGCAGCAGGTCGGCGGCGCACTCGGCCTGGCCATCCTGAGCACGGTGGCGCTGAACGCCTCCGAAGGCACCAGGGACTCGCTGTTCGGTGCGTTCGCGGGGCAGGGCGTCGACCCCGCCACGGCCGGCCAGCTCGCGTTCGTCGGCGCCTTCACCGAGGGCGCGACCGCGGCCTTCCTCGTGGGCGCCGTGCTGATCGCCGTCGGCTCGGTCGCGGTGTGGCTGTTCCTCAACGTCAAGCACGAGGAGCTCGCGACCGACGGCCCGGAGGGCGCGCCGGTCCACATCGGCTGACCCTCCTCGCGACACCCGCACACGACGGCCCCGCCGGCTCATGCCCGGCGGGGCCGTCGCGGTGTCCACCTCAGGACAGGGCGTCCTCCAGCGCCTTGATGAAGGCGGGGAGGTCGTCCGGGTTGCGGCTGGTGATGAGGTTGCCGTCGACGACGACCTCATCGTCGACCCAGGTGCCGCCCGCGTTCCGGACGTCGTCCGCGAGGCTGGGGAAGCTGGTGAGGGTGTGGTTGCGGGCCAGGCCCGCGGAGACGAGCAGCCAGGGACCGTGGCAGATCACGGCGAGCGGCAGCCTGCGCTCCATGGCGTGGCGCACCAGGTCCTGGGCACGCTCGTCGAGGCGGATCCGGTCGGCGTTGACGGTGCCGCCGGGCACCACGAGGGCGTCGATGGCCCCCGGGTCCACGTCGGCGAACGTCCCGTCGACCTCGACCTTCTGGGTCGGGTCGGTGTCGCCCTGGACCGCCTGGATGGCGTTCCCGCTGTCGGAGTAGACCTTCACCGTCGCGCCCGCGTCCCGCAGGGCGTCCCGCGGCTGGACGAGCTCGGGCTCCTCGAAGAAGTCGGTGGCGATGATGGCGACGGTCTTGCCGGAGAGGTGGCTCATGCCGCGCTGGTACCCAGCGCCGAGCGGGGCCAATCAGAGGTTGCCGGCGGTCGTCCGCAGCAGCGTCAGCGCCGTCCGCACCCACGCCGGCGTCGCGCCGGCGAGGCCGCACGACGGCGTGACCACGAGGCCGTCGGAGACCTCGGCGGGGTCCAGGCCGAGCATGTCGAGCCAGCGCAGCACCGACTCGGTGACGTGGGCGTCGGTGGGCTCGGTCGCCGGGGCGAGACCGGGGACGACGCCGAGCGCGACCGTCTCCCCCGCCTCGAGCGCCTCGGCGAGCGCGTCGTGGTCGGCGGCCGAGAGCACGGCCAGGTCGACCGACAGCCCGCGCGCACCCGCTCCCCGGAGCAGGCCGAGGGGTGTCGCCGGCGCACAGGAGTGCACCCACGGCTCGGCGCCCGCCTCGGCGATCGCTCCGAGCACCCACTCCAGCGCCTGGGACGCCTCCGGCAGGTCGACACTGCGGTGCTTGTGGAACCCGGACGCCGTCGGCACCTGACCGGCGAGCACGCCGGCCAGCGCCGGCTCGTCGACCTGCACGACCAGCCGGTCGGTGCCGGGCAGGCGGCGGCGTACGTCGGCGAGGTGGCTGCGCACGCCCTCGGCCAGCGCCTGGGCCAGCTCCCGGCGGGCGCCGCGGTCGGCGAGCACCTTGTCGCCCCGCGGCTTCTCCACGGTCGCGGCCAGCGTCCACGGGCCCGCGACCTGCACCTTGAAGGTGCCGCCACTGGTGGGCAGAGCGCCCTGGGCCTGCTCCTCCAGCGCGTCGAGGTCCTGCGCGAGCAGGCTCCGGGCCCGGCGGTGGTCGACGCCGTCGCCCCCACCGGTCAGCCGCCAGCCGGCGGGCTGGAGGTCGGCGCCGAGCTCGGCGACGACGGCCAGGCCACGACCGGTCATCGTCGCGGTCGCCCCGCGGCCCGGCACCTCGGGCAGGTGCGGCAGGTCGGGCAGCTCGCCCAGCACGACGCGCAGGGCCTCGTCGAAGCTCTCTCCCGGGTAGGACCCGACCCCGGTCGCGACGCTCATGCGCGTACTCGCTTCGCTCCGTGCGCGCATGAGGCGCACGGTCGACTGTATCGAATGATTCGCTCGCTCCGCTCGCTCATGCGGTGGCCGCGATCGTCGCGGACCCGACCACGCGGCTGCCGTCGTACAGGACGGCGGCCTGCCCCGGCGCTATGCCGTACGCCGGCGCCAGCAGCTCGATGTCGACCGACTCCCCCACGCGGACCCGCGCCGGCAGCTCCTCGCCGTGGGCCCGCAGCTGGACGGTGCCGTCCAGGGACTGCGGGACGGTGCCGCACCAGCGCGGCTCGATGCCCGTCAGCCGGTGGACCGCCAGCCGTTCGCGCGGGCCGACGGTCACGGTGCCGGAGACCGGCTCGATGTCGAGCACGAAGCGCGGCTTGCCGTCGGCGGCCGGCACCCCGAGGCGCAGCCCCCGCCGCTGGCCGATCGTGAAGGCGTAGGTGCCCTCGTGCGTCCCCACGACCGAGCCCGACTCGTCGACGATCGGGCCCCCGTGGTTGGGCGCGCGGTCGCCGAGCTTCTCGCGCAGCCAGCCGGCGTTGTCGCCGTCGGCGACGAAGCAGATGTCGTGGCTGTCCGGCTTGTCGGCGACGAGCAGCCCGCGGGCCGCCGCCTCCGCCCGCACGGACGCCTTGGTCGAGCCGCCCAGCGGGAACAGCGAGTGCCGCAGCTGCTGCTGGTCGAGCACGCCGAGCACGTAGGACTGGTCCTTGCCGTGGTCGACCGCCCGGTGCATCTCGACCAGGCCGTCGGCGCCGGTGCGCAGCTGGGCGTAGTGGCCGGTCGCGACCGCGTCGAAGCCCAGCGCGAGCGCGCGGTCCAGCACGGCCGCGAACTTGATCTTCTCGTTGCAGCGCAGGCACGGGTTCGGCGTGCGCCCGGCGGCGTACTCGTCCATGAAGTCCTCGACCACGTCCTCGTGGAAGCGGTCGCTCAGGTCCCAGACGTAGAAGGGGATCCCGATGACGTCGGCCGCACGGCGGGCGTCGTTGGCGTCCTCGATCGTGCAGCAGCCGCGGGCGCCGGAGCGGTACGACGCCGGGTTGCGCGACAGCGCGAGGTGGATGCCGGTGACGTCGTGGCCGGCCTCGGCCGCGCGCGCCGCGGCGACGGCGGAGTCGACGCCGCCGGACATGGCAGCGACGACCCTCATGCGCGCGCTGCCCTCGCGCGTTCGACGGCGGGGCCGATGGCCTCGACGACGGCGTCGACGTCGGCCTCGGTGGTGGTGTGGCCGAGCGAGAACCGGAGCGAGTGGCGCGCGGCCTCCTCGTCGCAGCCCATCGCGAGCAGCACGTGCGAGGGCTGGGGCACGCCCGCCGAGCAGGCCGAGCCGGTGGAGCACTCGATGCCGCGGGCGTCGAGCAGCATCAGCAGCGAGTCGCCCTCGCAGCCGGGGAAGCCCAGGTGCGCGTTGCCCGGCAGCCGGTCGGTCCCCGTCGAGTCCAGCGGGGCGCCGTGGAGGTGGGCGTCCGGCACCACCTCGATGACCCGGCGGACCAGGTCGTCGCGCAGCGCGGCGATCCGGGTGGCGTGCTCGGCCTGGTGCTTGACCGCGACCTCCACCGCGGCCGCGAACCCGGCGATGGCCGGGGTGTCCAGCGTGCCGCTGCGGATGTCGCGCTCCTGGCCGCCGCCGTGGATCAGCGGCGTCGCCGCCAGCTCGCGGCGCAGCACCAGCGCACCCACGCCGTACGGACCGCCGAGCTTGTGGCCGGTGAGGCTGAGCGCGTCGACGCCGGACTTGGCGAAGTCGACCGGCACGGAGCCCACGGCCTGGATGGCGTCGGTGTGCACCGGCACGCCGTGCTCGGCGGCGATCGCGACGATCTCCTCGATCGGCTGGACGGTCCCGACCTCGTTGTTGGCCCACATCACCGACACCAGCGAGACCGGACGCTCGGCCAGCAGCGTGCGGAGCTCGTCGAGGTCGACCCGGCACGCCGCGTCGACGCCGACGAAGCGCACCTCGGCCTCGCCGCCGTCCTGGAGCCAGTGCGCCGGGTCGAGCACGGCGTGGTGCTCGACGGCGGAGGTGATGAGGCGGGGGGACGGTCCGAGGTCGGCGGCGCGGGACCAGTGCAGGCCCTTGATCGCGAGGTTGTCGGCCTCCGTGCCGCCCGAGGTGAACACCACCTCGCCGGGGCGGCAGCCCAGCGCCTGGGCGATGGTCTCGCGGGACTCCTCGACGACGCGGCGGGCGTGCCGGCCGGAGGCGTGCAGCGAGCTCGCGTTGCCGACCTCGAGCAGGTGCGCGGTCATCGCCTCCACCGCCGCCGGGACCATCGGGGTGGTCGCAGCGTGGTCCAGGTAGACGGTCCGATCCTTCATCGCACCGACCAGCGTACGGCGCCGGGTCGGATCGCACCCACCCGACGCCGTACGACGTGGGTCACGTCCTCCCGTGCTGCCCGCCTTGGGACCCGGGGTGTCACTCCTTGGAGGCGACCTGGGCGACGACCGCCCGGTGGTCGCTGCCCGGGATCTCGCGGGTGTGCATGCCCAGCGCGGCCAGCCGCGGCCCGATCAGCACGTGGTCGATCTGGGTGAGGCTCGGCACGGGGATGCCCAGCACGTCCACCTGCCCGCTCGCGGGCCAGGTGGGCTGCCAGCCCTGGTTGGCGAGCTCGCCCACGTCGCGGTAGCCGTCGTCCTCGAGCGCCCGCATCGGCGCGTGGTCGGTGGTCGCGTTCAGGTCCCCGACGACGATGTCGGCGTCGTGCTCCGCGGCCGCAGCCCGGACCTTCGCCAGGTCGTCGCTCCAGATGGCGGGGTCGGTCGGCGCCCACGGGTGCGCCGCCACGACGGTGAGGTCGCCCATCGCGACCACCCACCCGCCGCGCCGGAGGTCGAGCGGCACGCCCTGCCCCAGCTCGGTGCTCGCGAACACCATGATCTCGTCGCCGCCGTAGCCGGGCGCGCCGACGCGGTACGGCAGCAGGTCGTCGAGCCCCGCCCGTTCCATGTCCGCGAGGTCGGCCTCGGTGATCTCCTGCACGACCAGCAGGTCGACGCCGTCCTCGCTGGCCATCCGCACGACCTCGATCGGGTCGCCCCGGCCGGCCGAGACGTTGGCGGTCATCACGACGACCGGCTCGGCTCCCTCGGCGGCCGGCGGGTTGGCCCCGGTCACCTGAGGGGCGCACCACCACGCGTGGACGCCGACCCCGGCGAGCGCGAGCACGAGCACCGCGGCGGCGGGCGTGCGCCACCGGCGGCGGACGGCGAGCCGCAGGGCGAGGAGCAGGGCCGCGGCGGCGTACAGCGGGAGCGCGAGCGCGGTGAACGCCTCCAGCCGGATCCAGAACCCGGTGCTGGGCTCGACCACGCGCGCGAAGGTCAGTGCGGCGGCCGGCACGAGCAGAACGAGCACGACCGCCCCGAGGACCAGCACCCGCGCACGCACGGGGAAGAACCTAGAGCAGCACGAGGTCGTCGCGGTGCACGACCTCGCGCTGGCCCGACTGCCCGAGCAGCTCCGGCAGCTCGTCGGCGTCGTAGTTGACCAGCCCGCGGGCCACCGGCGTGCCGTCGGGGGCCGCCAGGTCGACCGGGTCGCCGGCGCGGAAGGTGCCGTGGACGCCGGTGATCCCCGCCGCCAGCAGCGACGCGCGCCGCTCGACGACCGCGCGGACGGCCCCGGGGTCGAGCAGGATCGTGCCCATCGGCTCGGTCGCGTGCGCGAGCCAGAGCAGCCGGGTGGGGCGACGACGGCCGGTGGGGTGGAACAGCGTGCCGACCTGCTCCCCCGCGAGCGCCGCGCCCGCACGGTCCGCCGAGGTGAGCACGACCGGGATGCCCGCGCCGGTGGCGATCCGGGCGGCGTCGACCTTGGTCTGCATGCCGCCGGTGCCCAGGCCGGCCGCACCGGTCTTGCCGATGCGGACGTCGGTGAGCTCCTCGACCGACAGCACCTCGGGCAGCAGCGAGCTGCCGGGCTGCGAGGGGTTGGCGTCGTACAGGCCGTCGACGTCGGAGAGCAGCACCAGCAGGTCGGCGTGCACGAGGTGCGCGACCAGGGCCGCCAGCCGGTCGTTGTCGCCGAACCGGATCTCGCTGGTGGCGACGGTGTCGTTCTCGTTCACGATCGGCAGCACGCCGAGCTCGAGGAGCTTGGCGAAGGTCTGGTAGGCGTTGCGGTAGTGCGAGCGCCGGGTGACGTCGTCGGCGGTGAGCAGCACCTGGCCGGCGATCACGCCGTGCCGGGCGAGCTCCTCGGTGTAGCGGTGGACGAGGAGCCCCTGGCCGACCGACGCCGCGGCCTGCTGCGCGGCCAACGCCTTGGGCCGCTTCTTCAGGCCCAGCGGTGCGAGGCCGGCCGCGATCGCACCGGAGGACACGAGGACCACCTCGGCGCCGCCGGCGCGCAGCTTGGCGAGCACGTCGACGAGGTCGCGGACCCGCTCGGGGTCGATCCCGCCGGTGGCCGTGGTCAGGCTCGACGAGCCGACCTTCACCACGACCCGGCGGGCGCCGGTGACCTCAGTCCTGGTCATCGAACTCGTTCCAGTCGGGATCGTCGGCGGAGCCGATCTCGTACGACGTCGGCCCGGCGGCGGGCTGGTCGAGCCGGCGGGCCACGTCGGCGCGGGTCTCGTTCTCGGCGCGGTCGTCCATCGCCTCGTCGATGGCCCGGCGACGCCGGGCCGCGGGGCGGGACTCGTCGAAGCGCTGGTCCTCGCCGCGGCGGCCGAGCATCTCCGCGCCGGCGTCGATGCCGGGCTTGAAGTCGAAGACGACCGCGTTGTCGGGGTGCCCGATGAGGACGGCGTCGCCCTCCTCCGCGCCGAGCTCGACCAGCCTGGTCTCCACCCCGAGTCGGTTGAGCCGGTCGGCGAGGAAGCCGACCGCCTCGTCGTTGCTGAAGTCGGTCTGGCGCACCCAGCGCTCGGGCTTCTCACCCCGCACGCGCCAGCCCTCGCCGGTCCGCGTGACCGTGAAGGAGTCGCTGCCGTCGGCGGAGGCCGGCCGCAGCACGATCCGGGTCGCCTCGACCTCGGGCTTCGCGGCGCGCGCGGCCTCGACGATGCCGGCCATCGCGAAGGTCAGCTCGCGCAGGCCCTCGCCGGAAGCGGCCGACACCTCGAAGACCCGCAGGCCGCGCTCGCTCAGCTCGTCGACGACGAACGACGCGATGTCGCGACCGTCCGGCACGTCGACCTTGTTGAGCGCCACCAGGCGGGGGCGGTCCTCGAGCCCGCCGTACCGGCTGAGCTCGTTCTCGATCACGTCGAGGTCGTCGACCGGGTTGCGGCCCGGCTCGATGCTGGCGGTGTCGATGACGTGGACGATCGCGGCGCAGCGCTCGATGTGGCGCAGGAAGTCGTGGCCGAGGCCGCGACCCTCGCTGGCGCCCTCGATCAGGCCGGGGACGTCGGCGACGGTGAAGGTCGTGTCGCCGGCCGTGACCACGCCGAGGTTCGGGACCAGTGTCGTGAACGGGTAGTCGGCGATCTTGGGCTTGGCCCGCGAGATGGCGGCGATCAGGCTCGACTTGCCCGCGCTCGGGAAGCCCACGAGGCCGATGTCGGCGACCACCTTGAGCTCGAGGACGATCTCGAGCTCGTCGCCGGGCTCGCCGAGCAGGGCGAAGCCGGGCGCCTTGCGCTTGGCGCTGGCCAGCGCGGCGTTGCCGAGGCCACCGCGGCCGCCCTGCGCGACGACCAGCTCGGTGCCGGGGCCGACCATGTCGGCGAGCACGTTGCCCTGCGGATCGGTGACCAGCGTGCCGTCCGGGACGGGCAGCACCAGGTCGGAGCCGTGGCCGCCGTTGCGGTGGCCGCCGGCGCCGTGGCCGCCGTGCTCGGCACGGCGCTTGGGGCTGTGGTGGTAGTCGAGCAGCGTGGTGACGTCGGTGTCGACGCGGAGGATGACCGAGCCGCCGGGCCCGCCGTTGCCACCGTCCGGACCGCCGAGCGGCTTGAACTTCTCGCGGTGGACCGAGGCCACGCCGTTGCCGCCGCGCCCGGCGCTGACGTGCAGCGTCACGCGGTCGACGAAGGTGGGGACGGCCATGATGCCTACTCTCTCGGAAGTTCTCGTGAAATGCCGAACGGGCGTCCCGTTTCCGGAACGCCCGTTCTGCGGTGGATCGTGGGTGCGAGCGTCAGGTCACTCGCCCGGGAGGATGTTCACGACACGACGGCCGCGACGGGTCCCGAACTCGACCGAGCCGGCCACCAGCGCGAACAGCGTGTCGTCGCCGCCGCGGCCGACGCCGCTGCCCGGGTGGAAGTGGGTGCCCCGCTGGCGCACGATGATCTCGCCGGCGTTGACGACCTGGCCGCCGTACCGCTTCACACCGAGCCGCTGCGCGTTGGAGTCGCGGCCGTTCTTGGTGGACGCGGCGCCCTTCTTGTGTGCCATCTCTTCAGTCCTGTCCGATGCGTTGCAAACCGTGGGGGCGATCAGGAGTTGATCGCGGTGACCTTGACCTGGGTGTACTTCTGGCGGTGACCCTGGCGCTTCTTGTAGCCGGTCTTGTTCTTGTACTTCTGGATGATGATCTTCGGGCCCTTGGTGCGGCCGAGGACCTCGACGGTCACGGACGCCTTGTCGAGCTTCTTGGCGTCGGAGGTGACCTTCTCACCGTCGACGACGAGCACGACGGGGAGGTCGACCGAGTCACCGGCCGCCGCGACCTGGTCGATCTCGATGACGTCGCCCACGGCAACCTTCTGCTGCTTCGCGCCAGCGCGCACGATCGCGTACACCGCGGTCTCCTTCGTCGATTCCAAGCTGTTCAGTGTCTGGGGCGCAACGCACACGCGGCGCCGCACAGAAGGGGCGCACCCCAGGGCGCGCACCGAGGATCAATACTACGGACCTGCCGCTCCGAGAGCAAAACCGCGCTCAGCGCTTGCGGGTGCCCTTCTTCTTGATCGGGACGTGCTCCACCTGCGGGTGGTCCTCCGCTCCCGGCTCCACTCCCGGCTCCGTCTCAGCGGTCTCAGGGGTCTCAGCGGTCTCGTCGGCCGGCGGGCCGGCGGGCCGGCTCGCGCTGCGTCGCCGGGTCCGGGTCACGACCTTCGGAGGCTCGGGCGCCTCCACGACCGGCTCGGCGACGGGCTCCGGGGTCGGCTCCGGGGTCGGCTCCGGGGTCGGCTCCGGGGTCGGCTCCGGCTCGGCCTGCATGACCGGCCGGGGCGTCTCCGCGGGCTCGGCGGCCTCGGGCTGGCCGGCCGGGCGGCTGGCGCTCCGGCGACGGCTGCGGGTGCTCACCTGGGGCTTCGCGGGCTCGGCGGGCTCCGCCGGCGTCTCCACGGCCTCGGGCTCCGGCTTGGCCATGGCCGCCACGTCCTTGGGGCTCGGCGGCTTCTGCTGGTCCTTCTGCGGGTCCTTCTGGTCGTCGTTCCCGCCCCGGCCACGGCGGCCGCCGCGACGGCTGCTGCGCTTGGAGTCCTCGTCGCCGCCTCCGCCGCGCTTGGGCTCCACGGGGTGCTCGTGGACGATCAGACCGCGGCCCTGGCAGTGCTCGCAGGTCTCGCTGAACGCCTCGAGCAGGCCGGTGCCGATCCGCTTGCGGGTCATCTGCACCAGCCCGAGCGAGGTCACCTCGGCGACCTGGTGGCGGGTGCGGTCGCGGCCCAGGCACTCGACCAGGCGCCGCAGCACCAGGTCGCGGTTGGACTCCAGGACCATGTCGATGAAGTCGACGACGATGATGCCGCCGATGTCACGCAGCCGGAGCTGGCGCACGATCTCCTCGGCCGCCTCGAGGTTGTTCTTGGTGACCGTCTCCTCGAGGTTGCCGCCGGAGCCGGTGAACTTGCCGGTGTTGACGTCGACGACCGTCATCGCCTCGGTGCGGTCGATGATCAGCGAGCCGCCCGAGGGCAGCCAGACCTTGCGGTCCAGGCCCTTGGCGATCTGCTCGTCGATCCGGTACTCGGCGAACACGTCCGCCTTGCCGCCCCGGCCGTGCTCCCCCGGCTCGTAGCGCTCGAGGCGCTCCTCGAGGTCGGGCGCGACGTGCTGGACGTAGCTCTGCACGGTCTCCCAGGCGTCGTCACCCTGGATGACGAGCTTGGAGAAGTCCTCGGTGAACAGGTCGCGGACGACCTTGAGGGTGAGGTCCGGCTCGCCGTAGAGCAACTGCGGGGCGTTGCCCTTGGCCTTGCTCTCGATGTCCTCCCAGCGGGCCTTGAGCCGCTCGACGTCGCGGGTCAGCTCCTCCTCGCTGGCGCCCTCGGCCGCGGTGCGCACGATCACGCCGGCGGTGTCGGGGACGATCTCCTTGAGCAGGGCCTTGAGGCGGTTGCGCTCGGTGTCGGGCAGCTTGCGGGAGATGCCGCTGGTGGTGCCGTCGGGCACGTAGACGAGGAACCGGCCGGCCAGGCTGATCTGGCTGGTCAGGCGGGCGCCCTTGTGACCGATGGGGTCCTTGGAGACCTGCACGAGCACGGTCTGGCCCGAGGACAGCACCGACTCGATCTTGCGGGGCTGGCCGTCCTTGTGGCCCAGCGCGGACCAGTTGACCTCGCCGGCGTACAGCACCGCGTTGCGGCCCTTGCCGATGTCGATGAACGCCGCCTCCATCGAGGGCAGCACGTTCTGCACCCGCCCGAGGTAGACGTTGCCGATGAGCGAGGTCTGCGACTCGCGGGCCACGTAGTGCTCGACGAGCACGCGGTCCTCGAGGACGGCGATCTGGGTGAGGTCGTCGCGCTGGCGGATCACCATGGCGCGGTCCACGGCCTCGCGGCGGGCGAGGAACTCGGCCTCGCTCACGATCGGTGCGCGGCGGCGGCCGGCCTCGCGGCCGTCGCGCCGGCGCTGCTTCTTGGCCTCGAGGCGGGTCGAGCCGGAGATCGAGGTGATCTCGTCCTCGACGGCGCGGCGGCTGCGGACCCGGGTGACGGTGTTCTCCGGGTCGTCACCCCCGTCGCTGCCGCCGTCGTCGCCGGTACGGCGGCGGCGCCGGCGGCGGCGCGAGGAGCTGCTCTCGCCCTGGCCTTCCTCGCCGGAGGGCTCGTCGGCCGACTCCTCGTCCGAGGAGTCCTCGCCGTCGGCGGACTCGCCGCCCTCGCCACCCTCGCCGTTCGCATCGCCGCTCTTGCGCCGGCGGCGGCCACCGCGACGGCGGCGCCGACGGCCGGAGCCGGGCCCCTCCTGCTGGCCCTCGCCGTCCTCGGTGTCCTCGTCGGACTCCTCGGTGGGCTCGTCGGTGGGCTCGTCGGCGGCCGCGGGCTCCGGCTCGGGCTCGGGCTCGGCCTTCTTCTTCGTGGTCTTCTTGGCCGCCGACTTCCTGGCGGCGGTCTTCTTGGCGGCCGGCTCGTCCTCGGCGCGCTCCTCCTGAGCCGCGGCCACCTCGGCGGGGACCGCCTCGGGCGCCTCCGGGTCGGGCGTGGCCTCGGCGGTCTTGCGGGCCCGCCGGGGACGGGTGGTGACCGTCGTCTCCGGCGTCTGGAACAGCACGGCGGGCGCGCCCGGCGCGACCGGGTCGCCGTGGGGAGCCTCGCCGGCGTCCGCGGCGGGCACCTCGACGGGCGCCTCGGCCGCCTTCTTGGCGGTCGTCCGCTTCGCCGTGGTCTTCTTCGCGACCGTCTTCTTCGCCGCCGCCTTCTTGGCGGGCTTCTGGGCCGGGGCGTCGGCCTCGCCCGGCCCGGCGGGCTCGACGGGCTCGACGGGGAGGTCGAACTGCTCCTCCGGCGCGGCGGCCTTCTTGGCGGCCGCCTTCTTCGTGGTGGTCTTCTTCGCGGCGGACTTCTTGGTCGCCGCCTTCTTCGCCGCCGCCTTCTTGGCGGGCTTCTGCTCAGCGGCAGCCTCAGCGGCTTCCGTGGCAGGGGTGTCGGTTCCGGCCTGGAACTCGTCGGCCATGTGCACTCCTAGCGCCCCGACGCGTTGCGCCCGAGCGGTCCGACGTCGCCGGCCCGGATGGTCAGAGCCGATGACGCAAAGCCTTCGTGTGGCGACGGCGACCCACTCGTCACCTGCCGCGGTCGCCGAGCCCCCAGAGAGAACTCTGGTACGAGCGGGTCGCTGTCACCGACCTGCCGGGCCGCGTCGCGGTCTGGCGACGAACGCGAGAGCGTCGTCGGGTCGTTCCGGAGGGTGATCCGGTCCAACCACGGCGAGTATCGCACACGTTCGGGCGCAACCCCTCACTCCGAGACACGCAGCGGGTCGCCGACCTCCCCCGTGGCCGCGTCGAGCGGGCCCTGGGCGAGCCGCGTGAGCAACGGCGCGCCGTCGATGTCCAGGCCGGCGACCGCGGCGAGGCCGGACAGCACGTCGTCGGGGCGGACGGCGGGCTCCTGGTGCCGCAGCACGAGGTCGAGCCGGCCGCCGGTCGCGGTCAGCGAGATCACCGCGGCCCGGCAGTCGAACTCCCGCAGGCCCTTCTTGGTCATCCGCTGCACCGGTACGGCGTCGGTGGCGAGGAAGGCGGCGACGGCGGCCGCGGCGGCCTCGGCCGGCACCATCAGGTCGATCTGCCAGCGGCTGGCCTGGAGCCGGTCCGCCAGCGATCCGCCCGGCGACTCGACGACCTCCAGCACGTCGAGCCCGTCGGGCAGCGCCTCCTCGAGCAGCGCCTGCACCGCGGCGGTGTCGACGACCTCGGCGAGCCCGATCTCCAGGTACTCGGCCTCGCTGGCCGAGCCGGTCGGCGCGGCGCCGGCGTACGAGATCCGCGGGTGGGGGTTGAAGCCGGACGAGTACGCCATCGGCACCCGCGCCCGGAAGATCGCCCGCTCGAAGGCCCGGCTGAAGTCGCGGTGGCTGGTGAACCGGAGGCGGCCGCGCTTCGCGTAGCGGATCCGGAGCCGCTGGACGGGCGGGGCTTGCTGCTCGGGCTGGTCACGCACCGGTCAAGGCTACGGCGCGAGCGCCTGCTTCATCGCAAGGGATGGGTAGACCGTGCTCACCCGGTGGCCCTCCAACCAGACCGTGAGCCGCTCGGCCGCCACGATCAGCGCGGCCCGGGCCTCCGAACCGACGTCCTCCAGCAGGTTCAGCACGACGACGCCATCGGGGTCCTGCACCCAGCAACCCACGATCCGGCCGTCCCACCACGCCGTGGTGCCGGCGTTGCCGTTGGTGTCGAACAGCAGCGGGCCGTGCGGTCCAAGGTAGAAGTCCCGCTCCTTCCAGCCCATGACCGTCGGGTCGAGCACCGGCAGCAGCGCGCCCCAGGGCTCGACGACCGACTCCACCCCGCCGTCGGGCAGCAGGGCGTCGTCGGGCAGGAGATACGCCGGACGACCGTCCTCGAGCGCGACCTCGACCGCCGCGAGGTCGGCGAGCGCGGCGCGGACGGCGGTCTTGGTCGAGCCGAGCCACCACACCAGGTCGGCCTCGGTGCCGGGGCCGAACGTGCGCAGCCAGCGACCGACGAGCTCGGCGTACCCGGCCCGCTCCGCCAGCGGCTCCGAGACCTCATCCAGCCAGCTCGTCATCGCGGTCCACTGCGGCCGGGCGGTGCGCCAGTGGCCGGCGTTGCGGCCGCGGACGAGCCGCCCCTCGACGCCGAGCTGGGTGAGCACCCGGGGCGCCACCGAGACGTTCGCGGCGTAGGCGCCCCGGCCGACGTCGAGCCGCCCGCCGAGCTCGAGGACCTCCTCGCGGAGTTCAGCGGCGGAGAGCTCGCTGCCGTCGGCCAGCCGAGCGAGCGCGGCGCTCTCGGCCGCGGCCAGCCAGGCGGCGCCGTCGAGCGCGAGGCCGCCCGCCTCGACCTCCTTCGCGAGACGGGTGCGCAGCGCGGCCGCCACCCGCGCCGACACGCTTCCCCACGCGGCCGGGAGCAGGTCGCGCGGGAAGACGAACAGCGTGCGGCGCATCGCCAGCTGCTTGACCAGGCTGCGGTCGTCGTACAGCGCCCGGTCGACGTCGGCGACGGTGAGGCCCTCGACGCGCGCCCACAGCGAGAGGTAGACGCTCGGCGCCTCAGTCGCGTGGAGCACCGTCATCGCGCGGGTCGCGGCCACGGCGTCGGCGGCCCGGTGGGCCGGGGCGAGCGCGTGGCGGCGGGCCAGCCGCTGTCGTCTCTCGACGTCGGTCACGGTCCGCATGTGGACCATCCTGCCGAAGACCGGCGACACCGCCCCTGGGACGATGGGCCGAGTGAGCACGAACGCGCGCCGGGCGACGGCGCTGGTCCTCGTCGGCATCGTCCTGCTGTCGTTCAACCTCCGTCCCTCGGCGGTGAGCGTGAGCCCGGTGCTGGCCGAGGTGCGCGCGAGCTTCTCGATGTCCGGCCCGGTCGCCGGCCTGCTGACGTCGCTGCCGGTCATCGCCTTCGCGTTCTTCGGCGCGCTCGCCCCGGCGGCGGCCCGCCGGATCGGGATCCACCGGGTCACGTTGCTCGCGATCCTCGCCGCGATTGCCGGCCTGCTCGGCCGGGCGGCCACGGGCAGCGAGGCGCTGTTCCTGGGACTCTCGCTGCTCGCGCTCGGCGGCATGGCGATGGCCAATGTGCTCCTCCCCTCGCTGGTGAAGCTGCACTTCCCCGACCGGATCGGCCGGGTCACCGCGATCTACACGACCGCGCTGTCGATCGGCCTGACGGCGGCCCTAGTGCTGACTGTGCCGATCTCGGACGCGTTCGACAGCTGGCGCTGGGGCCTCGGCGCCTGGGCCTGCCTCGCGGTCGTCGCCGCGCTCCCCTGGCTCTCGCTGGTCGCCCATGACCGCACACTGGAGCGCACGCCCCGCACCATCACGTTCCGCCAGGTCGCCGGAACCCGACTGGGCCAGGCGATGGCGCTGTTCTTCGGCCTCCAGTCGCTCCAGGCCTACGCGATCTTCGGCTGGTTCGCGCAGCTGTGGCGCGACAGCGGCTACTCCGCCACCGTCGCTGGGCTCCTCGCGGGCCTGGTTGCGGGCATGTCGATCCCACTGTCGCTGTGGCTGCCCAACGTGCTGGCCCGCGCCGAGGACCCGCGCCGCCTGCTGTTCGCCGTGATCGCGGCGTACCCGGTCGGCTTCGTGGGACTGATGGTCGCCCCGCACTCGCTGGCCGTGCTGTGGGCGATCATCGTCGGCACCGCGACCGTGACCTTCCCGCTGATCCTCACGCTGATCGGGCTGCGCGCCCGAACGCCCGAGGGCACCGCCGCGCTGTCGGCGTTCACCCAGTCGACCGGCTACCTCGTCGCCGCGGTCGGACCGTTCCTGGTCGGCGTCGTGCACGACGCCACGGGCGCCTGGACCTGGCCGCTCGCGCTGCTGC
This sequence comes from Nocardioides pyridinolyticus, assembly GCF_054653575.1. Lineage (NCBI taxonomy): Bacteria > Bacillati > Actinomycetota > Actinomycetes > Propionibacteriales > Nocardioidaceae > Nocardioides > Nocardioides pyridinolyticus. The sequence continues at coordinate 242,883 of NZ_BAAIFY010000001.1, read as the reverse complement.
TCGCGCTCGCGCTGCCGATGCTCCCGCTCGCGGTCTACGTCTCGCACCGGGTGATGGTGGAGGACCAGCTCGCCCTGCGGGTGCCGACCCGGACCTGAGCCGCTCCGTCGAGTTGGGCGGAACTCGCCCGCGAGTTGGGCTCAGTTCGCAGCGCGACGGGATCCGGTCCCGATTCGCGTGCGACGCACGCCCAACTCAACGGCGAGGGGCGCCCAACTCGACGGTTCAGACGACGGAGAGCGGCAGCAGCTGCTGCCCGGTGGGGCCGATCTGGATCTCGGTGCCCATCTCCGGGCACACGCCGCAGTCGTAGCACGGCGTCCAGCGGCAGTCCTCGACCTCGATGTCAGCGCCGTCGGCGGCCGCGAGGGCGTCCTCCCAGTCGGCCCAGAGCCAGTCCTTGTCGAGGCCGGAGTCGAGGTGGTCCCAGGGCAGGACCTCGTCGTACTCGCGCTCCCGGGTGGTGAACCAGGCCAGGTCGACGCCGGTGCCGACGAGGGCCTTCTCGGAGGACTCGACCCAGCGGTCGTAGGAGAAGTGCTCGCTCCAGCCGTCGAAGCGGCCGCCGTCGCGCCACACCTGCTCGATGATCCGGCCGACCCGGCGGTCGCCGCGCGAGAGCAGTCCCTCGATGATGCCGGGCTTGCCGTCGTGGTAGCGGAAGCCGATCGCGCGACCGAACTTCTTGTCCTCGCGGACGGTGTCGCGCAGCTTCTTCAGCCGCTCGTCGGTGGTCTCGTGGTCGAGCTGCGCGGCCCACTGGAACGGCGTGTGCGGCTTCGGCACGAAGCCGCCGATCGAGACCGTGCAGCGGATGTCGTTGCGGCCGGAGACCTCACGGCCCTTGGCGATCACCTTCTTGGCGAGCTCGGCGACCTGGAGGACGTCCTCGTCGGTCTCGGTCGGCAGCCCGACCATGAAGTAGAGCTTCACCTGGCGCCAGCCGTGGGAGTACGCCGTGGCGACGGTCCGGATCAGGTCCTCCTCGGTGACCATCTTGTTGATCACCTTCCGCATCCGCTCCGACCCGCCCTCGGGCGCGAAGGTGAGGCCGGACCGGCGGCCGTTGCGGGAGAACTCGTTGGCCAGTGTGATGTTGAAGGCGTCGACCCGGGTCGACGGGAGCGACAGGGAGACGTTGGAGCCCTCGTAGCGGTCGGCCAGGCCCTTGGCCACGTCGCCGATCTCGGTGTGGTCGGCGCTCGAGAGCGAGAGCAGGCCGACCTCCTCGAAGCCGGACTTGCGGATGCCGTTCTCGACCATGTCGCCGATGGTCTTGATCGAGCGCTCCCGGACCGGGCGGGTGATCATGCCGGCCTGGCAGAAGCGGCAGCCGCGGGTGCAGCCGCGGAAGATCTCGACCGAGAACCGCTCGTGCACCGTCTCGGCGAGGGGCACCAGCGGCTTGGCCGGGTAGGGCCACGCGTCGAGGTCCATCAGCGTGTGCTTGCGGACGCGGAACGGGATGCCGGGCCGGTTCGGCACGACGGCCTCGATGGTGCCGTCGGCGGCGTACGCGACCTCGTAGAAACGCGGCACGTAGATGTTGCCGCTGACCGCGAGCCGGCGGAGCAGCTCGTCGCGGCCGCCGGGGCGGCCCTCGCCCTTCCAGTCGCGGATCACCTCGGAGATCGCGAGGACGACCTCCTCGCCGTCCCCGAGGACGGCCGCGTCGATGAAGTCCGCGATCGGCTCGGGGTTGAACGCCGCGTGGCCGCCGGCGAGCACGACCGGGTCGTCCTCGGTGCGGTTCGCGGCGTGGAGCGGGATGCCCGCGAGGTCGAGCGCGTTCAGCATGTTCGTGTAGCCGAGCTCGGTGGAGAAGCTCAGGCCGAAGACGTCGAACGCCTTCACCGGGCGGTGAGCGTCGACGGTGAACTGCGGGATGCTGTCCTCCCGCATGACCTTCTCCATGTCCGGCCAGACCGCGTAGGTGCGCTCGGCCACGATCCAGTCGCGCTCGTTGAGCACCTCGTAGAGGATCTGCACGCCCTGGTTGGGCAGGCCGACCTCGTACGCGTCGGGGTACATCAGCGCCCAGCGGACCTCGGTGGTCTCCCAGTCCTTGACGGTGGAGTTCAGCTCACCGCCGACGTACTGGATCGGCTTGGACACCGACGGGAGACGCGGCTCGAGCAGCGGGAACACCGACTCCGGGGCGCTGGCGGGCGCGGACATGGACTACCTCGCAGGCTCTGTGGTCAGGGCAGGGGTCAGGGCAAGAGACAAGCGTACGACGCACCCGAGCCGCGCGACGAACCGTCAGTCGCTGTCGGGCGCCAGCTCCTCGAGCGCCTGCCGCGCCTCGACCAGCTCGCGCTGCGCGAGCGCGATCATGTCCTCGAGGCCACGGACGCCGTAGCGGTTGGCCACGTGATGAACGGATTCGGCGATGTCCGGCTCGATCGTCTGCTCGTCGCTCATGGGTTCATCCAAACAGACCTCACGCCGGCGGCGACTCAGCCTCCGCGCGTGCCGCGACGCTCGCGGAGGTGGCCCGCAGCTCGACGGGTGGCAGCAGGAGCAGGACGAGGAAGGCGAGCACGCCCACGCCGGCGGCCAGCACGAACACGGTGTCCATCGACTCGGCGAAGCCGACCTTGAAGGGATGGGCGATGACGGGGTCCATCGTGTCGATGACCGAGGAGTCGTCCTGCACCTCGGCGACCACCCGAGGGATCGGGGGCGTGGCCCGCCGCGACCGCCGCGCGCCACTGCGGTGTCTGGCTCTCCTGCTCGATCGCGGAGGAGATGTTGGAGCCGACGCTCCCGAACGGCACGGAGAGGAAGACCGCCACGCCGAGCGTGCCGCCGATCTGGCGGGAGAACGTGGCCGAGCTGGTCGCCACGCCGATCTCGCCGGGCGGGACCGCGCTCTGCACGATGAGCAGCAGCGGCTGCATGCAGCTGCCGAGGCCCAGGCCGAGCACGAACATCGCCAGGCTGACCAAGAGCTGGGCGGTATCGGCGCCGCACAGGGACAGCAGGAACAGCCCCACGACGATCACCCCCGACCCGACGATCGGGAACAACCGGACGTGGCCGGTGCGAGAGATGACCTGGCCGGACCCGATCGACGACGCCATCATGCCGACCACCATCGGCAGCATCAGCAGCCCGGACTCGGTGGGCGTCGCGCCGTGCACGATCTGCATGTAGAGCGGGAGCAGCATGATGCCGCCGAACATCGCCATGCCCACGATCACGCTCGCGGTGATGGTCACCGCCGCAGCGGGATCAGCGCGGCATCGCCCATCGCCCGCTCGGCCAGCACGAACGCGGCCACGCCGAGCGCGCCGACGGCGTAGCAGGCGATCGACCGGGGCGAGTCCCAGCCCCAGGTGCGGCCCTGCTCCGCCACGGTCAGCAGCGGCACGAGGCCGACGACCAGGGACACCGCGCCCCACCAGTCGATGCGCACCCGGCGCGGGGTGTGGTGGACGTTCAGCGTCGCCGTGACCACGAACAGCGCCAGCACGCCGATGGGCACGTTGACGAGGAACACCCAGCGCCACCCCGAGATGCCGAAGATGATGTCCTGCCCGGCGAAGAAGCCGCCGATGAGGGGACCGAGCACAGCGCGGAGCCGACGACGAAGACCGTGATCGCGAACAGGAACAGCTTCTTGCGCCCGTAGTTGTCGCCGAGCTTGCCGTAGATCGGCGTCGTGATCGTGGCGGTGATCAGGTAGGGCCCTTCGGCGATTCCGTAGGGTTCTGCCCATGAGCGCGAACGCGATACGAGGACGGTTCCAGTGGACGGTCGTCGTACCGGTGCTCGCGGTCGCGCTGCTCGGGGTGACGTGGAGCTACCACGAGGGCGCCGTCGTGCTCTCGCTGATCGCGGCCGGCGTCGTCGGGGCTGTGCTGGCCGCGGTGCACCACGCGGAGGTGATCGCGCACAAGGTGGGCGAGCCGTTCGGGTCGCTGATCCTCGCAGTCGCCGTGACCGTGATCGAGGTCGGCCTGATCGTCATGCTGATGACCAGCGGCGGCCACGGGGTCAGCACGTACGCGCGCGACACCGTCTTCGCCGCGGTGATGATCACCCTCAACGGGATCGTCGGCATCTCGCTGCTGGTCGGCGCCGGCAAGCACCACCTGGTGAGCTTCAACGCGTCCGGCGCCGGGTCGGCGCTGGCGACGGTGGTGACGCTCGCGGCGCTGACGATGGTCCTCCCGAGCTTCACCACGTCGGGCGAGGGACTGCAGTTCTCCACCTCGCAGCTGGCGTTCGCGGCGGTCTGCTCGCTCGCCCTGTACGGCGGGTTCGTGTTCACCCAGACCGTCCGCCACCGCGACTTCTTCCTGCCCGTGAGCAGCGACGAGTACGGCCGGGTGACCGGGATCATCGACGAGGACGGCGACGGCCACGCCGACCCGCCGCCGACCCGGGAGGCGTGGATCAGCCTCGGCCTGCTCGTGGTCTCGCTGGTCTCGGTCGTCGGGCTGGCCAAGCTGCTCTCGCCGACCATCGAGTCGGTGGTGAAGGACCTCGGCTTCCCGTACGCCGTCGTCGGCGTCGTCATCGCGCTCCTGGTCCTGGCGCCGGAGTCCATCGCGGCCGTGCGCAATGCCCTGCGAGACCGGGTGCAGATCAGCCTCAACCTGGCCTACGGGTCGGCCATGGCCTCCATCGGGCTGACCATCCCCACCATCGCGGTCGCGATGATCTGGCTGGACGGACCGCTCGAGCTCGGCCTCGGGTCGACCCAGGTGGTGCTGCTGGCCCTCACGGTGGTGGTCTCCGTCCTGACCGTCGTCCAGGGCCGAGCCAAGGCTCAGCAGGGGCTCGTGCACCTCGTGCTGATGGCGGCGTTCATCTTCTTGTCCATCCAGCCCTGACGCCGATCGGTCAGGTCCGGACGAGCACCCGGTCCGGCACGGTGAACCGGCTCGGCTCGGTCGCGGTCGAGCGCAGGTGGATGTTCTGGAGCAGCCCGATCGCGAGCAGGCCGGCGAACATCGAGCTGCCGCCGTACGAGACGAACGGCAGCGGGACGCCGGTGACCGGCATGATCCCCAGGCACATTCCGACGTTCTGGAAGGCCTGGAAGCCGAACCAGCAGGCGATGCCGGCGGCGGCGAGGCGACCGAAGACGTCGTCGGTGCGGGCGGCGATCCGCAGCGCGCGCCAGATCACGACGCCGAGCAGCGCGATCAGGACGGCGGCCCCGACGAGGCCCAGCTCCTCCCCCGCGACCGTGAAGACGAAGTCGGTGTGCTGCTCGGGCACGAAGCCGGAGCGGGTCTGCGAGCCGTCGAAGAGCCCCTGCCCGAACAGGCCGCCGTTGCCGACGGCGATCCGGGCCTGCTCGACGTTGTAGCCGGCGCCGCGCGGGTCGAGGTCGGGGTTGGTGAACGCGAGGAAGCGATCCACCTGGTACTGCTTGAGGAAGCCGGCCGCGATCGCCGCCACGGCCGCCGTGACGCCACCTGCGGCGAGCAGGGCCAGCCAGCGACGCGGGGCACCGGAGATCGCGAGCACGCCGAAGACGGTCGCCGAGAGCACGAGCATGGTGCCGAGGTCGGGCTGGAGCAGGATCAGGCTGGCCGGGAGGCCGGCGATCACCAGCATCCCGACGACGTCGCCGAGGCTGCCGCCTCCCCGAGAGCCGACCGGGCGGCCGCGGCGGACGTCCGCGCGCTCGGCCACCCAGAGCGCCATGCCGACGACCACGGCGAGCTTCGCGAACTCCGAGGGCTGGATGGACAGGCCGCCGAGTTGCACCCAGGACCGCGAGCCGTTGACGGTGCTGCCCATGGTGAGCACGAGCACCAGCCCGCCGAGCGAGGCGAGGTAGACCAGCGGCGTGATGATCCGCACCCAGCGGTGGTCGGTGGCCATCACGACCACGAGCAGCACCAGGCCGATCGCGATGTTGACCAGCTGCTTCTTCAGGTACGCCGTCGGGTCACCGGCGGTGAGGTCCTCCCGGTGCGTCGTCGCCGACCACACCAGCAGGGTGCCGAGCGTGACCAGCCCGAGCACCGCGAGCATCAGGACCCAGTCCAGCCTGGGGTTCCGGAGCATCAGTCCTCCTTCCGGGCCGACGAGGGGGCCAACGAGGGGGCCGACGAGGGGGCGGGCGGCAGGATGGTGCCGTCCTTCATGAACGTCGGCAGCGCGGTCGGCGGCGTCGTACCCGGGATCGCGGCCTTCTCCGGCCGGACGGTCTCGCCGTCGACGCCGTAGAGCGTCTCCCAGATCTTCCGGATCCCGTCGCCGGTCGATCCGGACCCGGTCCCGCCCTGGCTGATCATCATCACGACGACGTAGTCCTCGGTGTAGGACGCCACCCAGCCGGTCGTCTGCTTGCCGGTGACCTCGGCGGACCCGGTCTTGGCGCGGATGACGACCTGGTCGAGCGGGAAGCCCTGGAGCTTCCAGTTCATCGTGCCGGAGGGGTTCGCCGCGACGCCCTGGAGCGCGGCGTCGATGTAGTCGAGCGTGGCCTTCGGTACGCCGACGTTCCCGGCCTTCTTCGGCGCGAAGCGCTTGAGCACCTGGCCGTCGGGGCTGACGATCGCCTTCGCCACGCGGGGCGCGTAGAGCGTGCCGCCGTTGGCGATCGCGGCGTAGGCGCGGGCGAGCTGGAGCGGGGTGACCAGCGTGTCGCCCTGGCCGATCGCGAAGTTGACGGCGTCGCCGGCCCGGTAGGCGTAGCCCTCGGCGCAGAACTCCCGGGCGAAGAGGTAGACGAAGTCGCTGGTCTCGGCATCCTGCGGCTTGGCCGCGATGTCGCAGTAGTAGTCCTTCATCGACTTGTAGTACTCGCGCTTCCAGGCGCGGTCCGCGATCCGGCCCGACGACTCGCCCGGCAGGTCGATCCCGGTCTCGGACCCGAACCCGAAGGTCTTGGCCTCCTCGACCAGCGGGTCCTTGGCGTCCACGTCGGCGACGTCGGAGCCGAAGCGCTGCCAGTAGTCGTAGCCGATCCGGTAGAAGAAGGTGTTGCAGGAGACCTCGAGCGCCTTGGCGAAGCCGATGTAGCCGTAGGCGCCGGACTCGTAGTTCTTGAAGTCGCGGTTACCGACGCGGAGCGCCGACGAGCAGTTGAGCCGGGTGTCCGGCGAGTAGCCGTGGGTGAGCGCCCCAGCGGTCATGAACGGCTTCCACGTCGACCCCGGCGCGAACTGGCCCTGGGTCGCGCGGCCGAGCAGCGGGTTGCCCGCGGCCTCGGAGTAGAGCCGGGCGAGCTGCTTCTTGGTGATGCCGCCGACCCAGACCCCGGGGTCGTACGTCGGCTGGCTGGCCATGGCGACGATCCGGCCGGTGTCGGCCTCCATGACCACCGCGGCGCCGGAGTCGGCGACGTAGTTGCGCCCGGTCACCGGGTCGTGCTGGCTGCGCTGGTACTGCATCCGTTCGAGGAGCTGCTGCTCGACGACCGCCTGCACCTTGGCGTCGATGCTGGTCACCAGGGTGTCGCCGGGCTGCCCCGCGACCTCGCCGTCGTCGCCGAGCACGCGGCCCATCGAGTCGACCGCGACGCTCCTGTAGCCGGGCATGCCGCGCAGCCAGCGGTCGTACTCCTTCTCGACGCCGGCGCGGCCGACCGACGAGGCACCGTTGACCGAGCGGTCGCCGGCCTCCTCGGCGGCGTCGAGCTCGTCCTCGGTGATCGGGCTGAGGTAGCCGAGCACGTGGGCGAGGTTGATGCCGAAGGGCTTCGGATAGGCGCGCACGCTCTGCTGCTCGGCGAGCACGCCCGGGTAGTCCTCGGGCTGCTCGAGGATGCGCAGCGCCACGTCCTGCTTCACGTCGCTGGCGACCGGCACCGGCTGGTAGGGCGAGCCGTTCCAGCAGTCCCCGACCACCGAGCCGTCGTCGCCGCAGTCGACGAGCAGGCGGTCGATGCGCTTCGCCGGGACGCCGACGACGCCGGCGACCCGCTCGACCAGCACGCCCTGCTGGTGCTCGGTCATCTTGCCGAGCACGGACCGGTCGATCGAGACCACCCACGACGCGCGGTTGGCCACCAGCGGGCGGCCCAGGTCGTCGACGATCAGGCCGCGCTGCGGCTGGACCACGATGTCGCGGACCGACTGCGAGGCGGCCTGTGCGTGGTACTCGTCGCCGCTGACGACCTGGAGGTAGTAGAGCCGCACGAACAGCGTCGCGAACAGCGAGAAGACCAAGGCCTGGATGACGACCAGGCGCAGCCGGCCCGACCGGGAGCTCATCGGGCCAGGGCGCCGCGGTCGGGCTCGAGCCGCCGGAACAGCACCATCACCGGCGGCAGCACGAACGGCGTGAGCAGGACGTCCCACAGCAGCGCGACCGCGATCACCTGGAGCAGCTCGGGGATCGCGATCGGGTCGCCGAGCACGATGCCGGACAGCGCGAACAGCGAGGTGCCGACGAACGACGAGGCGGCGACGGTGAGCACCGCGGTGGTCGCGGACGGGCGGGCGTCCGGCCGACCGTCCCGCCGCACCTGGCCGGCGACGTACCCCACCACCACGAGGGCGAGCGCCCAGCGGCCGGCGAGGTGGTCGGCCGGCGGGGCGAGGTCGAGGACGACGCCCGCGGCGAAGCCGAGCACCATCGCGAACTGCGGTCCGCGGGTCAGCGCGGCACCGACGACCACGAGCAGGCAGATGTTCGGGACGATGCCGTGCCAGGCGACGTGCGGGAACAGCGAGACCTGGAGGACCGCGGCCACGCAGATCGCGGCGAAGGCGAGGAGCGCGCGCAGCCAGGTCATCGCAGGGTCCCGTCCGCTTCGATGATCGAGCGGTCGCTCGGCGTACCCGACGGGACGACGACGCCGACCAGGTCGAGCGCGCCGAAGTCGACGAACGGGTCGATGACGGCCCGCTGCGCGCTCTCGCGGACGCTGGTGAAGACGCTGGTGACCTGCCCGACCGGGACGCCCGCGACGTAGGGGCCGGTGGACTCGCTCCCCCAGGTGACGACCGTGTCGCCCTTGGACGGGACCGCGGTCTGGTCGACCAGCTCGAGGTCGAGGCGGCCGTCGCTGCCGAGCACGCCGCGGCCGTGGAGCAGGCCGACCTGCATGCTGCGCCCGACGCGCGCACCGACGACGGAGTCGGCGTCGACGATGAGCAGCACGGTCGCGGTCGTGCGGGTGACGCGCAGGACCCGGCCGACCAGGCCGTCGTTGTTGACCACGGTGAGGTCGGGGGTGACACCGGCGTCGGAGCCCGCGTCGATCGTGACCGTGCGCGAGAACGACTGCGAGGGCCCCAGCCCGACCACGCGCGCCGGCACCAGCGAGGCACCCAGGCTCTGGGCGGCGGAGGTGAGGCCGTCGTACTCCTCGAGGCGGTTGCGGTCGTAGTCCTGGGTGGCCAGGTCCGAGCGCAGCTGGGAGTTCTCGGCCCGCAGGGCCATCACGTCGCCCTGGAGGTCGTCGCGCGACTGGAGCCAGCGGGGTACGGCGGTGAACGGCCTCACCGCGGTAGCGGTCGCGACCTCGACCGGCCCGAACACCTCGCCGACCGCGCGGCGGACGGAGTCGACCGGGCCGCCGGCCTGCGAGTCCAGCGTCATCAGGCTCAGGCTCGCGAGGACGAGCGCGACGAGGAGCGCGGGCGAGGGCTTGCGACCGTCCGGCCCGCGCCAGCGCCGTTCCTTCATGCGCCCCGCCTCTGGTCGCTGACCAGCACCTGCTGGAGCGCCTCGAACTCCTCCACGCACTTGCCGGCGCCGAGGGCGACGGAGGTGAGGGGCTGCTCGGCGACGTGCACGGGCATGCCGGTCTCGTGGCGCAGGCGCTCGTCGAGGCCGCGGAGCAGGGCGCCGCCGCCGGTCAGCACGATGCCCCGGTCCATGATGTCGCCGGCCAGCTCGGGCGGGGTCTGGTCCAGGGTGGAGCGGACCGCGTCGACGATCGCGTGCAGCGGCTCCTCGAGGGCCTGGCGGACCTCGGCGCTGGACACCACGACCGTGCGGGGCAGACCGGAGACCAGGTCGCGGCCGCGGATCTCGGCCTCGGGCTCGTCGGGCAGCGGGAACGCCGACCCGAGGGTCATCTTGACCTCCTCGGCGGTGCGCTCGCCGAGCATGAGGGAGTACTCCTTCTTCATCCACGCGACGATCGCCTGGTCCAGGTCGTCGCCCGCGGTCCGCACGGACAGGCTGGTGACGATGCCGCCCAGCGAGATGACCGCGACCTCCGTCGTGCCGCCACCGACGTCGACGACCATGTTGCCGGTCGCCTGGTGCACGGGCAGGCCGGCGCCGATCGCGGCGGCCATCGGCTCCTCGACGATGTAGACCCGGCGGGCACCGGCCTGGTAGCCGGCCTCCTTGACCGCGCGCTGCTCGACGGCGGTGATGCCGCTGGGGACGCAGATGACCATCCGCGGCTTGGCGAAGTACCGGCGGCGGTGCACCTGCTGGATGAAGTACCGCAGCATCTGCTCGGTCGCGTCGAAGTCGGCGATCACGCCGTCCTTGAGCGGGCGGATCGCGGTGATGTTGTCGGGCGTGCGCCCGATCATCCGCTTGGCCTCGTGGCCGACGGCGAGGATCTCGCCGGTCGTGTCGTTGAGCGCGACGACGCTCGGCTCGTCGAGGAGCACGCCCTTGCCCCGGACGTAGACGAGCGTGTTGGCGGTCCCGAGGTCCACGGCCATGTCGCGGCCGATGAAGCTGTTCGCCATGCGTCGCCCTGTCGCTGGTGGTACTGCTGGGGAAGGTGTGACAACAGGCTACGAAGCGCTTCCGCGGGTCAGCGGCAGGACACGCGGCCCCACCTGCGGTTTTCCCGCGAGTCGGCGCAACATGTACGCCCCAACGGGCGCCCGGCGGAAGACTAGAGTGCCGGGAACCAGATCCCGATCTCGCGGGCGGCCGACTCCTCGGAGTCGGAGCCGTGCACGAGGTTCTGCTGGACGGCCAGGCCCCAGTCGCGGCCGAGGTCGCCGCGGATGGTCCCGGGCGCGGCGACGGTCGGGTCGGTCGCGCCGGCCAGGGACCGGAAGCCCTCGATGCAGCGCTCGCCCTCGACCACGATCGCGACGACCGGGCCGGAGAGCATGAACTCGACGAGGGGCTGGTAGAACGGCTTGCCCTCGTGCTCGGCGTAGTGCTCGGCGAGCAGCTCGGGGGTGGCGACACGCAGGTCGAGCGCGACCAGGCCGTAGCCCTTGGCCTCGATGCGGCGGATGATCTCGCCGACCTGGTTGCGGCGGACGGCGTCGGGCTTGAGCAGGACGAGCGTGCGCTGGGTCATGGGCCGGACCCTATCGACCCGCGGCACGGGCGAGGACGTCGGCCGGGACCGGTCCCGCGGAGTCCGGGTCGGCGACCGGCGCGCCGAGCACCCGGCGTACCGGCACGACGCCGCCCCAGACCCCCGCGGCGACGTCCGCCGGCTCGTCGACCGGACCCTCGGCGCGGGACTTCATCGACGCCTCGTGCAGCGGGACGGCGAGCACCGCGGTCGCCGCGAGCTCCTTGCGGGTGCTCTCCCGCAGCGTGGCCGCCCGGCCGGGGATCATGTGGTCGACGGTCAGGCCGAGCGCGTGCCGCCGCTCGTCGGCGTCCTCGACGATGCGGGCGGTGCCGATGACCACCGCGGACCGGTAGTTCATCGAGTGGTGGAAGGCCGAGCGCGCGGCGACCAGCCCGTCGAGCTCGGTGACGGTCACGCACACCGTGGCGTCCGCCGCGGCACGCAGCCAGCCGGCCGCGACCGAGCCGTGCACGTAGAGCGTGCCGTCCCGGTCCGGGCCGTCGAGGTCCACGGCGAAGGCGACCGGCAGCACCACCGGGTGCCCACCGACGACGACGCCGAGGTGCGCGATCAGCGCCTCCTCGAGCAGGCGGTGCAGCTCGGCGCGGTCCGCCACCATCCGGTTGCGGCCGCGGCCGACAGTGGTGCGCTCGGTCGGGGACAGCTGCGTCGTCGTCATGGGACTATCGTGGTGCAGAAGTGGCCTGTACACACGGGCCAATCGACCACCAGTTCGGCAGGCCAGTTGTCCACCCTCCCCGTCATCCTCGACCGCTCGCTCCCGGGCTCCCTCGGCACCCAGCTGTCCGGCCGGATCCGCGCGCTCGTCGTCGCCGGGACGCTCGCGCGCGGCGACCGCCTCCCGAGCAGCCGGGCGCTCGCGGCCGACCTCGGCGTGAGCCGGTCGGTCACCGAGCAGGCCTACGAGCAACTGCTGGCCGAGGGCTGGCTGGAGTCGCGCCGCGGCGCCGGCACGTTCGTGGCGGCGACCGGAGCGGCGCCCGAGGCTCTCCCCCGGCGGCGCGCCGCCCCGCGGGAGCGGCCGCTGGTCCGCCTCGACGCCGGCACCCCGTGGATCGACCCGCGGCACGCGGCCGGCTGGCGCCGGGCCTGGCGCGAGGTCTCGGCCGCGCGGCCGCCCCGCGGCTACGACGACCCGCGCGGGCTGCCCGAGCTGCGCGCGCTGCTCGCCGAGCGGCTCGCCCGGACCCGGGGTCTCGCCGTGGACCCGGACGAGGTCGTCGTCACCAGCGGGACGACCGACGGGCTCCGCCACCTCCTCACGGCGCTGCCGCCGGGCGCCGTCGCGCTCGAGGACCCGGGCTACCGCGCCGCGGTCGAGACCGTCCGTGGCTCGGTGCGCGAGGTGCGCGACCTCCCGGCGCTCGAGCCGGTCACCGACCTCACCGCCGTCGCCGCGGCGTACGTGACGCCGGCCCACCAGCACCCGCTCGGCCGGGTGATGCCCGGACCCGACCGGGTCGCGCTGCTCGACGCCGCCCGCACCGCCGGGGCCGTGGTGGTCGAGGACGACTACGACTCCGAGTTCCGCTACGACGTCGCGCCCGTGCCGGCGCTGGCCAGCCTCGACCGCAGCCACGTGGCCTACCTCGGCACCGCGGCCAAGTCCGTCGCACCCTCGCTGCGCCTGGGCTGGCTGGTCGCGCCGCCGGACCTGCTCGACCGCCTCAACGCCCGACGGCTGGTCACCCACGAGGGCGCCCCGTGGCCCGTGCAGCGGGCCTTCCTCGCGCTGCTCCGGGACGGGTACGTCGACAAGGTGGTCCGCACCGCACGGCGGGTCTACGCGGAGCGGGCGCCGCGGGTCGAGGCGGCGCTGGCGCCGTACGCCCGGCTGGCCGGACCGGTGGCGGGGATGTACTCGACCTGGCTGCTCCCGCAGGCCGACGCGCTGCGGGTCCGGGACGCCGGCCGGCGGGCCGGGTTCGAGGTCAACCTGCTCTCGGACTACTGCCGGAGCGCGACGCTGACCGGGCTCGTGGTCGGCTTCGGGGGCGTCACCGACGACGAGCTCGACCGGGCGCTCTCAGTCATCGCCGGGGCGCTCGTCGCGGCCGTCGGGTGAGTCGAGTGACGCGTCGAAGGACGCGTACGCCTCCGCCCGCTCGCGCTCGATCTTGAGGCCGAGGAAGTAGGCGGAGCCCCACAGGAGCGCGAAGATGCCGCCGAGCAGGAACATCAGCGGGATGACGAAGCCCAGGCCGACGGCCGCGCCCTGGATCACCCAGCCCAGGCTGTAGGCCCACTCGGCGCGGAGCAGGCCGGCGAGCAGCAGGCAGGCGACGGTGAGGCCGAGGCCGACCCACAGCGCGGTGCCGGTGGCGACGCCCGCGACGCTGATCATCACCGGCGTCGTGAGTCCGAGCGTGATCGCCTCGAGGCTGAGCACCGCGGCACACATGCCGCGCCGCGGCGACCGCTCCTGCTGGACCTCGCTCATCGGGCACCCCGCACGAGCAGGGAGCGGGCCTCGCCGACGGTGACGACCGATCCGGTGACGAGCACGGCGCCCGCGCCGAGCGGGTCGCCGAACGCCTCGCCGGCCTCGGCCAGCGCCGCGGCCTGGTCGAGCGCGTCGGACAGCCGCGGCGCGACCGTGACCCGGTCCTCGCCGAAGATCTCGCGCGCCTTCTCGGCCAGCCGGTCGGCGGGCAGCGCGCGGTCGGTGGAGTTCTGGGTGCAGACCACGTGGGCCAGGTGCGGCTCGAAGGCCGCCAGCAGCCCCTCGTGGTCCTTGTCGCCCATCACGCCGATCACCCCGATCAGCGGGGAGAACGTGAACGAGTCGTCGAGCGCAGCGGCCGTGGCCTCCGCGCCGTGCGGGTTGTGGGCCGCGTCGAGCACGATCGTGGGGCTCCGGCGCACGATCTCGAGGCGGCCCGGCGAGGTGACCTCGGCGAACGCCCCGCGCACGACCTCCTCGTCCAGCGCGGCCTCCCCCGCGAACGCCTCGACCGCGGCCAGGGCCACGGCGGCGTTCTGCGCCTGGTGCGCACCGTAGAGCGGGAGGAAGACGTCGTCGTACCGCGCTCGCAGTCCCTGCAGGGAGACCACCTGGCCGCCGACCGCGGGCACCCGCGACACGACGCCGAACTCCATGCCCTCCCGAGCCACGGTCGCGCCGACCTCGGCGGCGCGCTCCAGCATGATCGCCGCGACCTCGGGCTCCTGCTCGGCGAGCACCGCGATCGAGCCGGGCTTGATGATCCCGGACTTCTCGACGGCGATCGCCGCGGGCGTGTCCCCGAGGTACTGCGCGTGGTCGACCGCCACCGGCAGCACCACCGCGACCGCGGCGTCGGCGACGTTCGTCGCGTCCCACGACCCGCCCATGCCGACCTCGACCACGGCCACGTCGACCGGGGCGTCGGCGAAGGCGGCGTACGCCATCGCGACGACGGTCTCGAAGAACGACAGCGGGTGGGCCTCGGTCTCGTCGACGAGGTGGGTGTACGGCGCGACGTCGTTGAACGCGCGCACGAACTCCTCGTCGGTCAGCGGCTCGCCGTCGACGGAGATCCGCTCGGTCATCCGCTCGACGTGGGGGCTGGTGAACCGGCCCGTGCGCAGGTCGAGCGCGCGGAGCAGGGTGTCGATCATCCGCGACGTCGACGTCTTGCCGTTGGTGCCGGTGAGATGGATGACCGGGTAGCTGCGCTGCGGGTCGCCGAGGAGCTCGGTGAAGGCGCGGATGCGGTCGAGCGACGGCTCGAGCTTGGTCTCGGGCCATCGGGACAGCAGGGCGTCCTCGACCTCCTCGAAGGTCTCGGCAAGGCGGGGGCTCTCAGTCATGTCCCGGCAAGTCTAGGGAGCGTCGGGACAACCATTTCCGTCGGACACCTCGTCGTGCTCAGTGATCGAGGGGCGAAGGGGTGAGCGATGAGCGAGGCTGCGACGGTGACCGGTGCGGGCGCAGGGCACCCGACGGGCGACTTCGAGGAGTTCGTCGCCGCCCGCTCGACCGCGCTCTGGCGCAGTGCCTACCTGCTGACCGGGGACCGGCACCGGGCCGAGGACCTCCTGCAGACCGCGCTGGTCAAGACGTGGCGCGGGTGGGGCTCGATCGCGCCGCGAGGCCGCGGAGTCCTACGTCCGCGCCGCCCTGGTCACGACCTACACCGACTGGTGGCGGCGCCGCTGGAACGGCGAGCTGGCGACCGAGCACCTGCCGGAGGAGGCGACCGAGACCGAGGACGTGGCGGTACGCCGCGACGTGCTCGCCGCTCTCGCGCTGCTGCCGCGCGGCCAGCGCGCGGTGGTCGTGCTCCGCTTCTTCGACGACCTCACCGAGCGCCAGACCGCCGAGACGCTCGGCATCAGCGTCGGGACCGTGAAGAGCCAGACCGCGAAGGCCCTGGCCACGTTGCGGACCTCGCCGCTCTTCGACCGAGGAGACCTGTCATGACCGAGAACCTCCGTGACCTCCTGGAGAGGGCCGCCCCCCACGACCCCGGCCTGTCGCCCGCCGAGCGCTCGGACGCCGTGGTGCGCCGGGGCCGGGCGGCCCGCCGCCGCAACCGCGCTCTGGTGGCGGCCGCCGGGGTGGCCGTGCTCGTCGCGGCGGCCGCCGTTCCCGTCGCCCTCCGGGGGGACGGGGACGACGGGCGGCCCGACACCGCGACGCAGCCGCCCACCCCGGCGACCACCGCCTCTGCCTGCCCCGCGCAGCCGGTGCCGGTCGACCGGCCGGGGGCGTCGCTCGACCTCGGCGACGTGGTCGCGGTCCGCTCCTGCCCCGCCGCCGGAGCGGACGGTGAGCCGCTGCCCAGCCAGCCGGTCATCGGCGTGATGGCGGCGGCGTTCGCGGAGGACGTCGAGGCGCTGCCGGCGTACCGGCTGCCCGAGCTCTGCGCCGCCGCGCTGGTCGCGCAGGAGCCCTGGGCCCTCCAGGTCGAGACGGCGGACGGCTCGACGTACTTCCTCGGCAGCACGACGCGGGCCTGCTCCTCGATCACGGTCGGCGGGGTCGAGCGGGGCACCGACGCCGTGGTCGCGGCGTTCCTCGGCAACCTGCTCCGGCAGGAGTCCGGGATCCCGGGCCTGGCCTGCCCGTCCGGCGAGCGGCTGGCCGACGGCGCGCCCACCTGGAACGCGTCCTTCGACCCGTCGACCGCCATCGCCGGCGTGGTCTGCTACCGGGTCGACCCGCTGGGCGCCCGGGAGTACCCCGCCCGCGAGGGACGGCTCACCGCGGAGGAGCTCGACGCCGTGCGCGACGGCCTCGCCGGCGACCTCCAGCCGCCCGACGACGGGACGTGCATCGACACCGGCCCGCAGCGGATGGTGCTCCTCCTGGACGGGTCCGGCGACCAGGCCGCCTGGGTCGACGACCACTGCACGGGCGTGTTCGCGGGTCCCCACGGCTCCTGGAGGCCCGGCCCCGAGGCCGAGCAGGCGATCGCAGCGGCGCTCAGCCGATGAGCAGGTCGGCCATGTCGACGACGGGGCGGTAGCCGAGCTCGAAGAGCCGGGTGTGCGCGTCGACGCGGACCGACGCCCCGGTCAGCCGGGCGGTCTCCTCCGCGACGAGCCGCGCGGCCGGCAATGCGTCGTTGACACCACCGAGTTCCTCGCCGCGCTCGTGCAGGAGCCCGGCGAGGGCCACGGCCGCCTCGTCGGGCATCGGCAGCACGTACAGCGGATAGGGCGCGAACGGCGCCGTCCGCATCGCCGCCCCGACGACCTCGTCGTCCTCGCGCACGAGGGCCCACCAGCAGTACGGCGCCCCCTCCATCGGGTGGGCCGCCAGCCGGGCGGTCACCGTGCCGATCACCGTCGTCACCACCGGGTCGGCCGCGAGGTAGGACGCGGCGTCGGCCAGGAAGCCGGCGGCGTCTTCGGTGAGCTCCAGGTCCATGACGGAAGTCAGCCACCAAGCGGGCGTGGCGACAACCGGTTTCTCCGGTCCCACGGCCGCGCCCTAGGCTTTCTTCCATGACCGACATCCAGAGCCAGGCCCCGGACACCGGGGGGACGACACCGAGCGCGAACACCCGCGCCGCCGTCGTACCCGAGAAGCCTGCCCTCGAAGGGCTGGAGGTCACCTGGGCCGAGCGCTGGAAGGCCGACGACACCTACGCCTTCGACCGCACCCAGCCGCGCGAGAACGTCTACGCGATCGACACCCCGCCGCCGACCGTGAGTGGCAGCCTGCACGTCGGGCACGTCTTCTCCTACACCCACACCGACCTGATCGCGCGCTTCCAGCGGATGCGCGGCAAGTCCGTGTTCTACCCGATGGGCTGGGACGACAACGGCCTCCCGACCGAGCGCCGCGTCCAGAACTACTACGGCGTGCGCTGCGACCCGTCGCTGCCCTACGACCCCGACTTCACCCCGCCGGCGAAGCCGGACCCGAAGAAGCAGATCCCGATCAGCCGCCCGAACTTCATCGCGCTGTGCGAGCAGCTCGTCGAGCAGGACGAGCAGGTCTTCGAGCAGCTGTGGCGCACGCTCGGCCTCTCGGTCGACTGGAAGCAGCACTACACGACGATCGGCGCCAAGGCCCAGACCGTCAGCCAGCGCGCGTTCCTGCGCAACTTCGCCCGCGGCGAGGCCTACCTCCAGGAGGCGCCGACCCTCTGGGACGTCACCTTCCAGACCGCGGTCGCCCAGGCCGAGCTCGAGGCGCGCGAGTACCCCGGCGCCTACCACCGGGTCGCCTTCCACAAGCCGGACGGCTCGCCGGTCTTCATCGAGACGACCCGCCCCGAGCTGATCCCGTCGGTCGTCGCGCTGATCGCGCATCCGGACGACGAGCGCTACCAGCCGCTGTTCGGCACCACCGTGACGTCGCCGGTCTTCGGCGTCGAGATCCCGGTGCTGGCCCACCCGCTGGCCGAGATGGACAAGGGCGCCGGCATCGCCATGTGCTGCACGTTCGGCGACCTCACCGACGTCACCTGGTGGCGCGAGCTGGACCTGCCGGTCCGCACGCTGATCGGCCGCGACGGCCGGATGTCCCGCGAGACGCCTCCGTGGCTCGCCCACGAGACCGCCGCGGCGGCGTACGAGGAGCTCAAGGGCAAGACGGCGTACTCGGCCCGCGAGGCCGTGGTCGCCGCGCTCCGCGAGAGCGGCGACCTCGACGGCGAGCCGAAGCCCACCCAGCGGATGACGAACTTCTACGAGAAGGGCGACAAGCCGCTCGAGATCGTCGCCACCCGCCAGTGGTACATCCGCAACGGCGGCCGCGACGCCGCCCTGCGCACCGAGATGCTCGAGCGCGGCGCCGAGATCCAGTGGGTGCCGGCGCACATGCAGCACCGCTACGACAACTGGGTCGGCGGCCTCAACGGCGACTGGCTGATCTCGCGGCAGCGGTTCTTCGGCATCCCGTTCCCGGTCTGGTACCCGCTCGACGCCGACGGCGAGCCCGACTACGACCACCCGCTCCTCCCCCGCGAGGAGCAGCTGCCGATCGACCCGTCGACCGACGCGCCGTCGGGCTACACCGAGGACCAGCGCGGGAAGGCCCACGGCTTCATCGGCGACCCGGACGTGATGGACACCTGGGCGACCTCGTCGCTGACCCCGCAGATCGCCGGCGGCTGGGAGTCCGACGACGACCTGTGGCAGCGGGTCTTCCCGATGGACCTGTGCACGCAGGCGCACGACATCATCCGGACCTGGCTGTTCTCCCGCGTCGTCCGCTCGCACTTCGAGCACCACGCCGCGCCGTGGTCGCACGCGCTGGTGTCGGGCTTCATCCTCGACCCGGACCGCAAGAAGATGTCGAAGTCCAAGGGCAACGTCGTCGTCCCGACCGACATCCTCGACAAGTTCGGCGCCGACGCCGTCCGCTGGCGCGCCGCGATGGCCCGACCCGGCCTGGACTCGCCGTTCGACGAGACCCAGATGAAGGTCGGCCGCCGCCTGGCCATGAAGGTCCTCAACGCCTCGAAGTTCGTCCTCGGCGGCGTGGGCGCGACCGCCGTGACGCCGTACGAGGTCTCCGAGCCGGTCGACTGCGCCCTGCTGGGCCGCCTCGCGGGCGTGATCCGCAAGGCCACCGACGCGTTCGAGGCCTACGACTACACCACCGCGCTCGAGACGGCCGAGAAGTTCTTCTGGGAGTTCTGCGACGACTACCTCGAGCTGGTCAAGGAGCGGGCGTACGCCAGCGACGATCCGGAGGGGTCGGGCGGCGCCGCCACGGCGTCGGCCAAGGCCACCCTGGCCCTCGCGCTGCACGCCCAGCTGCGGCTGCTGGCGCCGTTCCTGCCCTACGTGACCGAGGAGGTCTGGTCGTGGTGGCAGGAGGGCTCGATCCACCGCGCCTCCTGGCCGACCGTCGTCGAGCTCGGCTCCGCCGCCGCCAGCGAGCCCACGACCCTCGACGCCGTCTCCGCCGCCCTCATCGGCATCCGCGGCGCGAAGTCGAACGCGAAGGTCTCCATGCGCGCCGAGCTCGCCCGCGTCGAGATCCGCGGCCCCGAGGCGCTGGTGCGGGCCGCCGAGCAGGCCGGTGACGACCTGCGCAAGACCGGCAAGATCACCGGCAACCTGGTCTTCACCGTCGACGAGTCGGCCTCGGAGCTCATCGTCGACGCGGAGCTGGCGCCGGCGGAGTGAGGCTGCGGCGGCGGCGGGTTTCACCGGGTACCCGGTGAAACCCGCCCGACACGCCGCGACCGACCGGCGTGTCGGGCGGGTTTCCCACGAGAAGTGGTGCCGCTGGGGCTAGTGGTGCCCGTGCCCGTGGGAACCCGGGTGGCGGTCGTCGTCGCCGTGGCCGTGCCCGTGGTCGTGTCCGTGGCCGTTCGCCTGCCCGTGACCGTGGCCGCGCGGGCCGCGGTCGTCCCGGTCGTCGCGGCCGTGCCCGGAGGAGGAGTGTCCGTGGCCGTGCCCGGACTGGTGGCCGCGGACCGGGGGTGCGGGCTCGGCGTGGCCGTCGTTGCCCTGGCCGTGGCCGTCGGTGAGGCCCGGGGGCAGGTGGGCGGGTCCGCCCGGGCCCGTGCCGGGGTACGCCGGCACGGCGTCGAGCTCCGCGGAGGGGACCGCGGGTGCGGCGTGGAGGTCGGGGGTGGCGAGGCCGTCGTGCGGCGGCCGGGCGGCGGGGGCCGGGCCGTGGGCGACGGCAGGCGCCGGCTCGCGCTCCGCGGGCGCGGCGGGCTCGAGGAGCTGACGGGTCAGCGGCGAGCCGCCGGAGATCACGACGGTCGCGCCGTCGCGCAGCCAGGCCGGCGCGGCGTCACTGCGCGCGACGTGGACCATCAGGCCCATGGAGGCGACGGCGACCAGCACGAACGCCACCAACGGCGGCTTGTGGTCGAGGAAGGTGCGGTGCCGGCGCGGAGTCATCACGTGAAGTGTTTCGGTCGCGGGCGACGGTCACCAAACCCATAGGCACAAATGGCCCAGAAGGACTAGTCCGCCCTAGTCACCACGGACCAGGTCAGGCGGACTTCTTCTTCTTCTCGGCCTCGCGCGGGACGAGCGTCGGGGCGACGTCCTCGTCGACGACCTCGCGGGTCACGATGACCTTGCCGATGTCACCGCGGGAGGGGACGTCGTACATCACGTGGAGGAGGACCTCCTCGATGATCGCGCGCAGGCCGCGGGCACCGGTGCCTCGCTCCATTGCCTTGTCGGCGATCGCCTGGACGGCGTCCTCGGTGAACTCGAGGTCGACGCCGTCGAGCTCGAAGAGCTTCTGGTACTGCTTCACCAGCGCGTTGCGCGGCTCGGTGAGGATCTGCACCAGCGCCTCCTGGTCGAGCTTGGAGACGCTCGCGATCAGCGGGAGGCGGCCGATGAACTCGGGGATCAGGCCGAACTTGGTGAGGTCCTCGGGGCGCACCTGGGCGAGCAGGTCCTCGGCCTCGCGCTCGGCCTGGCCGCGGACCTCCGCGGTGAAGCCGAGGGTCTTCTTGCCGACCCGCTGCTCGACGATGTGCTCCAGCCCGGCGAAGGCGCCGCCGACCACGAACAGGATGTTCGTGGTGTCGATCTGGATGAACTCCTGGTGCGGGTGCTTGCGACCGCCCTGCGGCGGGACCGAGGCGGTGGTGCCCTCGATGATCTTCAGCAGCGCCTGCTGGACGCCCTCGCCGGAGACGTCGCGGGTGATCGACGGGTTCTCGGCCTTGCGGGCGACCTTGTCGATCTCGTCGATGTAGATGATGCCGGTCTCGGCCTTCTTGACGTCGTAGTCGGCGGCCTGGATCAGCTTGAGCAGGATGTTCTCGACGTCCTCACCGACGTAGCCCGCCTCGGTGAGCGCGGTCGCGTCGGCGATCGCGAACGGCACGTTCAGCATCCGCGCGAGCGTCTGGGCGAGGTAGGTCTTGCCGCAGCCGGTCGGTCCGATCACGAGGATGTTGGACTTCGCGACCTCGACCACCTCCTCCTTGCTGTGCTTGCCCGAGAGGGGCTGGAGGCCGGCCTGCACGCGCTTGTAGTGGTTGTAGACCGCCACCGCGAGCGACTTCTTGGCCTGCTCCTGGCCGATCACGTAGGAGTTGAGGAACTCGAAGATCTCCTTCGGCTTCGGCAGCTCGTCGAGGCCGACCTCGGTCCCCTCGCTGAGCTCCTCCTCGATGATCTCGTTGCAGAGGTCGATGCACTCGTCACAGATGTAGACACCCGGACCAGCGATCAGCTTCTTGACCTGCTTCTGGCTCTTCCCGCAGAAGGAACACTTGAGCAGGTCCCCTCCGTCACCGATACGTGCCACGGTCGGTCATCCTCCGGTAGTCGAGCTCTGTGCGGGCCGATCAGGTCCAGCGTGTCGTGCGAAAACTTCTCCGACGGTACCCCGTGCCGGCCCCGGTCGGGGGCCGGACACGGGATCCGGCGTCAGGTCAGCGAGCGAGCGTCAGCGGGCGAGAGCGGGGGTGCCCTTGCGGGACTCCACCACGGAGTCGATGAGGCCGTACTCGAGCGCCTGCTCGGCGGTCAGGATCTTGTCGCGCTCGATGTCGCGGCTGACCTCCTCGATCGAGCGGCCGCTGTGGTCGCTGATCATCTTCTCGAGCAGCTCGCGCATGCGCAGGATCTCGTTGGCCTGGATCTCGATGTCCGAGGTCTGGCCGAAGGTGCCCTCGGTGTAGGGCTGGTGGATGAGGATCCGGCTGTTCGGCAGCGCCATCCGCTTGCCGGTGGTGCCGGCGCCCAGCAGGATCGCCGCCGCCGAGGCGGCCTGGCCGATGCAGACGGTCTGCACGTCGGGCTTGATGAAGTTCATCGTGTCGTAGATCGCCGTCAGCGCGGTGAACGAGCCGCCGGGCGAGTTGATGTAGATCTGCACGTCCTGGTCGGGGTTCATCGACTCCAAACACATGAGCTGCGCGATGACGGCGTTGGCGACGTCGTCGGAGATCGGCGTGCCGAGGTAGATGATGCGGTCCTCGAACAGCTTGGCGTAGGGGTCGATGCGCCGGAAGCCGTAGGACGTCCGCTCTTCCCACTGCGGGATGTAGTAGTTCATGTCAGTCCTTCTGGTGGGCGGGACGCCCGTCGTCGGCGGCCTCGCGGGCGCTCTTGATGACCTGGTCGACGAGGCCGTACTCCTTGGCCTGGTCGGCGGTGAACCAGCGGTCGCGGTCGGCGTCCTGCTCGACCTGCTCGACCGACTGGCCGGTGTGCTCGGCGATCAGCTCGAGCAGCACCTTCTTGATGTGCAGCGACTGCTGGGCCTGGATCTTGATGTCGGAGGCCGAGCCGCCCATGCCGGACGACGGCTGGTGCATCATGATCCGCGCGTGCGGCAGCGCGTAGCGCTTGCCCTTCGTGCCGGCGCAGAGCAGGAACTGCCCCATCGACGCGGCGAGGCCCATGCCGACCGTCGCGACGTCGTTCGGGATGTAGTTCATGGTGTCGTAGATCGCCATGCCCGCGTCCACGGAGCCACCGGGGCTGTTGATGTGGAGGAAGATGTCGGCTTCGGGGTCCTCGGCCGAGAGCAGCAGCAGCTGGGCGCAGATCGCGTTGGCGTTCTGGTCGCGCACCTCGGAGCCGAGGAAGACGATCCGCTCGCGCAGCAGCCGCTGGTAGATGTGGTCGTCGAGGACGTTCATCCCCGCGCCGCCGTTCAGCTGAGGGCTGGAGTTCTGGGTCACGGAAGCGACCCTAGCCGGAAGGGTCGACAGTTCCACGGCCAATCCCCCGCTGTTCGCCGACAGCAGATTTCAGGCGGGCCACGGTCCGGGCCATCCCGGCCTCGAGCTCGTCGGCGTGGCCGGCCACGCCACCGAGGAACGCGCCGGCGAACACGTGGCTCAGTCCGGTGAGCCTCCCCGGCACCGGACGGCGGTGCACGACCCGGGTGCTCCCGCCGTCGGCCCCCTCGGGCGCGAGCTCCCAGATCCACTGCGCGCCGCTGGACCGGGTGTCCCACACCAGCCGCCGCCCGGCCTCGACCGCGGCCACCACGGACCGGGTGGGCCAGACCACGGCCTTGCGCCTGTTGACGCCGAGGTACCACTGCCCCACCCGCAGCCCGCCGGGCTTCAGCGGCACCATCCGCACCAGCTCGGGGCTCCAGTCGGGCATCCGGGAGAAGTCGGTCAGCAGCGCCCACACCTGCTCCGGCGGCGCCTCGATCACGTCCTCGACCCGGAGCTCCCGGTCAGCTGGTCCGCTCATGCGGGCCACTCTCGCAGAGCCACTCGCGCAGGGCCGCGTGGACCTCGGGGTGGTTGAGCAGGCCGAAGTGGTCGGTGCGCCCGACGTGCAGCTTCGTGGCGCCGGGGAAGAGCCTCCGAGCGAGCGGGCCCTCGCCGTACCCCGACGGCACCCGCACGAGCAGGTCCCCGACCAGGTGGCCGACGGGGTGCCGGGGTCGAGTCGTCAGCGTCGCCGCGACCAGGCGGTAGCGGGCGTGCGGCAGCGGCGGCACGTCCTCGGCCAGCCCGGCGACCAGGTCGTGCACGCCGACCGAGCGCCGGTCGAGGATCCGCCCGAACGCCGCGGTCTCGCGCAGCCGGGACAGCCCCCGGCTGCCGTGGCCGACCCCGGCCGCGATCGGCGCTCCGAGGTGTGGCGTGCCCAGGGTGACCACGTCGGAGACCAGGTCGGTCCACGGCGCCACGCCGTCGCCGTGAGCCGGGAGGGCGACCGCCCCGGCGGCCCGGACGATCAGCCCGCCCATCGAGTGCCCGACCCAGCGCGAGCCGGGTCACCGGCACCGGCCAGGCCTCGACCAGCCGTTGGACGAGCGCGGACAGCGCGACCCCGTTCTCGCGCAGCCCGAGCCCCGTGTTCGCGCGCAGGAGGACCGGCGTCCAGCCCCGGTCGCCGCCGGGAACGCCCCGGCGAGGCCGTCGAGCGGCACGTCCCGCCCGTCGGCCCGCACGGCCATCGTGATCGCCAACCGCGGCCGGTCGGCGACCTCGGAGACCAGCGAGAGCGCGTCCAGGTAGGTGGGACCCGGGCTCGTACCCATGGGACGACGATAGCCGCTCAGTACACAAATGTGCACTGAGCGGCTATCGGGTGGATTCAGGCCTCGGACTTCTCCTCGGAGTCGCCCTGCTCGGCGGCTGCGTCCTCGGCGGCTGCGTCCTCGGCGGCTGCGTCCTCGGCAGCCACCTCGGCCTCGGGCTCACCGATGGTGCCGTCGGGGCGCAGGTTCTTCAGCTCGACCACGTTGCCCGAGGCGTCCGTGACGACCGCGGACTCCACGATCCGGGCGAGCGCCTTGCCGCGCAGGATCTCCTGCACGAGGTCGGGGATGTGGTTGTGCTCGAACATGTGGTTCGCGAACTCCTGCGGGTCCTGGCCGGACTGCTGGGCCCGGCGGACCATGTGCTCGGAGAGCTCCTGCTGGTCGATCCCGAACTCCTCGCGCTTGGCGATCTCGTCCAGGATGAACTGCGCGGCGACGGCGTCGCGGACCCGGCGCTCGAGGTCGGCCTCGAACTCCTCCTGGGTCTGCTCCTCGTCCTCGAGGTACTTCTCCATGGTGATGCCGGCGAACGCGAGCTGCTGCTCGATGTTCTGGCGGCGGGCGTTGAGCTCGTCGGTCACCATGACCTCGGGCAGCGGCACGTCGATCTTGTCGAGGATCGCCTCGAGGACGGCGTCGCGGGCGGCGGCGGCCTGCTCGAGGCGCTTGCCGCGGCCCAGGCGCTCGCGCACGTCGGCGGTGAGCTCCTCGACGGTGTCGAACTCCGACGCCATCTGGGCGAACTCGTCGTCGAGGTCGGGGAGCTCCTGCTCCTGGACCTGGCTGACCGAGACCAGGACCTCGACGTCCTCGCCGACCAGGTCGCCCCCGACGAGCTGGGAGGTGAAGGTCTTCTCGTCGCCGGCGGCCATGCCGGTCAGCGCCTCGTCGAGGCCGTCGAGCATGCCGCCGCGACCCACGCGGTAGGACATGCCGGCGACCTCGGCGCCCTCGACGACCTCGCCGTCGCGGGTGGCCTTGAGGTCCATGACGACGAAGTCGCCGTCGGCGGCCGGCCGCTCGACGTCGATCAGGGTGGCGAACCGCTCGCGCAGCGCCTCGACCTGCTCCTCGACGTCGGCGTCGGTGAGCTCGACGTCGTCGACGGTGGCCTCGACACCGTCGTACGACGGGAGGTCGATCTCCGGGCGGACGTCGACCTCGGCGGTGAACTCGAGGGCCGAGTTGTCCTCGAACTTGGTGACCTCGATCTCCGGCTGCGCCAGCGGCGTGAGGGAGTTCTCCTGGAGCGCCTGGACGTACTTCTGCGGGACGACCTCGTTGATCGCCTGGTCGAGGACGGCACCGCGGCCGACCTGACGGTCGATGACGGCGGGCGGCACCTTGCCGCGGCGGAAGCCCGGCACGTTGATCTGCTTGGCAATCTGCTTGTACGCCGCGTCGAGGCTCGGCTTGAGCTCCTCGAAGGGCACCTCGACGGTCAGCTTGGCCCGGGTCGGGCTCAAGGTCTCGACGGCGCTCTTCACAGGTCTTCTCCTACTTTTCGGTCAACAGGGGGTGGTGCGTCGGGGCGACAGGACTCGAACCTGCGATCTCCTGCTCCCAAAGCAGGCGCGCTAGCCACTACGCTACGCCCCGCCAAGACCCCCGACTGCGGGGCCCTTGGAGCGGATGACGGGAATCGAACCCGCGTAGCCAGTTTGGAAGACTGGGGCTCTACCATTGAGCTACATCCGCGCGCGCCCGATCGCCGTCCCGGCCGCTCGAGTGCGGGTGTCATCGTGCCACACCGCGGGTGACCACCCGGAATCAGCGTCGGTGGACGAGCACGAGCGCGCGGTCGTCGTTCTCCGAGCCGAGCGCGTCCACGAGCCGGTCGGCGCCCCCGTCGAAGGTGCCGCGCAGCAGCCGCTCGGCCTGGCCGAGCATCCGGTCGATGCCGAGCCCGATGTCCCGGCGCGGGGTCTCGACCATCCCGTCGGTGTAGAGGAGCAGCGCGTCGCCGGGCCGGAGCTGCCCGCGGACGACGGTGAACTCGGCGTCCTCCATCAGGCCGAGCACGGGCCCCTCGGACTCGTGCACGGTCCAGCGGCCGGTGCCGGCGATGAGCTGCGCGGGGGGCGGGTGTCCGGCGGTGCGGACCTGGAAGTCGCCGCTCGCCACGTCGAGGGAGAGGTGGACGGCGGTGGCGAAGCCCTCCGCCCAGTCCTGCCGGAGCAGGTAGTCGTTGGCGGCCGGGAGGAACTCCGATGGCGGGAGTGCCCCGAGGAGGCCGCCGAACGCCCCGGAGAGCAGCAGCGCGCGGGTGCCGGCCTGCTCGCCCTTGCCGGACACGTCGACGACGACGAGCTCGACCCGGGAGCCGTCCCGGGTGCGGCTGGAGACGACGAAGTCGCCGGCGAACGGCGTCCCGCCCGCCGAGCGCAGCGCGCTCTCGACCAGCCAGCCCTCGGGCAGCGCCGGCACGCCGCCCTGCTTGAGGATCCGGTCGCGCAGGTCGACGAGCATCGACTCGCCCATCGCGCCGCCGACGCCGAGCCGAGTGCGCCGGAACGACGTCACCAGCACGATGAAGCAGAGCAGGAACAGCACGCCGATGGCGAAGACCGTGCGCGCGTTGACCGCGACCAGGCGGGCGATGCAGAGCATCAGCGCCACCATGAGGAAGACCACGAACCACGGCAGGTGGCGCGGGCTGAGCAGCAGGCTGCCGAGCAGCAGCGGCACGAGAAGCGCCGTCAGCGGGATGTACTGCGGCCAGATCAGGGCGGTCGCGGTGATCACGACCGTGAGCCCCACGAGCCACACCAGCGTGCGCCGGGCCGGGGGTACGCCGCGCAGCAGTGCCCGCCGGATGTCGCGTGCGCGTGCCGTCATGCGTTCGGGTCCTTCGGCTGGTGGTGATCGAGAGAGTAGTGGTCAGGAGACCGCTCGGGAGCGGAACGCGCGCTGGCACCGCGGGCACCAGAAGAGGTTCCGGCCCGAGAGCACCGTCGTCCGGACCGCCGAGCCGCACACCAGGCAGGGCTGGCCGGTGCGCCGGTAGACGTAGACCTCTCCCCCGTGGTCGTCCCGGCGCGGCGGGCGGCCCATGGCCTCGGGCGTGTGCTCGGGACGCACGGTGTCGATCCGGCCGGTGCGCACCCCCTCGCGCATCAGCTGCACCAGGTCGTCCCACATCGCCTGCCACTGGCCGACGCGGAGGGTGTTGCCGGGGCGCATCGGGTCGATCCGGTGCCGATACAGCACCTCGGCGCGGTAGACGTTCCCGACGCCGGCCAGCACCGCCTGGTCCATGAGCAGCTGGCCGATCGGCGACCTGCTGCGGCGGATGCGCTGCCACGCCCGGTCCGGGTCGGCGTCGTCGCGCAGTGGGTCCGGGCCCGAGCGGGCGACGACCGCGTCGCGCTGCTCCCGGGTCACCAGCGCGCACGTGGTCGCACCCCGCAGGTCGGCGTACGAACCTGTCGAGTCGTGCCCATCAGTCCCAGTGGTGGTTGCGGTGAGCCGCAACCGCACCTGACCGATCGGCGGCGGGATGACGTCGACGTCGTCGTGGACGTCGAAGCTGCCGTAGAGCCCGAGGTGGACGTGGACGAACCGCTCGTCGGGGAAGGCGATGAACAGCTGCTTGCCCCACGCCTCGGCGTCGAGGAGCACCTGGCCGTCGACCAGCCTGGCCGCGTCCGCGAACCGGCCCTGGGGGCTCAGCGCGCGGACCGCCCGGCCGCCGAAGGTGGCGGTGAGCGCGTTCGCGAGCCGGTGGAGGGTGTGACCCTCAGGCATCGCTGCCGGAGCCGGCGGCGGAGGCCGGAAGCGGCGGGAGCTCGCGGGTCTGCTCGTAGGACGTCAGCTGCCCGATCCGGCGCACGTGCCGCTCGTCGCCGCTGAACGGCTCGGCCAGGAAGACCTCGACGAAGCGGGTCATGTCCTCGAGGGAGTGCATGCGGCCGCCGACCGAGACGACATTGGCGTCGTTGTGCTCGCGGGCCAGCCGGGCGGTGTCCTCCGACCAGACCAGCGCGGCGCGGATGCCCAGCACCTTGTTCGCGGCCATCTGCTCGCCGTTGCCCGACCCGCCGATGACGACGCCGAGGCTGTCGAGGCCCTGCGCGCGGTCCGCCGCGACGCCCTCGGCCGCGCGCAGGCAGAAGACCGGGTAGTCGTCGAGGGCGTCGTACTGGAACGGGCCGTGGTCGACCGGTTCGTAGCCGTGCTCGGTGAGCCAGCGGGTCAGGTGGTCCTTGAGGTCGAGTCCGGCATGGTCACAGCCGAGGTGCACGCGCATGGCGCTCATCCTCTCAGTACCTACTCCCGGCAGTGCATCTGCAGGTACCCGGCGACCTGTCGCATCAGCGGCTCGGCCGACGGGAAGACCCGCGGGTGCCGCCAGAAGCCGTGCAGCTGGCCGAGGTAGCGGGTCGCCGTCACCTCGACGCCGGCCTCCGCCAGCCGCCGCGCGAGCTCCTCGCCCTCGTCGCGCAGCGGGTCGTGCTCGGCGGTGACGACCAGCGTCGGTGGCAGCGAGCCGAGGCGGTCGGAGAGCAGCGGCGCGAGGTCGGGGTCCGTGAGGTCGGCCTCGGTCGCGGCGTACTGCTCCCAGTACCAGGCGGCCTCGCGCGGGTCGAGGCCGTCGGTGGCCGTGCGGTAGGAGTCGAAGCCGGCGGTCGGATCGAGGAACGGGTAGACCAGCGCCACCGCGCGGAACCGGCCCGGGTGCCGCAGCGCCGCCACCAGCGCGAGGTTGCCGCCCGCGCTGTCGCCGTGCGCGAACAGCGGGCCGGCGAGGGTGCGCTCGGCCCAGGCGCTGGCGGTGCTGACGTCGTCGATGGCGGCCGGGAAGCGGTGCTCGGGCGGGAGCCGGTACTCGACGCTCAGGACCTGCCGGCCGGTCCGGTTGGCCAGCCGGCGCGCGGACGCGTCGTGGACGGCGACGTCGTTGAACACGAACCCGCCGCCGTGCGCGTGCACGACCACACCCGGCCGGGCGCCCGCGGGCGTGTAGAGACGGGCGGGTACGCCGTCGGCGTCCACGTCCTCCACCGCCCCGACGTCCTCGCGGGGCTCCTCGGCGGCCACCCGCCGCGCCTCCTCGCGGGCGGCCGCGATGTCGTAGCCCTCGGTGTGGACAGGGGTGTCGTCGGCGTACGCCTCCAGCGCGCGACGGGACTCGGGGAACAGCATGCGGGCAGGCTAGCGAGGCGGCCGCCGGACGGGCGAGCGGTGGGTGAGCCACCGTTCTCGACCGCCGTTCGGTGGCTCACCCACCGCCGGGGCGCGTCAGGGCTCGACGTTCGTCTCGTCCGGCTTCGGGTCGGGGTGGCTGGCGGGTTCCGAGTCGGGCTGGAGCTGCTCGGCGTCGGGCTCCTCGCCGTCCGGGGTCGGCGGCTCGGCGTCCTGGTCGTGCTCGTGCGGCTGGTCGGTCATGTCAGCCCGGTACCCACTGACGTCAGAAGCCGACCCGCCGCCCGGCGGAGTCGTTGCGCACGACCTCCCCCTTGGCGGCGGCGGCGTCGCGCAGCGCGGCCTGGAACTCGACCAGCTTCTCCTGCAGCGCCGGGTCGGAGGCCGCGAGGATGCGCACGGCGAGCAGGCCGGCGTTGCGGGCACCGCCGACGGCGACGGTGGCGACCGGGATGCCGGCGGGCATCTGGACGATCGAGAGCAGGGAGTCCATGCCGTCGAGGTACTTCAGCGGCACGGGTACGCCGACGACCGGGAGGGGCGTCACGGAGGCGAGCATCCCGGGCAGATGGGCGGCGCCACCGGCCCCGGCGATGATCACCGAGAGGCCCCGGCCGGCCGCCGACCGGCCGTACTCGAGCATCTCGTCCGGCATCCGGTGCGCGGACTTCACGTCCGCCTCGTACTCGATGCCGAACTCGGCCAGCGCCTCGGCGGCGGCCTTCATCACCGGCCAGTCCGAGTCGGAGCCCATCACGATGCCGACACGTGCGCCCCGTGCACCACTCACAGCAACCACCTGATCATTTTGCCTACTCACTCTCGTTTCCCAGGTCGCCACGGAACCACGCGGCGGCGTGCCGCGCTCGCTCGAGGCAGTCGTCGAGGTCGTCGCCGTAGGCGTTGACGTGGCCGACCTTGCGGCCCGGCCGCAGGTCCTTGCCGTAGAGGTGGACGCGCAGGAACGGGTCGCGCGCGAGCGCGTGCGGGTAGCCGTCGTAGAGCCGGCCCACCGACTCGTCCGGGCCCCCGAGGATGTTCACCATCACCGACCACCGGGCCCGCGGGGCGGGCGACCCGAGCGGCAGGTCGAGCACCGCACGGAGGTGATTCTCGAACTGCGAGGTGACCGCGCCGTCCTGGGTCCAGTGGCCGGTGTTGTGCGGGCGCATCGCGAGCTCGTTGACGAGCACCCGGCCGTCGTTGGTCTCGAACATCTCCACGGCCAGCACCCCGGTCACGCCCAGCTCCCCGGCGATCCGCAGCGCGATCTCCTGCGCCTCCCCCGCCAGCGCCGGTGCCAGGTCGGGCGCGGGGGCGATCACCTCGTAGCAGATGCCGTCCTTCTGGGTCGAGGCGACCACGGGGTACGCCGCCGCCTGGCCGCTGGGCGAGCGCGCGACGAGCGCCGAGAGCTCGCGCTTGAAGTCGACGAGCTCCTCGGCGAGCACCGCCACGCCGGCGTCGAAGGCCGGACCGCAGTCCTCGGCCGAGCGGACGAACCACACGCCCTTGCCGTCGTACCCGCCGCGCGTGGTCTTGAGGACGCACGGGAACCCGAACTCCTCGACGTCGGCGACCGACGCCACGATCGCGTTGCGGGGGCAGCGCACGCCGAGCTCGGCGAGCCGGCGGCGCATCACGCCCTTGTCCTGCGCGTGGACGAGCGCGTCGGGCCCGGGACGCACCGCGATCCCGTCGTCCTCCAGCGCGTGCAGGTGCTCGGTCGGCACGTGCTCGTGGTCGAAGGTCACGACCCGGCAGCCGGACGTCACCGCGCGCAGCGTCTCGAGCGAGGTGTAGTCGCCGACGACGTGGTCGGGGATCACCTGGGCGGCGGACACGCCCTCGGCCTCGGCGAGCAGCCGGAGCGGGATCGCCATCGCGGCCGCCGGCTCGGCCATCATCCGGGCCAGCTGGCCTCCGCCGATCACGGCCAGGGTCGGTGCGAGCACACGCAGACTCTACGAGGTCCGGGACTCCGTCTCGAACCGCAGCCCCTGCCCGCGGATGGTGGTGATCAGGCTCGGGTAGCGGCTGTCGTCGCCGAGCTTGCGGCGGACCCAGCCGAGGTGGACGTCGATGGTCTTGGACGAGGTCCAGAACGTCGTGTGCCAGACGTCGCGCATGAGCTCGTCACGCGTGACGATCGTGCCGGCCCGCTGCATCAGGACGTGGACGAGCTCGAACTCCTTGCGGGACAGGACGATCTCCTGGTCACCCCGCCACATGCGCCGACTCGCGGGATCGAGCCGTACGTCCTGCACCGCGATCATCTGCCCACCGTAGGCACCCCCAAGGGTGACCGGGCGCAAACGCGGAAACTGTGATCCGGACGGGAAACGTCCCTCAGGAGCGGCGTACGGACACCGGCTCGACGATGCCGAACCCCCGCACCGGGCGCGCGGGCAGCGGCCGGGTCTCGAACTCCGTCTCGGGCAGCAGCCCGGCCGTCGCGCTGTCGATGATGATGCGGTTGCGGCGGGCCACCGCGGTCAGCCGCGAGGCGAGGTTGACCGGCGGGCCGAAGACGTCGCCGAGCCGCATCACGACCGAGCCGCTCGCCAGGCCGACCCGGACGTCGGGCATCCGGCTGTCGCGGCCGATCACGTTGATGATCCCCTCGGCGGTGTCGTAGGCCCGGACGGGATCGTCGTTCACGAACAGCACCGAGTCGCCGATGCTCTTGATGACGCGCCCGCGCTGGGCCGCGACCACGTCCGCGCAGCGCGACTCGAAGAGCTCGACGAGGTCGCCGATCCGCTCCTCCGAGAGCCGGTTGGACAGCGCGGTGAAGCTGACGATGTCGGCGAACCCGACGGTCAGCTGGACGGTGTTGAGGTCCTCCTCGTTCGCGCGCAGCGCCTCGACCCGCGCGACCGCGGCGGCGAGGTGCCGGCGCCAGACGTAGACGAGGAGGTCCTCGAACGGCTCCTGGAGGTCCTCGATCAGCGACATCGCCGAGCCGGTCCGGCCGCCACCGCTCTCGTCGTCCTCCGCGAGCTGCTCGACGCGGTGCAGCAGCGTCGCGACCTCCCAGTCGGCGAGCCGGGCCATGGTCTGGCCGACCGCGCGGGTCAGGTTCACGGCCATGTCGAAGTCGATCAGCCCGCTGCGGACGACGCCCAGCAGCGTCTCGAGCGCCTCGGCGTCGGCGTCGGTGAACGCGGTCTCCAGCCCGTGCTCGGGGAAGCCCAGGGCGCGCCAGAGCCGACGTGCCTCGTCGATGGTCACGCCGGTGGCCTGGGCCACCTCCGGCGCGTTGAAGACCGGTACCTGGCCGAGGATCGCCCGCTCGAGGTCGGGCTGGTCCGCCGGCTGGTCCGACGGGTCAGGTGCCCTCATGTCCCGCCGCGGCGCCGTGCGAGCGCTGGATCAGCTCGTTCACCTTCCGCTGGACCTCCTCGACGCGTGGGATGTCGTGCAGCTTGATCTGGCCGTGGGTGCTCGCGTCGGAGATGACCAGCGTGCCGCAGCCCAGCAGCCGGTCGATCGGGCCGAACTCGTAGGCGATGTCGCTGATCCGCGCGAGCGGCATGTCGTGGCCGCGACGCACGATCACGCCGTGCCGGGTGATCAGCCGCCGGTCGGTGAACGTGTACGTCGCGGTCGCCCAGACGATCAGCGGGCGGAGCACGAACCACACGATCCCGGCGCCGAGCACGATCCAGATGGCCCACATCGCGTACGTCGAGTCGAGGTTGACCTGCGCGTACGTGCCGATCGCGAGCAGGACCACCAGGACGAGCAGCGGGAGGATCAGTGCCTTGACGTGCGTGCGGGTGTCGATGACGACGTGCTCACCCTCGTTGAGGAGCCTGCGCGAGATGGCCACTGGCCGATCATGTCACTGTTCGCCGTCGGGTGTGACCGCGCGCACGTGCACGACGTCACCGGCACCGACCGGAGTCTCCCCACCGGACCCGAGCACGACCAGCCGGCCCGAGGGGTCGACACCCGTCGCCCGGCCCACCAGCGTGCCGCCCCCCGGCAGCTCGACGCGCACGTCGCGGCCGACGGTGACGCAGCCGGCGGCGTACGACGCGCGGAGGTGGCGGACGGCGTCGGAGCCGCCGGCCTGCCAGGCGTCGACGGCCTCGCGCAGCGAGCGCAGCAGGTCGACGAGGACCGCGGTCCGGTCGGGCTCGGCCCCCGACTCCAGGGCCAGCGAGGTGGCGGTCGGCACCGGCAGCTCGTCCGCGGTGAGCGAGACGTTGAGGCCGACACCGATGATCGCGGCCGGCCCGTCGGGCGTCTCCAACCGCTCGAGCAGGATGCCGGCCACCTTGCGGCTCTCACCTGTTGCACGAGCGATGAGGACGTCGTTGGGCCACTTCACGCCGGCGGCGTACCCCTGGGCGCGCAGGGCCTTGGCGACGGTGTGCCCGGTGAGCAGCGGCAGCCACGGCCAGTCGGCGGCGGGCACCGTCGGCCGCAGCACGACCGAGAAGATCGCGGCGGCCCGCGGCGGCGTCTCCCAGGTCCGGTCCAGCCGGCCGCGACCGGCGGTCTGGTGCTCGGCGACGACCACGAGGCCGTCGGGCGCGCCGGCCCGGGCGCGCTCGGCGGCGACGGCGTTGGTCGACGTCGCGGTCTCGTGCACCTCGACCACGAGGTCGGGCGCGAGGGCCGCGAGTGCCTCGGAGCGGAGTGAGGGGCGTCTCATCGCGTCGGCGGTCACGGGCACTAGATTGGCCCACGGTCCACAACCGCTGCCACCCGAGGAGCCAGAAGCCGATGAGTGCCCATCCCGGCGAGGGAACCGACGTTCCGCAGGACATCGACCTCCACACGACCGCCGGCAAGCTGGCCGACCTGGAGCGGCGCCTGGACGAGGCCGTGCACGCCGGCTCCGCGAAGGCGGTCGAGAAGCAGCACGCCAAGGGCCGCAAGACGGCGCGCGAGCGGATCGAGCTGCTCTTCGACGAGGGCTCGTTCGTCGAGCTCGACGAGCTGGCCCGGCACCGCTCGACGGCGTTCGGCCTCCAGAAGAACCGCCCGTACGGCGACGGCGTGGTCACCGGCTACGGCACCATCGACGGCCGCCAGGTGTGCGTGTTCTCCCAGGACTTCACGGTCTTCGGCGGCTCGCTGGGCGAGGTGTACGGCGAGAAGATCACCAAGGTCATGGACCTGGCGATCAAGACCGGCTGCCCGATCATCGGCATCAACGAGGGCGCCGGCGCCCGCATCCAGGAGGGCGTGGTCTCGCTCGGCCTGTACGGCGAGATCTTCCGCCGCAACGTGCACGCCTCCGGCGTCATCCCCCAGATCAGCATGATCATGGGCTCCTGCGCGGGCGGCCACGTCTACTCCCCCGCCGTCACCGACTTCACGATCATGGTCGACGGCACCTCGAACATGTTCATCACCGGTCCCGACGTCATCAAGACCGTCACCGGCGAGGACGTGTCGATGGAGGACCTCGGCGGCGCGCGCACCCACAACACCAAGTCCGGCAACGCCCACTACATGGGATCGGACGAGGACGACGCGATCGAGTACGTCAAGGCGCTGCTGTCCTACCTGCCGCAGAACAACCTCGACGAGGGCCCGTC
Source organism: Nocardioides pyridinolyticus (assembly GCF_054653575.1). Lineage (NCBI taxonomy): Bacteria > Bacillati > Actinomycetota > Actinomycetes > Propionibacteriales > Nocardioidaceae > Nocardioides > Nocardioides pyridinolyticus. The sequence continues at coordinate 207,560 of NZ_BAAIFY010000001.1, read as the reverse complement.
CTTCGACGACGCCGCCGACATGGAGTTCAGCGACCTCGACCGGGCGCTCGACACGATCATCCCGGACTCGCCGAACCAGCCCTACGACATGCACGACGTGATCACCACGGTGCTGGACGACGAGGAGTTCCTCGAGGTCCAGGAGCTGTTCGCGCCCAACCTGATCGTCGGCTTCGGCCGGGTCGAGGGCCACTCGGTCGGCGTCGTCGCCAACCAGCCGATGCAGTTCGCCGGCACCCTCGACATCGACGCCTCCGAGAAGGCCGCCCGCTTCGTGCGGTTCTGCGACGCCTTCAACATCCCGGTGCTGACCTTCGTCGACGTGCCCGGCTTCCTGCCCGGCACCGACCAGGAGTGGAACGGCATCATCCGCCGCGGCGCCAAGCTGATCTACGCCTACGCCGAGGCGACGGTCCCGCTGGTCACGATCATCACCCGCAAGGCCTACGGCGGCGCCTACGACGTCATGGGCTCCAAGCATCTCGGCGCCGACATCAACCTGGCCTGGCCGACCGCGCAGATCGCGGTGATGGGCGCGCAGGGCGCGGCCAACATCGTGCACCGCAAGACGCTGAAGAAGGTCGCGGACGAGGGCGGCGACGTCGAGGCCAAGCGGGCCGAGCTGATCGACGACTACGAGACCACGCTGGCCAACCCCTACATCGCCGCCGAGCGCGGGTACGTCGACGCGGTGATCTCGCCCCACGAGACCCGGGTCGAGGTGGTCCGGGCGCTCCGGCTGCTGCGCTCCAAGCGCGAGACGCTGCCGGCGAAGAAGCACGGGAACATCCCGCTGTGAGCGAGGAGAAGGCCCCCTTCCTCCGCGTGATCAAGGGCGACGCCACGCCCGAGGAGGTGGCCGCGCTGGTCGCGGTGCTCGGCTCGCTCCAGGCCCCCGCGGCGCCGCCGCGGCGCCGCCGCCCCGCGTGGAACGCCCCGGCGCGCGCCGTACGCCGCCCGCACCTGTCCGGCCCCGGAGGATGGCGCGCCAGCGGCCTGCCCCGCTGAGGTCCCGACTCCGACCGGTCTGGACCGGTTCTTGAGCCAATCTTTCGGCTTTGCCGTGTGGCGTCTTCAGGCGGGTTCCCGACACTGGTGACGTGCCGGGGGACGGTACAGGTCAGGAGACGAGGGCGTGAACCACAACGACGTGCGGTCCGACGGGTACCCGTACCAGACCCTGCCGTGGACCGGTGCCGTGCCGTACGAGCGGCCGGACCTGCTCACCGGCGGGAGCGAGTACGTCCGCACGGCCGACCCGGGCCTGGCCGACTACGAGACGCAGTTCCTCGACGAGCTCGAGGGGGCGCCGACGTACCGGCCCACCGTGGGCTGCATCATCCCGGCCTACAACGAGGCCGAGACGATCGCCGGCGTGCTGGACGCGCTGCTCCAGCAGACCCGCCTCCCCGACGTCATCCACCTGATCGTCAACAACACCTCCGACGACTCCGTCGAGATCGCCAGCCACTACGCCGGCCCGCACACGCGGATGACGGCGACCGGTGAGCAGAGCACGATCGTCTACGTCCACGACATCGGCAAGAACCCCGACAAGAAGGTCGGCGCGCTCAACTACGGCTACTCCCTGGTCGAGCACATGGACTATGTGCTCGGCGTCGACGGCGACACCACGCCGGAGCCGGACGCCGTGCAGCACCTCGTCGACGAGATCTCCAGCGACGACCGGATCGGCGGCATCTCCGCGATCTACTCGATCGACGACAGCGCCCTCGACGGCGTGATGGCCAAGTTCCTCACCGCCGGCCAGCGGGCGCAGTTCTCCGCGTTCAACATGCAGAACCTGCTCAAGGGCCGCAACATGGCGGTGCTCGGCGGCCAGTTCTCCATCTTCTCCACCCAGGCCCTGCGCGACGTGCTGCGCGACAGCCACCAGCGCACCCCGTGGGTGAACGACAGCGAGGTCGAGGACTCCCTGCTCTCGCTGCAGATCAAGAGCGCCGGCTACCTCACCAAGATCTCCGCCCGGGCCCGCGCCCATGTGGGCGGCATGGACACGCTGCGCTCGCTCGACGCTCAGCAGGTGAAGTGGAACTTCGGCGCCATCGACCTGATGTGGCCGGGCCAGCGTGGCGACACCAAGGGCCAGCCGTTCCACCCCAACCTGCGGCTGCGCTGGTTCGAGCACATGTCGATGGTCGTCAACATCACCACCCGCTGCCTGTTCGTCCTGCTGCTCGCCGGGTCGCTCAGCATCGACGCGTTCGTGTTCAGCCCGTGGTGGCTGATCCCGCCCCTGGCGGCGGTCTGGCTGAACTTCCGGGTCGCGCGGTCGATGGAGTTCGCGAACCGGCGGGACTATCTCTTCGCGTTGCTGGTCTTCCCGGCCGAGGCCTACATGGTGATCCGGATGGGCCACTTCGTCCGGGCCTGGCTGAAGTTCTTCAGCCGCCAGCAGACCGACAACTGGGCGGCGCAGGCGAAGGCCGAGCGCGGCAAGGGCATCGCGTGGCTCTATCCGTACGTCGCCTTCCTGGTGATCTTCGCGGTCACGGCCGCGATCTGGACGCTGCTGCTGCCGATCCAGCTCCGCTCCGACATCCTCGCCGTGTGCTGGCCGATCCTCGGCGTCGTCACCGTGCTCCAGACCGCGTGGATGGTGATCAAGGCGATGAAGCGCTACCGCGGCTTCAAGGCCTGACCGACCCCGTCCCTGCCCCGAACCATCCAGGAGATCCCATGTTCCGCTCGCGCCTGCTCCCCGCGGTGGCCAGTGCCGCTGCCGCCGTGGTGCTGCTGAGCGGCTGCTCGGTGTTCGACGGCCTCACCAGCGCTCAGGACCCCGAGACGACACCGAGCGTCTCGCCGTCGGCCTCGGAGACGCCGTACCCCTCGCAGTTCACCCGCGACGGCACCTTCCAGTCGCACTACGACGTCGACGGCATGGACTTCGTCTTCACGCTCTATCCGACCAAGTCGACGCCGCGGACCAACGAGTGGTACCCGAAGGGCAGCAAGTACTTCTCGTTCACCTTCCAGGTCTACGACCTCGACCGCGAGCTCCGCGACCCGTTCGCCACCAAGCGGCTCGCCTACCTCGACCACATCACGGTCGAGTCGAACACGGTCACCTACGACGGCGGCCGGGTGCAGCACCCGTACCGGCTCGACGCCGAGGCCAAGCGGGTCACCTTCGACCCGCAGCCGGTCTCGACCGAGTACGGCATGCTCATCACCTCGCCGAAGGGCGCCTTCGAGCTCCGCAACCAGGAGATCAGGCCGACCTCGATGGACACCAAGGGCATCGACCTGATCTTCACCGCCACCGTCTGGGTCCAGGACGCCGCCGGCTCGGACCGCTTCCACCAGGAGGTCGTCCGGCAGAAGGTGCCGATCTCGATCTTCCGGAGCGACCAGCCGACCGCGGCCCAGTCCATCCCGGTCAACGCCAACTGACGCCGCGTCGCGGTCAGACCGCCTCGGCGAGCCGGTAGCCGACACCGCGGACCGTCTCGATGTACCGCGGGCTGCTCGAGTCGTCGCCGATCTTGCGGCGCAGGTTGGCGATGTGCACCTCGACCGAGCGCTTGTCGGCCTCGTTGACGAAGTACGACGTGACGTACTGCTGCCCCCGCATGGTCAGCACCAGGTCGGCCTTGCTGCGGACGCGGCGGCCGGTGCCGAGCAGGGACGCGAGCAGGTCGAACTCGGTGCGGGTCAGGTCCACCGTGGCGCCGTTGACCGTCACCACGCGGGTCTCGTTGTTCAGCGCGAGGCCGTTGAAGCGGATCCAGCCGCCCTGGCTCGGCGGGACGCCGTACATGCCGGGGTCGACCGGCGGCACCGGATCGGCCTGGTGCCGCGGCTGGTAGGGCTGCGGCGCGGGCGGCACCGGCTGCGGCGGGGCCTGCGGTGGGTAGGGCTGCTGCGCGGGCGGCACGGGGTGGGGGTAGGGGTAGGCGGGCTGCGGCGGCACCGGCTGCTCGTGCAGCGGCTGGAGGGGCGCGTTGGCGGCCAGGTCGCGCGCCGCCGCGGCGGCCCAGGACTCCTCCCGCGGTGCGGCATCGGGCGCGGGCTCCTCGCTCCCGGCCCAGCCGGCCGGCGCCTCCAGCCGGGTGCGCGGACGGCGGAGCATCGAGTCCGCGCGGGCGCGGAGCTCGCGCGGTCGGAACGGCTTGACGAGGTAGTCGTCGGCGCCGGCCTCGAAGCCCTGCACGACGTCGATCTCGTCGGCGAGCGCAGTGATCATGATCAGGTAGGTGTTGCTGAACTCGCGCAGCCGGCGCGCGACGGCGAAGCCGTCCATGCCGGGCATGTTCACGTCCAGCGTCGTGATCAACGGGTTGTGCTGCCGGACCGCCTCGACCCCCGCGGGGCCGTTCTCGGTCACGATCGTGCGGAAGCCGGACTGCGTGAGCACGATGTCGATGAGGTCGCGGACGTCGGGGTCGTCTTCGATGATGACGGCCACCCAGTCGTCGCCCGGCTGCATGCGTCGAAGCCTAACAACGGGCGACGCTCGTCCGGAGGGAGGTAGGGCGCACCCCGGCGCGCCGCATCTCACCAGCCGGACGAGACCGCCATCTCCAGAGCCCGCTGCGGCCAGAACCGGCCGGCCGCGGGGCCGCCGTTGCACTCGCCGTCGCTCTCCCCCGCGGGCTTCACCCAGACGTAGGCGTCCAGGTGCGCGGCGTCGCCGCCGGGCGCGGCCATCGGGTCCGCGCCGAAGGCCCGGCCCGACGGGTTGCACCACTCCTCGGTCGAGCCGTTGCCGTTGCGCCCGGTGTCGACGATGTAGTGCGCGCCGCCGAGGAGGCTGCTCAGCTGCTCGCCGTAGGCCTTCTCGTCCTCGTCGGTCTGGTAGTTCGACACGTTGGTGGCGAACCCGCGGACGTGCTCGATGCCGACCCGCTCCAGCAGCCCGGCGAGCTGCTTCGGCTCGACCCAGTGCGAGTGGCCGCCGTCGACGTACGTCGTCACCCCGGCCGCGACGAGCCGGTCGACGGCGTCCGCGACCAGCCGGACCCGCTGCTTCCGGTCGCCGCACTGGAACGACGAGGCGAGCGCGTCGGGCTCGACGACGACCACGGACCGCTCGCCCTCGCCCGCCGCGTCGGCGATCTCCTGCACCCAGGGGCCGTACTGGTCGGCCGGGAGGCCGCCGCCGGAGAAGCCGCCGGTGCAGTCGCGGTTCGGGATGCCGTAGACGACGAGCGTCGGCACCTCATCCGCCTCGTCCGCCCCGGTGACGACCTCGGTGACGAAGCCGCCGACCTGCCCCGCGGGGTACTCCTCCGGCGTCAGCCAGATGCCCTGAGGCGTGGCGGCCAGCCGGTCGAAGACCCGTTGGGCCTCGGCGTCGCCCTCCCCGGCTGCCTGCGCGGCCGCCTCGGCGGCGTGGGAGTCGGGGTGGGCGTACCCGGCGCGCTCGGCGTAGGCGTTGACCGCCTGGGCATCGCGACCGTCGGTGTCCGACGCCGCTCCACCACCATGAGCACCATCACCACCAGCACCGCCGCACCCCGCGAGCAGCGCGCACGACAGCAGCGCGGCCGTCAGCCGCGGGAGGTGGAGGGGCACCCGGCCATCATGCCCGAGGCGCAGCAGGCGTTCCGCGGACTGGTTGAATCGCTGGCGTGAGCCAGCCCCTCGTCCTCGCCTCCGCCTCCCCCGCCCGCCTCGCGACCCTGCGCAGCGCCGGCATCGAGCCGGTCGTGATCGTGTCCGGGGTCGACGAGTCCCAGCTCGACGGGCTGCCGCCGACCGAGCTCGCGCTCCAGCTCGCCGAGCTGAAGTGCGCGGCGGTGGCCGCGCGCGACGACGTCCCGGCCGCGGCGCTGGTGCTCGGCTGCGACTCCGTGCTCGACCTCGACGGCGCCGCGCTCGGCAAGCCCGGCGACGCCGAGGAGGCGGTACGCCGCTGGCAGGACATGCGCGGCCGCTCCGGCGTTCTGCGCACCGGCCACTGCCTGCGCGACACCGCCACCGGCAGGGTGGCCGCGGCGACCGCGTCCACGACCGTGCACTTCGCGGACGTGACCGACGAGGAGGTGGCGGCGTACGTCGCGACCGGGGAGCCGCTGGTCGTGGCGGGGGCGTTCACCGTCGACGGCCTGGGCGGCGCGTTCGTCACCGGCATCGAGGGCGACCACCACAACGTGGTCGGGGTGAGCCTGCCGCTGGTCAGGGAGCTCGTCGCGGAGCTGGGGCACGCGTGGACGGATCTGTGGTCCCCTCGACGATGACCTCGATCGGCTGGGTGTCCACGCGCAGCTCGCTCAGCTCGAAGACCTGGAGCGGGCGCTCCCGGAGGTCGGCCAGGTGCACCGGGCGCCGGAAGACCAGCGTGCGGAAGAGGTAGAACCGCGCGACCATGCCCAGGAACAGCCCGACCACGTTGGCGGCGATGTTGTCCGAGACCGGGTCGTCGAGGCCGAGGACGTAGCGGCTGACCCACAGGCAGGCCATCGGGATGAGCATCGTGCCCAGGTTGATCGCGATGAACATCAGCCGGCCGCCGTCCGCCGTGCGCGGCGGGCGGTCCTTGAACACCCAGCTGCGGCTGCCGCGGTAGCTGACGACCATGCCGATGACGTTCGCGATCAGGTACGCCAGGTACGGCTGGTCACCCAGTGGCGCGTCGTACCCCAGCCGGAAGCCGTGGACGAGCAGGTTGAACAGGAGGAACGCCACGATCGTGGCCAGACCGCCGACGGCGAGGAACCGGTACACCTCGGTGAGGACGCGGCGCCACCGGTCGGACATGGCGCCCAGGCTAACCGCTACCCCGTGAAAAGAGCGGCCGCCTTGCGGAGCGTCTCCACCAGCCCGTAGGCCAGCGGGACGCCGACGAGGGTCCAGGCCAGCGCGATCCGTGCGGTCACGACGAGCTCCTCTCCATCTCGTGCTGCCGTTCGGGCTCGTGGAAGCGCGAGTCGACCTGCCGGATCAGCAGGTTCGCGATGAGGCCGATGACCAGCACCCCGACCATCGTGAACAGCGCGGGCTGGTACGCCGAGGCGGTGAGCTCGCCCGGAGTCCCCTGCGTGTCCAGGAAGCCGTTGACGATCAGCGGCCCCGCGATGCCGGCGGCCGACCACGCGGTGAGCAGTCGGCCGTGGATCGCCCCGACCTGGAAGGTGCCGAAGAGGTCGCGCAGGTAGGCGGGGACGGTCGCGAAGCCGCCGCCGTAGAACGACAGGATCACCGCGGCGAGCAGCACGAACAGGGCCACGGTGCCGTCGCCGACGGTGGCCAGCAGCAGGTAGAGGACCGTGCCGCCACCGAGGTAGAGGAGGTAGATCGGCTTGCGGCCGACCAGGTCCGAGGTCGTCGACCACCCGAACCGGCCCGCCATGTTGGCGATCGAGAGCAGGCCCACGAAGCCGGCCGCCGCGGTCGCGCTGACCGACGACGCGCCGTCGGAGCCCCGGAAGAAGTCCTGGATCATCGGCGCCGCCTGCTCGAGGATGCCGATGCCGGCGGTGACGTTGCAGAACAGCACCACCCAGAGCAGCCAGAACTGCGGCGTGCGGATCGCGTTGCGCGCCGAGACGCTGGCCGTGGTGACGAGCTTCTTCTCCGCCACCTCGTGGGGGTCCCAGCCCTCCGGCTTCCAGTCGGCCGCGGGCACCCGCACGGTGAAGGCGCCGAACATCATGAAGGCGAAGTAGACGAGGCCGAGGGTGACGAAGAGCAGCATCACCGCGTGGCCGTCGGGGACCGAGGTCGGGTCGGTGGCGACATACCCGCTCCGGTCGTAGAGCTCCATCAGCCGGGCGCTCAGCGGGCTGGCGATCAGCGCACCGCCGCCGAAGCCCATGATCGCCAGGCCGGTGGCCAGGCCGGGCCGGTCGGGGAACCACTTGATCAGGGTCGACACCGGCGAGATGTAGCCGATCCCGAGGCCGATGCCGCCGATCACGCCGTAGCCGAGGTAGACCAGCCACAGCTGCTCGGTGCCGATGCCGATCGCGCCGACGAGGAAGCCGGTCGACCAGAAGCAGGCCGAGGTGAACATGGCCGCCCGCGGCCCGTTGCGGTCCACCCAGGTCCCGCAGACCGCGGCGCTGAGCCCCAGCATGACGATCGCGATCGAGAAGATCACGCCGACCGCGGTGAGGCTGGTGTCGAAGTGCTCGACGAGCGCGTTCTTGTACACGCTCGTCGCGTAGACCTGACCGATGCAGAGGTGGACGGCGAGCGCCGCCGGAGGGATCAGCCAGCGGCTGAAGCCGGGCCCGGCGACGGTGCGTTCACGCGCGAGGAAAGTAGGAAGCACGACCTCCCGTACCCGGTGTGGCGCCAATCACTACTCGACCGGCAGACCGAGTCCTCGTGCGATCAGCATCCGCTGCACCTCGGAGGTGCCCTCGCCGATCTCGAGCACCTTGGCGTCGCGGTAGAAGCGCGCGACCGGGTACTCCTCCATGAAGCCGTAGCCGCCGAAGATCTGGGTCGCGATCCGGGTGGCGGTGACGGCCGACTCGGTGGCGTAGAGCTTCGCGACGGCCGCGGCCTGCTTGAAGTCCCTCACGGGGGCGCCCTGCCCGTTCCTCTGGCTGTCCTTCATGGCCGCCGCCTTGTAGGTGAGCAGCCGGCTCGCGTGCAGCATGACCTCGAGGTCGGCGACCTGGAAGGCGACGCCCTGCTTGCGGCCGATCGGGCCACCGAAGGTCTGCCGGTCCCCGGCGTACTCCAGGCTCATGTCGAGGCACGCCTGGATGCAGCCGACGGCGAGCGCCGCGATCGCCACCCGGCCGTCGTCGAGGGTGGCGAGGAACTGCGCATAGCCGCGACCGCGGTCGCCCAGGAGGTTCTCCTCGGGGACCCGCACGTCCTCGAACGAGAGCGGGTGGGTGTCGGAGGCGTGCCAGCCCAGCTTGTCGTAGGCCTTCTCCGCGGTGAAGCCGGGCGTGCCGCTCGGCACGATGATCGCGCTGATCTCGGGCCCGCCGCCCTCCCGCTCTCCGGTGCGGGCGGTGACGGTGACCAGGCTGGTGATGTCGGAGCCGGAGTTGGTGATGAACTGCTTGGCGCCGTTCACGACCCACTCGCCGTTCTCGAGCACGGCCCTGGTCCGGGTGGCGCCCGCGTCGGAGCCCGCGCCGGGCTCGGTGAGGCCGAAGCCCGCGAGGGCGGTGCCGGCCACGAGGTCGGGCAGCCAGGTCTGCCGCTGCTCCGCCGTGCCGTAGGTGAGGATCGGGTTGATGCCGAGGCCGACGGCGGCCTCGAGCGTGATGCCCATCGACTGGTCGACGCGCCCGATCTCCTCGATCGCCACGCACAGGCTGGTGAAGTCGCCGTCCTCGCCGGCGCCGCCGAACTCCTCGGGTGCCGTGAGGCCGAACAGTCCGAGCGCGCCCATCTTCTGCACGACGTCGACCGGGAAGTGGTGATCGCGGTCCCACTGCGCCGCGTGCGGCGCGATCTCCGCCTCGGCGAAGTCGCGGACGGTACGGCGGAACTCCTCGTGCTCGCGGGACAGCTCGTAGGTCATGTCAGGACTGTAGCCCGTCAGGTTAGCGGTTGTTAACCGGCGAGCACGGGGCCGGCGTACCGGGCCCGTGCGGGCTGACGAGACATGGCCCACATCCCGCTGGCACGCTGCTGGCGATACCCTGCCGGGCGGAGATGATCCCCTCGTCGAGCAGGAGTCGCAGGTGCCGGAGAGCAAGCCACTGCAGAAGGTCCTCATCGCGAACCGCGGTGAGATCGCGGTTCGTGTGATCCGGGCGTGCAAGGACGCCGGCATCGGGAGCGTGGCCGTCTACGCCGACCCCGACCGCGACGCGCTGCACGTGCGGCTGGCCGACGAGGCGCACGCGCTGGGCGGCGCCACCCCGGCGGACTCCTACCTCGACATCGCCAAGATCATCGCGGTCGCCGAGAAGTCCGGCGCGGACTCGGTGCACCCGGGCTACGGCTTCCTCGCCGAGAACGCCGACTTCGCCCAGGCCGTCATCGACGCCGGGCTCATCTGGATCGGCCCCCCGCCGGCCGCGATCGAGGCGCTCGGCGACAAGGCCAAGGCCAAGCACATCGCCGACCGGGCGAACGCCCCGCTCGCCCCCGGCACCAAGGACCCGGTCAAGGACGCCGACGAGGTCGTCGCGTTCGCGGAGGAGAACGGCCTGCCGGTCGCGATCAAGGCGGTCTTCGGCGGCGGCGGCCGCGGCCTCAAGGTCGCCCGCACGCTCGAGGAGATCCCCGACGCCTACGAGTCCGCGGTCCGCGAGGCGGTCACGGCGTTCGGCCGCGGCGAGTGCCTCGTGGAGAAGTTCCTCGACAAGCCCCGCCACGTCGAGACCCAGTGCCTGGCCGACCAGCACGGCAACGTGGTCGTGGTCTCCACCCGCGACTGCTCGCTCCAGCGCCGCAACCAGAAGCTGGTCGAGGAGGCGCCCGCGCCGTACCTCTCCGACGCGCAGCTCGCCGAGCTCTACGAGTCCTCCAAGCGGATCCTGAAGGAGGCCGGCTACTACGGCGCCGGCACCTGCGAGTTCCTCGTCGCCCAGGACGGCACGATCTCCTTCCTCGAGGTCAACACCCGCCTCCAGGTCGAACACTGCGTCTCCGAGGAGGTCACCGGCATCGACCTGGTCCGCGAGATGTTCCGCATCGCGGCCGGCGAGGAGCTGGGGTACGGCGACCCGGAGATCCGCGGCCACTCGATCGAGTTCCGCATCAACGCCGAGGACGGCGGCCGCAACTTCATGCCGGCGCCCGGCACGCTGTCGGCCTGGAGCCCGCCCAGCGGCCCGGGCGTCCGCCTCGACGGCGGCTACGAGAACGGCGAGACCATCCCGGGCTCGTTCGACTCCCTCATCGCCAAGCTGATCGTCACCGGCCGCGACCGCACCCAGGCGCTCGAGCGCTCGCGGCGCGCGCTCGACGAGTTCGTCGTCGACGGCATGCCGACGGTCATCCCGTTCCACCGCGCGGTCGTGTCCGACCCGGCGTTCGTCGGCGACGGCGAGAAGTTCGACGTCTACACGCAGTGGATCGAGACCGACTTCGACAACCAGATCCCGCCGTACGCCGGCGACTCGGCCGAGGACCCCCGTGCCGGAGAGGCGGGTGAGCGGCGGTCCGTCGTCGTGGAGGTCGGCGGCAAGCGGCTCGAGGTCGTGCTCCCCGGCGGTCTCGGCGGCCTCGCCGTGGCCGGCGGCGGTGGCGGCGCCCAGAAGCCGAAGCGCGGGGGCGGCAAGAAGGCCGGCGCGGCCGCCAGCGGCGACGCCGTCACCAGCCCGATGCAGGGCACGGTCGTCAAGGTCGTCGTCGAGGAGGGCCAGGAGATCGCCGAGGGCGACACCGTGGTCGTCATCGAGGCGATGAAGATGGAGCAGCCGCTCAAGGCCCACAAGTCCGGCACCGTCACCGGCCTCCAGGCCGAGGTCGGTCAGACCGTCGCCAACGGCGCAGTCATCTGCGAGCTCAAGGACTGACTCGCCGGGCCGTAGATTCGGTCGCATGCAACTTCGCGAGCCCCGCGAGCGGGTCAGCCCGCGCGCCCGCCTCATGTGGGCGCTGGTCGCCGGGATCGAGGGGCTCGTGCTCCTCGTCGTGCTCGCCGTCGTCGGCCCGCTGACCGACTGGCTCCCGCTGGGCTGGTGGGTGGTCGGGCTGGTCGCGCTGCTCGTGGCCGGGTACGTCGCCGTCGTGCCCCGGTGGCGCTACGCCGTGCACCGCTGGGAGGTCACCGGCACCGCCGTCTACACCCAGACCGGCTGGTGGGCCCGCGAGCGGCGGATCGCGCCGATGTCGCGGATCCAGACCGTCGACCACGTCGAGGGCGCGGTCGCGCGGCTCTTCGGCCTGTCCACGGTCACCGTCACGACCGCGTCGGCCGCCGGCGCGCTCGGCATCGAGGGGCTCGACCGCGAGGTCGCCCTGCGCCTGGTCGACGAGCTCACGCTGATGGCCGACAGCGTGCCGGGCGACGCCACGTGAGCGAGTGGCAGCGCCTCGACCCCCGGATGCTGCTCATCCACCCGGTCCGCGAGCTCGTCCGCTTCCTGCCCGCGCTGATCGCCCTCGTCGTCGCCGGTACGGCCTCCGGCGGGCTCGGCGAGCGGTGGCAGCTCGCGGCGGTGGTGGTGCCGGTCGGGCTCGGCGTGCTGCGCTACCTCACCACGGCGTACCGGATCACGCCCGGCCGGATCGAGCTCCGGCGCGGGCTGCTCAACCGGCACGTGCTGTCGGCGCCGCTGGACCGGGTGCGCACCGTCGACATCACCGCGCCGCCGATCCACCGGGTCCTCGGCCTGACCAGCGTGCGCATCGGCACCGGCACCGCGTCGACCGAGGACGACGAGCGGCTCGACCTCGACGGCCTGCCGGCCGATCAGGCGCGGGAGCTGCGGGTCCGGCTGCTGCACGCCGACGCGCCCGCCGAGGGCGCGGCCGAGGAGCGGGCGGTGCTCGAGTTCGACCCCGCGTGGGTGCGCTTCGCTCCCCTGACCAGCGCCGGCCTGGTGATCGCGGCCGGTGTCCTCGGCGTGGCCTCCCAGGTCGCCAACACCGTCGGCGGGCTCGGGCGGCTGCACCCCGAACGGCTCGCCGACGACGCCGCGACCTGGTCGGCGTGGGTCGCGGTCCCGCTGGTGCTCCTCGGCCTGGCGGTCGTCGTCTCCGCCCTCTCCATCGGCGGGTACGTCGTCACGAACTGGGGCTTCCGGCTCACGCACACCGCCGGCGCGTGGCACCTGCGGCGGGGGCTGATCACCACGCGCGAGACCACGATGGACGACGAGCGGGTGCGGGGCGTCTCGGTCGGCGAGCCCCTCGGGCTCCGCGTGGCCGGCGGCGGCCGCGCGAGCGCGATCGTCACCGGCCTCGCGAACGGCCAGTCCACGCTGCTCGTGCCGCCGGCACCCCGGGCGGTCGTCCACCGCGCGGCGGGCGCCGTGCTGCGCACCCCCGGGCCGCTCGACGCGCCGCTGGTCGGCCACGGTCCGCGCGCCCGCAACCGGCGCTACACCCGCGCCGTCGGTCCGGCGCTGGTCCTCGTGCTGGCCGCCGCCCTCGCCGTACCCGCCGGGGCTGCGTGGTGGCTGCCGGTCGCGGTCGCGGTCCTCACCCTCCCGCCCGCGCTCGCCCTGGCCGCCGACCGGGTGCGCGGCCTCGGGCATGCCCTCGTCGGCGGCTACGTCGTCGTCCGCTCCGGCAGCCTCAACCGGCGCCGCGAGGCCCTCGAGACCGACGGTGTCATCGGCTGGAACCTGCGCGCCACCTGGTTCCAGCGGCGCGCCGGGCTCGCCACCCTGGTGGTCACGACGGCCGGCGGGCGCCAGTCGCTCACCGCGCCCGACGTGCCGGAGCCGGTCGCGGTCGCGCTCGCCCACGAGGCCCACCCCGACCTGGTCGGCCAGTTCCTGGCCTGAGCGGTCCGTACCGCTCGGGGCCGGCCCGTCTCGCGGGTGACGACGACCACGCCGCCACCGGCGCGGGACTCATAGGGTGTGGGCATGTTCTCCAAGGTGCTGGTGGCGAACCGCGGCGAGATCGCGATCCGGGCGTTCCGCGCGGCGTACGAGCTCGGCGCGCGCACGGTCGCGGTCTTCCCCTACGAGGACCGGTGGTCCGAGCACCGGTTGAAGGCGGACGAGGCCTACGAGATCGGCGAGCGCGGCCACCCGGTCCGCAGCTACCTCGACCCCGAGGCCATCGTCGCGGTCGCGCTCCGCGCGGGCGCGGACGCGGTCTACCCGGGCTACGGCTTCCTGTCCGAGAACCCCGGCCTCGCGGAGGCGTGCGGGAACGCCGGCATCACGTTCGTGGGCCCGACCGCCGAGGTCCTGACGCTGACCGGCAACAAGGCCCGGGCGATCGCGGCGGCCAAGGCGGCCGGCGTGCCGACCCTGGCGAGCGTGGACCCGTCCACCGACGTCGACGCGCTGCTCGACGCCGCGAGCGACATGCCCTACCCGCTGTTCGTGAAGGCCGTCGCCGGTGGCGGCGGCCGCGGCATGCGGCGCGTCGACGACCCCCGGGACCTGCGCGAGGCCGTCGAGACCTGCATGCGCGAGGCGGAGGGCGCGTTCGGCGACCCGACGGTCTTCATCGAGCAGGCCGTGGTCGATCCGCGGCACATCGAGGTACAGGTCCTCGCCGACGGCGAGGGCAACGTCATCCACCTGTTCGAGCGCGACTGCTCGGTCCAGCGGCGGCACCAGAAGGTCGTCGAGATCGCGCCGGCGCCGAACCTCGACCCCGAGCTGCGCGACCGGATGTGCGCCGACGCCGTGCGGTTCGCGCGGGAGATCGGCTACCGGAACGCCGGCACCGTCGAGTTCCTGCTCGACCCCGACGGCAACTACGTCTTCATCGAGATGAACCCGCGGATCCAGGTCGAGCACACGGTGACCGAGGAGGTCACCGACGTCGACCTCGTGCAGTCCCAGATGCGCATCGCCTCCGGCGAGACCCTCGCGGACCTCGGGCTCTCCCAGGACACCGTCCAGCTGCGCGGGTCCGCGCTCCAGTGCCGGATCACCACCGAGGACCCGGCCAACGGCTTCCGCCCCGACACCGGCGTGATCACCACCTACCGCTCCCCCGGCGGCGGCGGCGTGCGCGTCGACGGCGGCACGACCTACACCGGCGCCGAGGTGTCCGCACACTTCGACTCGATGCTGGCCAAGCTCACCTGTCGCGGCCGCACCTTCGACAAGGCCGTCGAGAAGGCCCGGCGCGCGGTCGCCGAGTTCCGCATCCGCGGCGTCTCCACGAACATCCCGTTCCTCCAGGCGGTGCTGGCGGACCCGGACTTCGCGGCCGGCCGGGTGACGACCTCGTTCATCGAGACCCACCCCCAGCTGCTCCAGGCGCGCGGGTCGGGCGACCGGGGCAGCAAGCTGCTCAACTACCTCGCCGACGTCACCGTCAACCAGCCCCACGGCGCCGCCCCGGTCAGCATCGACCCGGCGACCAAGCTGCCCGAGGTGAACCTCGAGGTCCCCGCGCCCGACGGGTCGCGCCAGCTGCTGCTCGAGGTCGGGCCGGAGGAGTTCGCGCGCCGGCTGCGCGCGCAGAAGGACGTCGCCGTCACCGACACGACCTTCCGCGACGCGCACCAGTCGCTGCTCGCGACCCGCGTCCGGACGCGCGACCTGCTCTCGGTCGCCGGTCACGTCGCGCGCACCACGCCGCAGCTGTGGTCGCTCGAGGCGTGGGGCGGGGCGACGTACGACGTCGCGCTCCGGTTCCTCGCCGAGGACCCGTGGGAGCGGCTCGCGGCGCTGCGCCAGGCCGTGCCGAACATCTGCCTCCAGATGCTGCTGCGCGGCCGCAACACCGTCGGCTACACGCCGTACCCGACGGCGGTGACCGACGCGTTCGTCGAGGAGGCCGCGGCCACCGGCATCGACGTGTTCCGCATCTTCGACGCGCTCAACGACGTCGAGCAGATGCGGCCGGCGATCGAGGCCGTCCGCGGGACCGGCACGTCGGTCGCGGAGGTCGCGCTCTGCTACACCGGCGACCTGTCGAACCCCGACGAGACGCTCTACACGCTCGACTACTACCTGAAGCTGGCCGAGCGGATCGTCGACGCCGGCGCGCACGTGCTGGCGATCAAGGACATGGCCGGGCTGCTGCGCGTGCCGGCCGCGATCACGCTGGTCACGGCGCTGCGCGAGAACTTCGACCTCCCGGTGCACCTCCACACCCACGACACCCCGGGTGGCCAGCTCGCGACGCTGCTCGCGGCGATCGGCGCCGGCGTCGACGCCGTCGACGCCGCGACCGCCTCGATGGCCGGCACCACCTCGCAGCCGCCCCTGTCGGCCCTGGTCTCCGCGACCGACCACGGTCCGCGCGAGACCGGCCTCGACCTGGCGGCGATCTGTGCGCTGGAGCCCTACTGGGAGGCGACCCGGCGGGTCTACGCGCCGTTCGAGTCCGGTCTGCCCGCGCCGACCGGCCGCGTCTACCGCCACGAGATCCCGGGCGGCCAGCTCTCCAACCTCCGCCAGCAGGCGATCGCGCTGGGCCTCGGCGAGAAGTTCGAGCAGATCGAGGACATGTACGCCGCCGCCAACGACATCCTCGGCAACGTGGTCAAGGTGACCCCGTCGTCGAAGGTCGTCGGCGACCTCGCACTGCACCTCGTCGCCGTCGGCGCCGACCCGGCGGAGTTCGCCGAGAACCCGGGCACGTTCGACATCCCCGACTCGGTCATCGGCTTCCTCAACGGGGAGCTCGGCGACCCGCCGGGCGGCTGGCCCGAGCCGTTCCGGACCCGCGCGCTCGAGGGCCGCACGCACAAGCCGCCGGCCGAGACGCTGACCGACGAGCAGCAGGAGGGTCTGGCGGGCAGCCCCGGCCAGACCAGCCCGACGCGCCGCCGGATGCTCAACGAGCTGCTGTTCCCCGGCCCCACGAAGGAGTTCAGCGAGTCGCGGGCGACCTACGGCGACCTGTCCGTCGTCCCGACCCTGGAGTACCTCTACGGCCTGCGCCAGGGCGTCGAGCACGAGGTCGAGATCGAGGAGGGCAAGACGCTCATCCTCGGCCTCCAGGCGATCAGCGACGCCGACGAGCGTGGCATCCGCACGGTGCTCGCGACGATCAACGGCCAGCTGCGCCCGGTCAACGTGCGCGACCGCAGCATCGCCTCCGAGGTCGCCGCCGCCGAGAAGGCCGACACCTCGAAGCCCGGCCAGGTCGCCGCGCCGTTCCAGGGCGTGGTGACGATCGTGGTCGAGGAGGGCCAGCAGGTCGCCGCCGGCGACACGGTCGCCACGATCGAGGCGATGAAGATGGAGGCCGCGATCACCGCACCGGTCGCCGGCACCGTGGAGCGGCTCGCGCTCTCGAGCACCCAGGCCGTCGAGGGCGGCGACCTGGTCCTGGTGCTGTCCTGAGCAGCCACGACCACGGCGGCCCGGTGGTCGCCGGGATCGTGGCCGCGATCGTCGGCTTCAGCAGCTCGTTCGTCGTCGTCCTCGCCGGGCTCGTCGCGGTCGGCGCGAGCTCCGCGGAGGCGGCGTCCGGGCTGCTCGCGCTGTGCGTGGTCCAGGCGCTGGGCATGGTGTGGCTCAGCGTGCGGCACCGGACGCCGGTCTCGCTGGCCTGGTCGACGCCGGGTGCGGCGCTGCTCATCACGACCGGCACCGTCGAGGGTGGCTGGCCGGCGGCGGTCGGCGCGTTCACGGTCACCGCCCTCCTGATCCTGCTGACCGCGCTGCTGCCCTGGCTCGGCGACGTGATCGCACGGATCCCCACCTCGCTCGCCCGCGCGATGCTCGCCGGCGTCCTCCTGCCGATCTGCCTGCAGCCCGTCCTGGGCGTCGTCGACTCCCCGCTCCTGGTCGGTCCGGTCGTGCTCGCGTGGCTGGTGATGCACCGGATCTCGCGGCGCTGGGCCGTGCCCGCGTCGCTGGCCGTCGCGCTCGTCGTCGTGCTCGTCGAAGCCGGCTCCTCGGTCGACGGGTCCGACCTGCTGCCGACGATGACCTGGACGACGCCCTCGTGGACGGTCCCGGCGGTCGTGAGCATCGCGGTGCCGCTCTACATCGTCACCATGGCCTCCCAGAACGTGCCGGGCGTCGCGGTGATGTCCAGCTTCGGCTACACCGTGCCGTGGCGGGAGTCGATCGGCGTCACCGGCCTCGGCACCCTCCTCGGCGCGCCCTTCGGCGGCCACGCGATGAACCTCGCCGCGATCACCGCGGCCATGACCGCCGGCCCGACGGCCGGCCCCGACCGCGACCGCCGGTGGATCGCCACGACCAGCGCGGCGGCGACGTACGTCGTGCTCGCGCTCGCCGCGTCCGCGCTGGCCGCGCTCGTCGCCGCCGCACCGGGCGACGTGATCCCGGCGGCCGCGGGCCTGGCGCTGATCGGCACCTTCGGCACGGCTCTCGCCGGAGCGCTCGCCGAGGAGGGCGAGCGGGAGGCCGCAGCGGTCTGCTTCCTCGTCGCCGCCTCGGGCATCACGGTGCTCGGCATCGGTGCGGCGTTCTGGGCGCTGATCGCCGGGCTCGTCATGCGGCCGGTGCTGCGCGCCGTCAGCGCACGCTGAACGTCACCCAGGTCGACCGCAGGCCCAGCGCGGACCGGAAGGTGTCGCCCGACACCTGGACGCGGCCACCCGTGCCGCGCAGCGTGAGCGTCGCGACCCGGCCGCCCCACTGGCCGTTGCCGTCGCGGCGGTTGACGACGATCCGGCGCAGGTCGCCGATGCGCGGCCAGGCGCGCTCGATGGTCTCGTCGGCCACCGTCGTCTGCCAGGTGTGCACCGGGTTGCCCGACCAGCCGTCGTAGGGGTCCTTCTGCGCCGGCAGGTAGGGCATCGACCCGGCCGAGGTCCAGCCGCCGCTGCTCGACGCGAACTGGCTGAACGCCGGCTGGCCGCCGCTCAGCAGCACCTGCCGCCGGGTCGCGACGACGGCCGCGTTCGAGGACGGGTGCTCGGCGGCGTACCCGCCGTAGACCTGGCACGAGACGGTGTCGCACAGCTGGTACGCCGAGGTCTTGGGGTGGCGGCGCTCGAAGGCCGCGTAGGTGCGGGCCGCCACCGCCTGCGCGCGCACCGCGTGCGGGCTCCAGGACGCGGGGATCTCGAGCGGGACCACGCCCTTGAGGTAGCTGTCGAGGGCGAGGTCGTTGACCGTCACCCGGTCGCCGCCGACGACGCCGATCCGCAGCTGGCCCCGGTAGGCCCGGATGCCGGACGGCGTGACGAGCTCGATCGGCTTGCCCCGGGCGGCGAACTCCCCCTGCCCCTCGAGCTCGCGCCAGGGCTTCCAGCGGCCGCCGGCCTTGTAGGACACCCGGTTGACGCCGTCGGCGCCGACCGCCACCCGCCAGTAGCGGGCGCCGACGTCGGGCAGCTCGACCCGCTTCGTGCCGGCCGTGTCGCGCACGGTGAGGCCGGGGCGGGGCACCACGACCAGGTCGTCGGTGGTGTCCGCGCTGATCATCACCGTGACTCGGCCCTTGGCGGTCCCCCACCTGGTGCCCGGGTAGTAGAACTCGGCGATCTGCCGGTAGGTCAGCCCCTGCCGCGCGGCGCCCTCGGCGCCGTACTGGGACATGCCGTGGCCGTGGCCGTAGCCGCGGCCCTTGACGACGATCGTCGCGTCCGCGGGGACGCTCACCGAGTCGGCGGCGTGCGCAGGCGCGGACACCAGCATGAGGGCGGCTGCCAGGACGAGCGGAAGGACGCGCATCGGTCAGAGTCTAGGTCAGTGGACCTGGATGGCCAGCCACGCCGACTGGAGGCCGAGCCGCTGGTAGAACGCGTCGCCGCTCATCGTCGCCTCGTCGACGGTGCCGGTCAGCGTGACGCTGCCGACCCGGCCGCCCCACTCCCCGGCCCCGTTGCGGTCGGCGAGCTCGATGCTGGTCAGGTCGCCGATCCCGGGCCAGGTGGCCTCGATCTCGGCGTCGCTGAAGTCGACCGGCCCCCACCGGTCGGCGTCCCAGGGGTCCTCCCGGGCGGTGAGGTACGGCGCGTCCCCGGCCGCCGTCCAGCCGCCGTTGCTGGCCGTGAACTCGGTGAACGCGGGCTCGCCGGCGTACGTTAGGATCTCGCGGGCGGTGGCCGCGACGGCCTGGTCCGAGGCCGGCCACTCCGCGTCGACCCCGAGGTAGTGCTGGTCGCCGGGCGTGTCGTCGAGGTCGTAGGGCCGGTCCTGCCGCGTGGACCGCTTGAGGGCCGCGTAGCTGCGAGCGGCGACCGCCTGGGCGCGCTGCGCCTGCCGCGGCACCACCGACGCCTTGATCTCGGCCGGGACCACGCCGCGGAGGTAGGACTCCAGCGGCAGCACGTTGACGGCCATCCGGTGGCCCGGGCGGGAGGGCACCGAGCGGACGGAGCCCCGGTAGCGCGCCGGGCCGGTCTGGGTGTCGAGGGTGAGCGGCTTGCCCCGGGCGGCGAACGCGAGGGTGCCGGCGACGGAGCGGTACTGGTGCCAGCCCTGCTGCCGGTACTGGAGGATCGTCCGGGCGTCGCCCCTCGGGACGGCCCGCCAGCGCTGGGCGCGCGGCTTCGCCTTGGTCAGGTTCCAGCTCTTGCTGCCCGCCCGCGCCACGAGGCCGCGCTGCGCGCGCACCTGGACCGTGTTGTCGAGGTCGCCCTTGCTGAGGAAGATCCGCACCTGCCCGGTGGCCGTGCCCCGGGCGGTGCCGGGGTAGTAGAACCTGAGGATGCCCCGGTAGCCGACGCCTTCCTCGGCGGCGTTCGACGCGCCGAGCTGTGACATCCCGCGGCCGTGGCCGTGGCCGCGGCCGTCGATGGTGATCGTGGCGCCGTCCGGTACGGCGACCGGGTCGTCGGCGAACGTGGGCCCCGCCGTGGCGAGGAGGACGGTGGCGGTGGTCGTGGCGGTGAGAGCAGCGAGCCGGCCGTGCATGAGGCCTCCCGAGAGGTCAGATGTGGTGCAGGCGTCGAGCGGCCTCGGCGATCGAGCCGCTCATCGACGGGTACACCGTAAACGCCTGGGCAAGCTGGTCGGCCGTGAGCGACTCCGCGACCGCGATCGAGACCGGGTGGATCAGCTCGCTGGCCCGGGGCCCGACCACCACGCCGCCGACCACGATGCCGGTGCCCGGGCGGCACAGCAGCTTCACGAAGCCGTCGCGGACGCCCTGCATCTTCGCGCGCGGGTTCCCCGACAGCGGGAGCATCACGACCTCGGCCTGCATCTCGCCGGCGTCGACGGCCTGCTGCGACCAGCCGACGGTGGCGATCTCGGGCGCGGTGAAGACGTTGGAAGAGACCTTCCTCAGGTCGAGGGGGTGCACGGTGTCGCCGAGGAAGTGCCACATGGCGATCCGGCCCTGCATGGCCGCCACGCTGGCGAGCATGAGGACGCCGGTGCAGTCGCCGGCGGCGTACACCCCTCGGGCGGAGGTCCGCGAGACCCGGTCGACGTTGACGAAGCCGCCGTCCTTGAGGACGACGCCGGCCTCCTCGAGCCCCATGTCGTCGGTGTTGGGCACCGAGCCCAGCGCGAGGACGCAGTGCGAGCCCTGGACCGTGCGGCCGTCGGTGAGGGTCACCGTGACGACGTCGCCGTCGCGGGTGACCGACTCCATGCGTGACTTCGAGAGCACGTTCATGCCGCGGCGGGTGAGGACGTCCTCCAGCACCTTGGCGGCGTCGGCGTCCTCGCCGGGCAGCACGCGATCGCGGCTGGAGACCAGCGTGACCGGGATGCCGAGGTTGAGGTAGGCGCTGGCGAACTCGGCTCCGGTGACGCCGGAGCCGACCACGATCAGCTCGGTCGGCACCTCGGTGAGGTCGTAGACCTGCTCCCAGGTGAGGATCCGCTCACCGTCCGGCTGTGCCGACGGCAGGGTGCGGGGGGCGGCGCCGGTCGCGATGAGCACGGCGTCGGCGCGCAGGATCTGCTCCGAGCCGTCCTCGAGCTGGGCGACCACGCGGTCCGGGCCGGCCAGGCTGCCCCGGCCCTTGACCAGCGTGACCCCGTCGCGGGTGAGCCGGCGCTCGATGTCGCCGGACTGGTCGGCCGCGAGCGCCTTCACCCGCGCGTTGACCCGGGCGAGGTCCACCCGGATGCCGGTCGCGGCGTCGCCCTCGGCGTCGTGGAAGTTCACGCCGAGCTCGACCGACGTCGAGAGCTCGCTCATCACCTCGGCGGTGGCGATGAGGGTCTTGCTCGGCACGCAGTCGGTGAGGACCGCGGAGCCGCCGACGCCGTCGCTGTCGACGACCGTGACCTGGGCGCCGAGCTGAGCGGCGACGTGGGCGGCCTCGTAGCCGCCCGGGCCACCGCCGATGATGACGACTCGCTCGGTCATGGTCACAGGTTGATCATGTGGCCGGCGATGCCCTCGACGGCTTCCTTCATCGCCTCCGACAGCGTCGGGTGGGCGAAGATGTTCCGGGCCACCTCGTCGGCGGTGAGGTCCCACTGCTGGGCCAGCGTCAGCGCCGGCAGCAGCTCGGTCACCTCCGGGCCGATCATGTGGGCGCCGACGATCTCGTTGTACTCGGCGTCCGCGACGATCTTCACGAAGCCGACGCCCTCGGCCATGCCCCGGGCCTTGCCGTTGGCCGAGAACGGGAACGTCGCCACCTTGACGTCGTACCCCTTCTCCTTGGCCTGGGCCTCGGAGTAGCCGAACGACGCGATCTGCGGCTGGCAGAACGTCGCCCGCGGGATCATGTCGAAGTTGATCTCGACGGTCTCGGCGCCGGCGATCGTCTCGGCGGCCACGACGCCCATCGCCTCGGCGGTGTGGGCGAGCATGAGCTTGCCGGTCACGTCGCCGATCGCGTAGATGTTCTCGACGTTGGTGCGGCCGCGGGCGTCGACCTCGATCGCGCCGCGGTCGGAGACCTTCACGCCGGCGTTCTCCAGGCCGTAGCCCTCGACGCGCGGCGCGAAGCCGAACGCCGCGAGCATCCGGTCGGCCTCGAGGACCTCGCTGCTGCCGTCCGTGCTGACGGTGACCTTGACGCCGGAGCCGGTGTCCTCGACGTTCTCGACCTTGGTCGAGAGGAGGACCTTCACGCCCAGCTTCTTGTACTGCTTGAGGAGCTCCTTGGAGACGTCCGCGTCCTCGGTCGGGACCATCCGGTCCAGGAACTCCACGATGGTGACGTCGACCCCGAAGTTGGCGAGGACGTAGGCGAACTCGACGCCGATCGCGCCCGAGCCGCCGATGATGACGCTCTTCGGGAGGTCACTGTCGAGGATCTGCTCCTCGTAGGTGACGACGTTCGCGCTCTTGCTCATGCCCGGCAGCATCCGCACCTTGGCGCCGGTGCCGATGATCAGGTTGTCGAAGGTGTAGGTGGTCTTCTGACCGTCCTTGTCGACCTCGATCTCGGTCGGGGACTTGATCGTCCCCCAGCCGTCGATCTCCTGGATCTTGTTCTTCTTCATCAGGTAGTGGACGCCCTTCGCGCTGGCCTCGGCGACGCCGCGCGAGCGCTTGTGCGTCGTACCGAAGTCCATGGACGCGTCGCCGCTGATCCCGAAGGTGTCCTTCTCCTTCGTGATGATGTGGGCGATCTCGGCGTTGCGGAGCAGGGCCTTGCTCGGGATGCACCCGACGTTGAGGCAGACACCACCCCAGTACTTCTCCTCGACGACGGCGACCGTCTGGCCGAGCTGCGCGGCGCGGATGGCGGCGACGTAGCCGCCGGGGCCGGCACCGAGGACGAGGACGTTGAAGTGCGTGGTCACGGTGGTCAGCCTACTGGCGTGACGCAGCGCACTCTCAATGGGTGCTTTAGTCTTCCGGCGTGACGTTGTACGCCGCCTACGGGACGAACCTCGACCCGGCGCGCATGGGCGAGCGGTGCCCCCACTCCCCTCTCTCGACGACGGGCTGGGTGCAGGGCTGGCGGCTCACCTTCGGCGGCGAGGAGCACGGCTGGGACGGCGCCCTGTCGACGATCGTCGAGGACCCGATCGACCAGGTCTTCGTCGCCGTCTACGACGTCACTCGCGAGGACGAGTCAGCCCTGGACGCGTGGGAGGGCGCCGACCTCGGCCTCTACCGCAAGACCCGCGTCCGCGTCGCGACCATGACCGGCTCCGTCGTCGCCTGGACCTACGTCCTCGACGCCTACGAGGGCGGCCTGCCCTCCGCGTCGTACCTCGGCATCCTCGCCGACGCCGCCGAGGCCGCCGACGCCCCCGCCGACTACGTGGCCGCCCTCCGGCGCCGCCCCTGCCGCTCGACCGGGCTGTAGCCGGGGATCCCAACCGCACCAGCGCCCCGCACGAATCGTCCGACACCCGACGCGAGCACTAGAGTCCGGCGGGTGAACGAGCCCAGCCCGTACGAACTCGCCCAGCAGGCCGCCGACGCCCTGGCCGAGCTCACCGGCGTCGCGCAGCACGACGTCGCCCTGGTCCTCGGCTCGGGCTGGCTGCCGGCCGTCGACGCCCTCGGCGAGCCGACCGCGGAGATCAGCACCACCGACCTCCCGGGCTTCAGCGCCGCGGCCGTCGCGGGCCACAGCGGCAAGATCCGCTCCATCCGCGCGGGCGACAAGAACCTGCTGGTCTTCCTCAGCCGCACGCACTACTACGAGGGCAAGGGCGTCGCGGCCGTCGTCCACGGGGTGCGTACGGCGGGCCGGGCGGGCTGCCACGCGATCGTGCTCACCAACGGGTGCGGTGGGCTCAGGGAGACGTGGACGCCGGGCACCCCGGTCCTCATCTCCGACCACATCAACCTCACCGGCAAGAGCCCCATCGTGGGCGCGAACTTCGTCGACCTCACCGACCTCTACAGCCCGCGCCTGCGGAGCCTCTGCAAGGAGGTCGACGCGAGCCTCGACGAGGGGGTCTACGTGCAGTTCCCGGGCCCGCACTACGAGACCCCGGCGGAGGTGCGGATGGCCGGGATCCTCGGCGGCCACCTGGTCGGCATGAGCACGACGCTGGAGGCGATCGCGGCCCGCGAGGCCGGCATGGAGGTGCTCGGCATCAGCCTGGTGACCAACCTCGCCGCCGGCATCAGCGACCAGCCGCTCAACCACGAAGAGGTCCTCGAGGCCGGCCGCGCCGCCGCGTCGCGCATGGGTGACCTGCTCGGCCGGATCGTCCCCCGCATCTAGCGGACGCCGCTCGATAGCCTTCGCCTCGTGAAGGTTCTCGTCACCGGCGCCGCCGGCAGCATCGGACGCGTCGTCACCGTCGGCCTGGCCGACCGGGGGCACACCGTCGTCGGGCTCGACCGGGTGCCGCAGCCCGACGGTGCGGACATGTCCTGGTACACCGCCGACTGCGCGGACGCCGACGCGGTCGCCGCGGTCTTCGACGAGGAGTCCTTCGACGCGGTCGTGCACCTGGCCGGCCACCCGGACGAGGCCAGCCTCCCCGACTCGCTGACCTCGCACGTCATCACGACCGCGGCCCTGCTCGACGCGATGGTCGAGCACGACGTGCGCCGCTTCGTCTACGCCGGCTCCAACCACGCCGTCGGCCGCACCCCGCGCGCCGGCGTGCCCGACGGGATGCTCGGCGTCGACACCCGCCCGCGCCCCGACACGTTCTACGGCGTCGGCAAGGTCGCCGCCGAGGCCGTGATGAGCCTGTACGCAGACCGCTACGGCATCGACGCGGTCTCCTGCCGGATCGGGTCGTTCCTCGAGCGGCCGGAGTCGGTGCGCCACCTCTCGACCTGGCTCTCGCACGACGACTGCGTGCGCATGGTCGAGGCGGCGATCACCGCGACCGCGCCGGGCTACGCCGTCCTCTACGGCATCTCGAACAACACGCGTGCGTGGTGGGACCTCGCGCCGGGCCGCGCACTGGGCTACGAGCCGCTCGACGCCGCCGAGGAGTTCGCCGGCCAGGTCGGGCCGAGCGTCGACGACCAGGCGCACGGAGCCCACGTCGGCGGACCGTTCGCCACGGCGTCGTTCGAGCGGCCGGCGCGCTCGACCGCGGCTGACTGGAGGCATCCGGAGCCCTTGCCGCGATGGGCGACCGCTACGGCGACATGTCGACGATCGACGCCTGACGACCCAGCCCGACGACGCAGCCCTGCATCATCCGGTGGTGGTTCCACCGGAGGACCGGACGCGCGACCGAAGACGCGACGCCCAGCAGGCCACCGGCGGTGACCTGCTGGGCGAGGTCGAGACGGGTGCCGCCCTGCTCCGGCGCGAGCCTGAAGCAGACGGACCCGGACAGGTCGCCCGACACCGCCACCTCGAGCCGGTCGGGCGAGCGGTCGACGGCGTGCAGGACGAGGTCGAGGGTGTAGGGCAGCACCGAGCGGCAGAGCACCCGCGCGTCGTCCGGCCCGAGCGAGGCGACCGCGCGCACCTGGGGCCACCAGTCGGGGTAGTGCTCGAGGTCGACCAGCACCGCGTGCACGTCCCCTGGGGGCGCGGCGAGGTGCCAGGACCCGGAGAACGCGTAGTGGGCGGCCACCCTCGTATCGTGCCCTCCATGACCGAACTCCTCACCAGCGCGCGGGCCTGGGCCGCCGACGACCCGGACCCGCAGACCCGAGCCGAGCTCGAGTCCGCGATCGCGGCGGTCGAGGCCGGCGGGTCCGACGAGGACCTCGCCGATCGCTTCGCCGGCACCCTCGAGTTCGGCACCGCTGGCCTGCGCGGCGCCCTCGGCGCCGGGCCCAACCGGATGAACCGCGTCGTCGTCACCCGCGCGGCGGCCGGCCTGGCGGCGTACCTGAAGGACACCGGCCACGTGCGCGGCTCGGTCGTCATCGGGTACGACGCCCGCCACAACTCCGACGTCTTCGCCCGCGACACCGCCGAGGTCATGACGGGCGCCGGCCTGACGGCGTACGTGCTCCCCCGACCACTGCCCACGCCCGTGCTGGCGTTCGCGATCCGCGAGCTCGGCTGCGCCGCCGGCGTGATGGTGACCGCGAGCCACAACCCGCCGCGGGACAACGGCTACAAGGTCTACCTCGGCGACGGCAGCCAGATCGTGCCGCCCGCCGACAGCGAGATCGCGGCGCGGATCGCGGCGGTCGGCCCCGTCGCGGACGTGCCCCGCGGCTCGTCCGGGAAGGTCCTCGACGAGGAGATCGTCGACCGCTACCTCGACACGGTCGCGGACCTCGCCGTCGACGGCCCGCGCGACCTCGCCCTCGTCTACACGCCGCTGCACGGCGTCGGCGGCACCACGGTGCAGCGGGTGCTGGAGGCGGCCGGCTTCCGCGACCCCGCGGTCGTCGAGCAGCAGGAGCAGCCGGACCCGGAGTTCCCGACCGTCGCGTTCCCCAACCCCGAGGAGCCGGGGGCGATGGACCTCGCGATGGCGCTCGCCGACGAGCGCCGCGTGGACCTGGTGGTCGCCAACGACCCGGACGCCGACCGCTGCGCCGCCGCCGTACCCGGCCCGCACGGGTGGCGGATGCTCAGCGGCGACGAGGTCGGCGCGCTGCTCGCGCACACCCTGCTGAGCCGCGGCAAGCCCGGCACCTACGCGTGCAGCATCGTGTCGTCCTCGCTGCTCGGGAAGATGGCGGCCGCCGCCGGCCGGCCGTACGCCGAGACGCTGACCGGCTTCAAGTGGATCAGCAAGGTCGACGACCTCGCCTTCGGCTACGAGGAGGCGCTGGGCTACTGCGTCGACCCCGAGCACGTGAAGGACAAGGACGGCGTCTCCGCGCTGCTGCTGCTCTGCGAGCTCGCGGCCGCGCTCAAGGCCGAGGGCCGCACGCTCGTCGACGTGCTCGACGACCTCGCCGTCGAGCACGGGCTGCACGCCACCGACCAGCTCTCGGTCCGCGTCACCGACCTCGGCGAGATCGCGGCCGCGATGGAGCGCCTGCGCACCTCTCCGCCCACCGCCCTCGGCGACCTCGCGGTCGAGGAGGTGGACGACCTCTCCCTCGGCAGCCCCGACCTCCCCCCGACCGACGGCCTGCGCTACCGCCTCGCGGGCGGTGCCCGCGTGATCGTCCGCCCGAGCGGCACCGAGCCCAAGCTCAAGTGCTACCTCGAGGTCGTCGTCCCGGTGCACCCCGAGGACGGCGTCGACGCGGCCCGCATCGCCGCGGTCGGCCGCCTCGATGCGCTGCGGGACGGCATCAAGGCCGCCGCCGGCATCTGAGGCGCAGCCTCTAGAGGACCAGCAGCCAGACCAGCCAGGCGCCGACGAGCGCGACGCAGCCGGCGATCTCGGGCCACGCCCAGGTGCGGCGGGACACGGCGTCGGTGGGGCCGAAGCGCTCCCGGTCCTCCTTGGCCAGCTGGGCGATCCGCTCCTCGACGTACACCTGGTAGGTGTCGGCGGCGGTGGGGACGGTCTTGCCGCGGGCGCTGCGGCGCTTGGCCTTCACCATCTGGCGGGCGGTGTAGCCGACGGCGGGCGAGGTGTGGCGCTTGCCGTTCGCGCTGATCGAGACGATCTGCGAGACCGCGACGCGGTCGATGGTGCCGAGCGGGATCTCGTCGGTGTGGAACATGCCGCGCAGCACCAGTGTGCGCTCGGTCGCCCAGATCGCCGGGCGCAGCATCGCGCACCAGATGAGCAGCATCCCGAGCGCGGCCAGGAGGGCCACACCGAGCGGTCGCCCGGCCTCCCAGGGGAGTACGGCGAGCACGAGGATGCCCGCCGTCGCGGCGAGCGCGATGTACCCGCTGACGAGTCCGCTGGTCGCGTGGAACCGTTCCGCTGCGGCGGGTGCCATGGGGCTGTCTCCTGGGTTGTGTCGCATCGCGCGCTCAACCCTATGCTGGGTTGGTGAGCAGCACTTCCACCCTCCCCGGCACGGCGTTCGAGGACGTCACCCGGTCCGAGGCCTCGCTGCGGCGGTTCCTGCACGGACTGCCCGGCGTCGACCAGGTCGGCGCCGAGGCCCGCGCCGCCGGTCTCGGGACCCGATCGATCAAGACCAGCGCCAAGGAGTTCGCGATCGACCTCGCGATCCGCATGGTCGACCTGACGACCCTGGAGGGACAGGACACCCCCGGCAAGGTCCGCGCCCTCGCCTCCAAGGCGATGCGCCCGGACCCGGCCGACCCGACCTGCCCGCCGGTCGCCGCGGTCTGCGTCTACCCCGACATGGTCGCCACGGCCCGCGAGACCCTCGGCGACGGCGGCGTGCACGTCGCGGCCGTCGCGACGGCGTTCCCGAGCGGCCGCGCGGCCCTCGACATCAAGCTCGCCGACACCCGCGACGCGGTCGAGGCCGGCGCGCACGAGATCGACATGGTGATCGACCGGGGCGCGTTCCTGGCCGGCCGCTACCTCCAGGTCTTCGAGGAGATCGTCGCCGTGCGACAGGCATGCGGCGACGCGCACCTGAAGGTCATCTTCGAGACCGGCGAGCTCCAGACCTACGACAACGTCCGCCGCGCGAGCTGGCTGGCGATGATGGCCGGCGGCGACTTCATCAAGACCTCCACCGGCAAGGTGCAGCCGGCGGCGACCCTGCCGGTCACGATGATCATGCTCGAGGCCGTCCGCGACTTCCGCGAGCAGACCGGCACGATGATCGGCGTGAAGCCGGCCGGCGGCATCCGCACGAGCAAGGACGCGATCAAGTACCTCGTGATGGTGAACGAGGTGGCCGGTCCGGACTGGCTGGACCCCGACTGGTTCCGCTTCGGTGCCTCGACGCTGCTCAACGACCTGCTGATGCAGCGCACCAAGATGAAGACCGGCCGCTACTCCGGCCCCGACTACTTCACGCTGGACTGATTCCCGTGCCCCAGAACCAGAGCTCTCCCTTCGAGTACGCACCCGCTCCCGAGTCGCGGAGCATCGTCGACATCAAGCCGTCCTACGGCCTGTTCGTCAACGGTGAGTTCGTCGACGGCCACGGCACGTCGTTCAAGACGATCAGCCCGGCCACCGAGGAGGTCCTCGCCGAGGTCGCGGAGGCCGACCAGGCCGACGTCGACGCCGCAGTGAAGGCCGCCCGCCGCGCCTATGACAAGGTCTGGTCGAAGCTGCCGGGCCGCGAGCGCGCCAAGTTCCTCTACCGGATCGCGCGGATCATCCAGGAGCGCAGCCGCGAGCTGGCGGTCCTGGAGTCGCTCGACAACGGCAAGCCGATCAAGGAGTCCCGCGACGTCGACGTCCCGACGGTCGCCGCGCACTTCTTCTACTACGCCGGCTGGGCCGACAAGCTCGAGTACGCCGGGCGCGGACCCGACCCCCGGGCGCTCGGTGTCGCCGGCCAGGTGATCCCGTGGAACTTCCCGCTGCTGATGCTGGCGTGGAAGATCGCCCCCGCGCTGGCGTGCGGCAACACCGTGGTGCTGAAGCCGGCCGAGACCACGCCGCTGACCGCGCTGCTGTTCGCGGAGATCTGCCAGCAGGCCGACCTCCCGCCGGGCGTGGTCAACATCGTGACCGGCGCCGGCGACACCGGCCAGGCGCTGGTGAGCCACCCGGACGTCGACAAGGTCGCCTTCACCGGCTCGACCGCCGTCGGCAAGGCCATCGCCCGGTCCGTCGCCGGTACCCGCAAGAAGGTCACGCTCGAGCTCGGCGGCAAGGCCGCGAACATCGTGTTCGACGACGCTCCCATCGACCAGGCCGTCGAGGGCATCGTCAACGGCATCTTCTTCAACCAGGGCCACGTCTGCTGTGCGGGCTCGCGCCTGCTGGTGCAGGAGAGTATCGCCGAGGAGCTCCTCGACCGCCTCAAGCGCCGCATGTCGACCCTGCGCATGGGCGACCCGTTGGACAAGAACACCGACATCGGCGCGATCAACTCGAGCGAGCAGCTCCAGCGGATCCGCGAGCTCTCCGACCTCGGGGACGCCGAGGGCGCCGAGCGCTGGCAGGTCGCCTGTGACCTGCCGGCCAAGGGCTTCTGGTTCCCGCCGACGCTCTTCACCGGCGTCTCCCAGGCCCACCGGATCGCCCGCGAGGAGATCTTCGGCCCGGTCCTGTCGGTGCTCACCTTCCGCACGCCGTCCGAGGCGGTCGAAAAGGCCAACAACACGCCGTACGGCCTCTCCGCCGGCGTGTGGACCGACAAGGGCTCTCGCATCCTGCACATGGCCAACCAGCTGCGCGCCGGCGTCGTGTGGGCCAACACGTTCAACAAGTTCGACCCGACCAGCCCCTTCGGCGGCTACAAGGAGTCCGGTTATGGCCGCGAGGGCGGCCGGCACGGTCTGGAGGCGTACCTCAGGTGAGCAGGATCGACGTCCGCAAGACCTACAAGCTCTACATCGGGGGCGCGTTCCCCCGCTCCGAGTCCGGCCACTCCTACGAGGTGACCGACAGCAAGGGGAGGTTCGTGGCCAACGCCGCTCTCGCGTCGCGCAAGGACGCGCGTGACGCGGTGGTCGCCGCCCGCAAGGCGTTCGGCAGTTGGTCCACGCGCACGGCCTACAACCGCGCGCAGATCCTCTACCGGGTCGCCGAGGTCATGGAGGACCGCCGCCCGCAGTTCGTGCAGGCACTGGAGCAGTCCGAGGGACTGTCCACCTCCAAGGCCGGCGCGGTCCTCGACGAGGCCATCGACCGGCTGGTCTGGTACGCCGGCTGGGCCGACAAGATCACCCAGGTGGTCGGCAACGCCAACCCCGTCGCCGGGCCGTACTTCAACCTCTCCACGCCCGAGCCGACCGGCGTGGTCGCCGTCCTCGCGCCCCAGGAGTCGAGCCTGCTCGGCCTGGTCAGCGTGGTCGCGCCCGCGATCGTCACCGGCAACACCGCGGTCGTGGTGTCGTCCTTCGACCGGCCGCTGCCGGCGGTGACCTTCTCCGAGGTGCTGGCGACGTCCGACGTCCCCGGCGGCGTGGTCAACATCCTGACCGGCTCCGCGGCGACCATCGGCCCGTGGCTGGCCGCGCACATGGACGTCAACGCCATCGACCTGACCGGCATCGCCGGTCAGGCGGCGCTGGCGGCCGACCTCGAGGTCGCGGCGGCCGAGAACCTCAAGCGGGTACGCCGCGCGCCGGACGCCGAGACGGACTGGACGCTCGACCCCGGGCTCGAGCCGATGACCGCGTTCCTGGAGATCAAGACCGTCTGGCACCCGATCGGCGTCTGATCGGGTGAAGGCACGCGTCATCGTGCTTGCCGGTCCCTCCGGGGCCGGCAAGTCCCGTCTCGCTGAGCGGATGGGCCTCCCGGTCCTGCGCCTCGACGACTTCTACAAGGACGGCGACGACCCGTCGCTCCCCCTCATCACCGAAGGCGCCAACGCCGGCATCCCCGACTGGGACGACCCGGCGTCCTGGCTGCTCGACGACGCCATGGCCGCGCTCGACGAGCTCTGCCGCACCGGTCGCGCGGTCGTGCCGGTCTACGACATCTCGACCAGCTGCCGCGGCGGCTCGCACACGGTCGACCTGGCCGGGCACGACCTGTTCGTGGCCGAGGGGATCTTCGCCCAGGAGATCGTGCCGCACTGCCGTGAGGCCGGGATCCTCGCGGCGGCGTACTGCGTGCGCCAGCACCCGATGGTGACCTTCTGGCGCCGGCTGACCCGCGACCTCCGCGAGCACCGCAAGCCGCCGCTGGTGCTGCTGCGCCGCGGCCTGGCGCTGATGCGCGACCAGCAGCGCGTCGTCGCCCACGCGGTCGCCCTCGGCTGCCGCCCGGTCACCGCCGACGAGGCCTACGCCGACGTGCACGCCCAGCTGGTCCCGTGACGACGCCGTGACCACGCCATGGCCGCGCCAGCCGGACTCCCGCACCTGCGGGCCGTCGGTGGTCGTGGTCCGCGAGGGGCTCCCCGGCCCGTGGCCGGACTTCGACGCCCGCGTGCTCGCGACGCACCGCGAGCTCAACCGGGTCTGGCCGCGTGCGCTCGGGACGACGCCGTGGGCGGTCGCCCGCCGCCTCGGCGGCCGGGTGCGCCGCTACCGCCGCGCGGAGGTCCTCGCCGCGCTGCCGCACCCGGTGCCCGTCTACCTCGGCAGCCGGTGGCTGCCGCGGCACGTCGTGCTGGTGCTGGACCAGCGCGACGGTGAGCCGGTGGTCTACGACCCCGCGCAGGGCGCGGTCGTGCCGATGGCGACGTCCCGCTGGCAGCACCCGTGGTTCGCGGTCCTGCCCCGCCTCACGCCGTCAGCTCGGCGTAGCCCGGCTTGATCACGCCCTCGATCACGGCCAGCCGCTCGTCGAAGGGCAGGAACGCCGACTTCATCGCGTTGATCGTGAACCACCGCAGGTCGTCGAGCCCGTAGCCGAACGCCTCCGCCAGCGACGCCATCTCGTGGCTCATCGAGGTGCGGCTCATCAGCCGGTTGTCGGTGTTGACGGTGACGCGGAACCGCAGCTTCTTCAGCAGCCCGATCGGGTGCTCGGCGATCGAGGCGGCGGCGCCGGTCTGCACGTTGGACCACGGGCACATCTCGAGCGGGATCCGCTTGTCGCGGACGTACGCCGCCAGCCGGCCCAGCACCACGCTGCCGTCGTCCTGCACGGTGATGTCGTCGATGATCCGGACGCCGTGGCCGAGCCGGTCGGCGCCGCACCACTGGATGGCCTGCCAGATCGACGGGAGCCCGAAGGCCTCGCCCGCGTGGATGGTGAAGTGGGAGTTCTCCCGCTGGAGGTACTCGAACGCGTCGAGGTGCCGGGTGGGCGGGTAGCCCGCCTCGGCGCCGGCGATGTCGAACCCGGCGACGCCCCGGTCGCGCCACGCGATCGCCAGCTCGGCGATCTCCATGGAGCGGGCCTGGTGCCGCATCGCGGTCAACAGTTGGCGGACGACGATCCGCCCGTCGGTGGCCGCGACGCCCTCGTCGAACCCCGCCTGCACCGCGGCGACGACCTCGTCGAGCGTCAGCCCCTCCCCGACGTGCTGCTCGGGCGCGTAGCGGACCTCGGCGTACACCACCCCGTCGGCGGCGAGGTCCTCCACGCACTCCCGCGCGACCCGGGTCAGCGCGGGCGCGGTCTGCATGACCGCGACGGTGTGGTCGAAGGTCTCGAGGTAGCGCTCGAGCGACCCGCTGTCCGACGCCTCCGCGAACCACTGTCCGAGGGACTCCGCGGTCAGCGCGCCGTCGACCTGCGGCAGCGCGTGCCCGACCTCGGCCGCGAGGTCGATGATCGTCTGCGGCCGCAGCCCACCGTCGAGGTGGTCGTGGAGCAGGACCTTGGGTGCCCGGCGGATCTGGTCGAGCGTCGGAGTCGGCGGGGTCATGGCACCGATCCTCGCAGAACCCAGTAGGTTCTCGGGTCATGCGCGTCTTCAACTCTCTCGACGAGGTCCTGGCCGCCAGCGGTGAGGAGCTGGGCACCTCGGACTGGCTGACCATCGACCAGGGCCGCGTGAACACGTTCGCGGAGGCCACCGGTGACCACCAGTGGATCCACGTCGACGTGGAGCGCTCCGCCGACGGGCCGTTCGGCGGCACCATCGCGCACGGCTACCTGACGCTGTCGCTGGTCCCCCTCCTCGGCAGCCAGGTGTTCTCCTTCGACACCCCCGGCGCCAAGCTGAACTACGGCGCCAACAAGGTCCGCTTCCCGAACCCGGTGCGCGTCGGCAAGCGGATCCGCTCGACGGTCTCGCTCGGCGACGTGACCGAGCTGCCGTCGGGTCTCCAGGTGACGCTCAAGCACACGATCGAGATCGAGGACGAGGCCAAGCCGGCCTGCGTCGCCGAGACCGTCGTCCTGCTGCTCACCTAGCCGCCGACTCGGCGCGGTCTCCGCTCGAGCGACCGCCCGGACGGCGCAATTGCGCTGCTTGAGCAACCCGGGCGCCGACTTCGCTGCCCATCCGACGCAATTGCGCCGCTCGAGCGACGCGCCCTAGGAGATCCGGTCGATGAGCAGCGGCGCCGGCTCGAACGGCGTGCCCTCTGCGGAGATGTCGTAGCCGCCCTCGAGGGACTCGAGCGCGCGACCGAACCGGTGCTCGTCATCGGTGAGCAGCGTGAACAGCGGCTGTCCCTCGGTGACGGCGTCGCCCGGGCGGGCGTGCCACACGACGCCGGCACCGGCCTGCACCGGGTCCTCCTTGCGGGCCCGGCCGGCGCCGAGGCGCCACGCGGCGAGGCCCACGGCCATCGCGTCCAGCCGGGTGAGTACGCCGGAGGACGGCGCCTCGACCACGTGTGACTCCCGCGCGGTCGGGAGCGCGGCGTCGGGGTCGCCGCCCTGGGCGGAGATCATCTGCCTCCACGCGTCCATGGCGCGGCCCGAGGCCAGCACCTCGGCCGGGTCGACGTCGGTGCGGCCCGCGCCGTCGAGCATCTCCCGCGCGAGGGCCAGGGTCAGCTCGACCACGTCCGCGGGTCCGCCGCCGGCGAGCACCTCGACCGACTCCTGCACCTCGACCGCGTTGCCGGCGGTCCGGCCGAGCGGCGTGGACATGTCGGTGAGCAGCGCGACGGCGTGCACGCCGGCGTCCTGCCCGAGCGCGACCATCGTCTCGGCGAGCTCGCGGGCCTGGTCGAGCCGCTTCATGAAGGCGCCGGTGCCGACCTTGACGTCGAGCACCAGCGCGCCGGTGCCCTCGGCGATCTTCTTGGACATGATCGAGGAGGCGATCAACGGGATCGCCTCGACGGTGCCGGTCACGTCGCGCAGCGCGTAGAGCTTCTTGTCGGCCGGCGCGAGGCCGTCGCCGGCCGCGCAGATGACCGCCCCGACCGACTCCAGCTGCGCGAGCAGCTCCTCGTTCGACAGGGCCGCGCGCCACCCGGGGACCGCCTCGAGCTTGTCGAGCGTGCCGCCGGTGTGGCCCAGGCCCCGGCCCGAGAGCTGAGGAACCGCCACGCCGCAGGCCGCGACCAGCGGCGCCAGCGGAAGCGTGATCTTGTCGCCCACGCCGCCCGTGGAGTGCTTGTCGGCGGTAGGACGTGACAGCTCGGAGAAGTCCATCCGCTCCCCCGACGCGATCATCGCGGCGGTCCAGCGGGCGATCTCGTCGCGCTCCATGCCGTTGAGCAGGATCGCCATCGCCAGCGACGACATCTGCTCGTCGGCGACCTCGCCGCGGGTGTAGGCGTCGATCACCCAGTCGATCATGCTGTCCGACAGCCGACCGCCGTCACGCTTGGTGATGATCACCTCGACCGCGTCATGCATGCGTCCCTCCCACGGGCACTCGGTGGTAGCCGCGCAGCACGAACGTGCCCCGGCTCTCGGGGTCCCCGGCCAGCGCGAGGTCGGGGAACCGCTGGAACAACAGCCCGACGGACTCGACGAGCTCCATCCGGGCCAGGGGCGCGCCGAGGCAGAAGTGGACACCGGCCCCGAACGCGACGTGCGGGTTGGGGTCGCGCGTCACGTCCATCTCGTCTGCGCGCTCGAAGACGGTCTCGTCCCGGTTGGCCGACCCGAGCAGCACCGCGATCTTCTCGCCCTCGGCGACCTCGACGTCGCCGACCGTGACCGGCGCGGTGGCGGTCCGCTCGAAGAGCTGGAGGGCGGAGTCGAAGCGCAGCATCTCCTCCACGCACGCCGCGACGTCGGCGCCCGGCCGCAGCCCGCGCCGCAGCATGGCGGTGAGGCCGTTGCCGAAGACGTTGACCGACGCCTCGTGGCCGGCGTTGAGCAGCAGCACGACGGCCGCGACGATCTCGTCCTCGGTGAGGTCGGTGGCAACCAGGTCGCTGACCAGGTCGTCGGCGGGCGCAGCTCGCCGTGCGGCGACGTGATCGCGCACCAGGCCGGCGAAGTCGGTGGCCGCGGCCACGGCGGCGTCGACGACCTCCTGGGAGGGCGAGACCTCGTACATCTTCACGATCGCCTGCGACCAGTCCCGGAGGTCGTGGGCGTACGACGTGGGCACGCCGAGCAGCTCGGCGATCACGAGGACGGGCAGCGGCTCGGCGTACTGGCCGACGACGTCGAAGGCGGCGGGGTCGACCTCGTCGAGCAGCGACGCCGCCAGCTCCCGCACCCGCGGGCGCAACCGCTCGACGTGGCCGCGGTTGAACGCCCCGGCGACCAGACGGCGCAGCCGCGTGTGCTCGGGCGGCTCGTTCTCCATCATCTGGTTGCGATGGAGGAGGTTGAACGGCTCGAGGTAGGCCGCCGGCTCCTTGTCGCGCCAGATCCGTCCGAACCGCCGGTCCCGCAGCACCGCGCTGACGGCGGCGTGGCTGAACGCGAGGTACATGCCCGAGGACTCGTGCCACGCCACCTCGTGGCGCGCCCGCTCCGCGGCGAAGGCCGGGTAGGGGTCGGCCACCACGGCGGCCGACCCGAGGTCAAGCGAGGTCGTCGGGGCCGAAGGCATCCGGCAGCACCTCGTCCATCCGCTTGATCCCGCTCACCGTCCAGGCCAGCAGCTCCGGGCCGCCGTTCTCGAACAGCAGCTGCCGGCACCGGCCGCACGGCATGATCACCTCGCCGTCGTTGTCGACGCACACGAAGTGGGTCAGCCGGCCACCACCGGTGATGTGGAGCTGCGACACGAGACCACACTCGGCGCACAGGGCCACGCCGTACGCCGCGTTCTCGACGTTGCAGCCCACCACGACCCGTCCGTCGTCGACGAGGGCCGCTGCGCCCACGCGGTACCGCGAGTACGGCGCGTACGCCTTCTCCATGGCGACCACGGCCTCCGCCTTGAGGGCGTCCCAGTCGACGTCGGTCGCGCTCACCCGGCTGATCCCTTCCGGTAGATCTGTCCGTCGGCCGCCGGCATCCGTAGTCGTTGCGAGGCGAAGGCGAGCACGAGGAGCGTGACGACGTACGGCGTCATGTTCGTGAAGTCCTGCGGCACCTCGTCGATCGCGAAGTAGAGCGCACCGAGACCGATCGCCACCACGCCGGTGATCACCGCCGCGCGCTGCTGCTGCTGACGGGCCTGCCAGATGGCCATGGCGATGGCGAGCACGGCGAGCGCCAGCAGCAGCGCGTGGACCGAGTCACCACCCTGGCGCAGACCGAGCGTCTGGGTGTAGCCGAAGAGGCCGGAGCCGGCGAGCAGGCCGCCGGGACGCCAGTTGCCGAAGATCATCGCTGCCAGGCCGATGTAGCCGCGACCGCCGGTCTGGCCGTCCCGGTAGTTGCTCGACGCGACCATGGCCAGGAACCCGCCGGCCAGCCCCGCCAGCGCGCCCGAGATGAGCACGGCGACGAACTTGTAGCGCAGCACGTGGACGCCGAGCGACTCGGCGGCCGACGGGCTCTCACCGCAGGAGCGCAGCCGGAGGCCGAAGGGGGTGCGCCACAGGACGTACCAGGTCACGACCAGCAGCAGCATCGCGATGACGACCAGCCAGGACAGGTTGGTCACCAACGCCTGCAGGGTGCTCGCCAGCTGGGAGACGAAGAAGATGTCCTGCCCGGCGAGGTCGCCGAGCGGGTCGCCGATGAAGGCGATGTCGATCGTCGGGACGTCGGGGATCTTCGGGGACTGCGTGGTGCCGCCGCCCGGCAGGTCGGCGAAGGTCAGCGAGGCGAGGTACTGCACCGCACCGAGCGCGATGATGTTGATCGCGACGCCGGAGATGATGTGGTCCACGCCGAAGACGACCGTGGCGACCGCGTGGACCAGGCCGCCGAGCATGCCGAGGAAGATGGCGCCGAGCACGCCGGCCCAGGCGCCGTAGTGGTAGCCGAAGTACGCCCCGCCCCAGGTGCCGAGGATCATCATGCCCTCGAGGCCGATGTTGACGATGCCGGCCCGCTCGGACCACAGGCCGCCGAGACCGGCCAGCATGATCGGCACGATCGCGATGAGCGTGGCAGCGACGGTGCCGCGCGAGACCAGGTCGTGGGCGCCGGTCACCGCCTCCAGCACCGAGAGCGCGAACAGGACGCCGAACAGCGCGGCGGCGAACCACCAGCGCGGCAGCCGGCGGGCTCGGGAGGCCGTGGCCGGGCGCGGAGCCTGCGTGGCGGTGGGGGCGCTCATGCCGAGACCTCCTCGGGCTTGTCGGTGCTCGGAGTGGCCAAGGCCTTGGCGACCTCCCGCTGCTCGAGCCGGACCCGGTAGCGACGGACGAGCTCGTAGGAGATCACCACCGTCAGCACGATGACGCCTTGGGTGATCGCGACGATGTCGGGAGACACGCCGACGAGGATCTGCAGCGGGTTGGACTGCTCGTCGAGGTAGGCGAACAGCAGCGCGCCGAGGGCGATCCCGATCGGGTTGTTGCGCCCGAGGAGCGCGATCGCGATGCCGGCGAAGCCCAGGCCGGACTGGAAGGTCGAGCCGTAGGTGTAGCTGTCCCCGAAGAGGATCGGGAGGCCGACGAGGCCGGCGAGCGCGCCGGAGATCATCATGGCCGCGATCGTCATCTTCGTGACGCTGATGCCACTGGCGACCGCTGCGGTGGTGGACTGGCCGGTCGCGCGCAGGTCGAAGCCGAAGCGGGTCCGGTTGAGCACGAACCAGAACAGGAACCCGCAGAGCGCGGCGATCAGGATGAAGCCGTAGATCTCGTAGTCGCCGAACGGCAGTGCGCCGATCCGGCTGCCCTCGGGGATCTCGCGGGTGCCGATGTCGTTGCTGCCCTCCTCGCGCACCGAGACCTGACGGAGCAGGTACGCCACCAGCCCGGTCGCGATGAAGTTCAGCATGATCGTGGAGATGACCTCGCTGACCCCGCGGGTGGCGCGCAGGACGCCCGCGATGCCGGCCCAGAGCGCGCCGACGGCCATCGCGCAGATGATCGCCAGCGCCGTGTTGAGGTAGCCCGGCAGCCAGGCCTCGCCGGCGACCACCGCTCCGGTGAAGGCGGCGACGCGGTACTGGCCGTCGACGCCGATGTTGAACAGGTTCATCCGGAAGCCGACGGCGACAGCGAGACCGGACAGGTAGAGCACCGTGGCGTTGTTGATGATGTTGGCCAGGTTGCGCTGCTCGGGCCAGGACAGCAGCTGGCCCCACACCTCGCCGACCGGGTCACCGGCGGCGATCAGCACCACGCTGGTGATCGCGAACGCCGCCAGCAGGGCCAGGCCGGCCGCGGCGAGGCCGAGCAGCAGGCTCAGCAGGCGTGGGTTGGTCATGCGGCGTCTCCTGCTCCGGTCATGGCCGAGCCGAGCCGCTCGGGGGTCACGTCGTCGGGGTCGAAGCTGCCCACGAAGCGGCCCCGCAGGATCACCTCGATCCGGTCCGAGAGCCCGATCAGCTCGTCGAGGTCGGCCGAGATCAGCAGCACCGCGAGCCCGTGACGGCGCGCGTCCTTGATGTGCCGCCAGATCGCGGCCTGCGCACCGACATCGACGCCGCGCGTCGGGTGCGCGGCGATCAGCAGCACCGGATCGCTGCTCATCTCCCGGCCGACGATCAGCTTCTGCTGGTTGCCGCCGGACAGCGCCCGGGCGAGCACGTCGGCGCCGGGCGTGCGCACGTCGTACGCCTCGATGATGCGTTGCGTGTCCTTGCGCGCCGCACCCTTGTCGATGAGGCCGTGGCTGACGCTCGGCGGGCGGGACTGGTGGCCCAGGATCCGGTTCTCCCACAACGGCGAGTCCAGCAGCAGGCCGTGGCGGTGCCGGTCCTCGGGGATGTAGCCGATCCCGCCCTCGCGGCGCTCGCGGGTGCTGCGGCCGGACAGGTCGGCGCCGTCGAGCTCGATCCGTCCCAGGGCGCCCGGACGCATGCCCATGATCGCCTCGACGAGCTCGGCCTGGCCGTTGCCCTCGACGCCGGCGATGCCGAGGATCTCGCCCCGGTGGATCTCGAAGGAGATGTCATCGAGCAGCGGTCGGCCCTCGGCGCTCGGCAGCGACAGCCCCGCGACCCGGAGAAGCACGTGCTCGGTCACGGTGGAGGCCTCGGTGCTCGGCGAGGGCAGCTCGGAGCCGACCATCAGCTCGGCGAGCTGCCGGGCCGTCACGTCCTGCGGCTCGACGGTCTTCACCGTCGTGCCACGGCGGACCACGGTGATCTCGTCGGCGACCGACAGGACCTCGTCGAGCTTGTGGGAGATGAAGATGACGCTGAGGCCCTCCGCCTTGAGGTCGCGCAGGTTGTCGAACAGCTCCTCGACCTCCTGGGGGACGAGGACGGCGGTCGGCTCGTCGAGGATGACGATCCGGGCACCGCGGTAGAGGACCTTGAGGATCTCCACGCGCTGGCGGGCGCCGACACCGAGCTCCTCGACCAGGCGGTCGGGCTCGATGCCGAGGCCGTAGGCGTCGGAGATGCGCTGGATCTCGGCCCGCGCCTTCGCGCCGATGCCGAAGAGCTTCTCGGCGCCGAGGACGACGTTCTCGAGGACGGTCAGGTTGTCGGCCAGCATGAAGTGCTGGAAGACCATGCCCACGTTGTTCTTGATGGCGTCCGCGGGCGAGTGCAGGGAGACCTGGATGCCGTTGATCTCGATCGTCCCCGAGTCCGGCGGCTGCACGCCGTAGAGGATCTTCATCAGCGTCGACTTGCCGGCGCCGTTCTCGCCGACGATCGCATGGATCGTCCCGCGTCGGACGTCGATGTTGATGTCGTCGTTCGCGATCACGCCCGGGAACCGCTTGCCGATGCCGCGGAGGCGGACGGCGACGTCGGGGGACGGTGCGCTGGGCTCCGCGGCGGGCGCGGCGGGGGTGGTCACGATCGCTGACCTCCTTGTCAGGTTCGGGCGAGACGCTACCGGTTCGTGCGCCGGAGACGGAACGGGCCCGCGGGGCTTGCGCCCCGCGGACCCGTCCGGGTGGTGCTGGCTTCCGCCGCTGACGGACTGGCCGTCACGGCGCGGTCGGAACCTCGATCTCGCCGTCGATGATCTGCTGCTTGTACTCGTCCAGGTCACCGGTGATGTCGTCGATGAACCCACCGCTGGTCGAGTAGCCCACGCCGTCGACCGCCAGGTCGTAGCGCGTGACGCCCGCCGGGGCCTCGCCCGTGTCGACGACCTCCTTGATGTAGTTGTAGACCGCGACGTTCACGTTCTTGAGCATCGAGGTCAAGATGACGTCCTGGACCGACGGGTCGGCGGTGTTGTACTGGTCGGAGTCGACACCGATCGCCCACCCGTCAGCGGCGGCGGCGGCCTCGAAGACACCACCACCGGAACCACCGGCAGCGTGGTAGACGACGTCCGCGCCGTTGTCGAACATGCCCTCGGCGGCCGTCTTGCCCTTGGCCGGGTCGGCGAAGCCGGAGAAGTCCGGGATCTGGGTCAGGTAGGTCGACTGGACCTCGATGTCCGGGTTCACGGCCTGCGCGCCCGCGATGTAGCCGGCCTCGAACTTCTGGATGAGCGGGGTCTCGACGCCGCCGACGAAGCCGATGTTGTCGGTCTCGGTCTTGAGCGCGGCCGCGGCACCGACGAGGAAGGAGCCCTGCTCCTCGGCGAAGACCAGGCTGGCGACGTTCGGGACGTCGGCGAGGCTCTCGTCGTCGATGATGGCGAAGTGGACGTCCGGGTACTCCTCGGCGACCTTGCCGACCGACGCGGCGTAGGCGAAGCCCACGGCGATGATCGGGTCGTAGCCGGCGTCGGCGAAGGTGCGCAGGCGCTCCTCGCGAGCGGACTCGGCCTCGCCGTCCTCGGCCTCGCCCTCCTCGGACTCGATGCCGAACTCGTCGACCGCCTGGTCGAGGCCGGCGGCGGCGGAGTCGTTGAACGACTGGTCGCCGCGACCGCCCACGTCGTACGCCATGCCGACCTTGATGTCGGACTGGGGGGCCTCGGACGTCGGATCAGAGCCGCTCTCGGGCTCGTCGCTGTCGCTACCGCAGGCGCCGAGGGCCAGGATGCCGGCCGTCAGCAGGGCTGCGAACTTGGTAGTGCGTCGCAAGACGCCTCCTTCGGGTTCTGTGGACGCCCGTGAGGGCGCGAAACAGGGAAACCCTAGGGCCTGGGAACCACCACGGAAGCCTGTTGGCGAAGTTGTTATCGAGTCGATGCGCGATTGCCGGACGATCTCGCTCAGGTGGCGCTCATCGAAGCCACCGCGGCCTGCGCGAGGACCTTCGCGCCGATGCCGACGGCGCGGTCGTCCACGCGCAGGTTCCCCTGGTGGAGGTCGTACGTCGGGCCGCCGGGTGTCCGGGTCCCGAGCCGCCCCATCGCGCCCGGCACCCGGTCCAGGTACCAGCCGAAGTCCTCGCCGCCGAGGCTCTGCTGGGTCGAGACGAGGCCGCCGCTGCCGAGGACCCGCTCGACGGCCTGTCCGAGCAGCACGATGGACCCGGCGTCGTTCACGACGGGCGGTACGCCGCGCTGGTAGTCGACCTGGGCGTGCACGCCGTACGGCGCGACGATCTGCTCGACCAGCACCGGAACCAGCTTCTCGGCCTCGGACCACGCGATCGCGTCGAGCATCCGCACCGTGCCGCCGAGCCGGCCGGTCGCCGGGATGACGTTCAGTGCCGAGCCGGCCCGGACGACGCCCCAGACCACGCTGACGCCGGCGCGGGGGTCCAGGCGACGAGACAGGATCGCGGGGAGCTCGGTGACGACCTTCCCGAGCGCGTAGGTGAGGTCCTCGGTCAGGTGCGGACGCGAGGTGTGGCCGCCCGAGCCGCTCAGGGTCACCTCGAGGTGGTCGGCGGCGCCGGTCATGGGGCCCTCCCGCAGCCCTACCTGTCCGACGTCGAGGCTCGGGTCGCAGTGCAGCCCGAACAGCCGGTGGACCTCGTCGAGGACGCCGTGCTCGATCAGCGAGAGGGCTCCGCCCGGCATCACCTCCTCCGCCGGCTGGAAGAGCACGCGGACCCGTCCCCGGAGCAGGCCCTGCTCGTGCACCCGGCCCAGCGCCACCGCGGCACCCACGAGCGCCGAGGTGTGGACGTCGTGGCCGCAGGCGTGGGTGACCCCCTCGACGGTGCTCGACCAGGGGTCCTCGGTCAGGTCGGGCACCGGGAGCGCGTCGAGGTCGGCGCGCAGCGCGACGACCGGACCGCTCTGGCCGATCTCGGCGACCAGTCCGGTGCGCGGCAGCTCGGTGACCCGCCAGCCCGCCCGGCGGACCCGAGCCGCCACCAGCGCGGTGGTCCGCAGCTCCCGCCAGGAAAGCTCGGGATGGGCGTGCAGGTCGCGGCGGAGCTCGACGAGCTCCGCCTCGTGCTCGTCCACCGCCGCGTCGACCAGCGCTTCAGCCGCCAGATCCGAGGGTTCGGACGGTGTCGAGGAGGTGGAGCCCATGACGACGAGGTTAGTTCACCTCGTGCGGGGCCGGCGATCAGCCTCGTCCGGTCGAGGACGGCAGCGAGCGCGCCGTGACGAGCACCGACCACCTCTGCTCGGCGGCGCAGCGTCGATGGTCGGTTTCGCCCGCCGATCAGCCGGCGTCGTACGCAGCGATGATACGGTCCGCGGCCACCGTGGCCGGGAGCTCACCGGACAGCACACCGGACCGGACCTCCTCGCGGATCGCCTTCACGGCCGCGGAGTGCCGCAGCCGCTGGTCGAGCTCGTCGCGCACCAGCGCCCAGGTGAAGTCCAGCTGCTGCTCGGCGCGCTTGCGCGCCAGGCCGTCGGCGCCGAGGTGGTTGCGGTGCTCGAGCACCCGGTCCCACACGTCGTCGACGCCGGTGTCCTCGAGGCCGGAGCAGGTCACCACCGGCGGCGCCCACTCCTCGCGGCCGCGGACCAGCCGGAGCGCGCCGGCCAGGTCACGGGCCGCGACCCGGGCCTCCTGCTCCCGGTCGCCGTCGGCCTTGTTCACCGCGATCACGTCGGCGATCTCGAGGATGCCCTTCTTGATGCCCTGGAGCTGGTCGCCGGTGCGGGCGAGGGTGAGGAAGAGGAAGGTGTCGACCATCCCGGCGACCGTCACCTCGGACTGGCCGACGCCGACGGTCTCGACGAGCACGACGTCGTA
The DNA here is from genome assembly GCF_054653575.1 of Nocardioides pyridinolyticus. Classification (NCBI taxonomy): domain Bacteria; kingdom Bacillati; phylum Actinomycetota; class Actinomycetes; order Propionibacteriales; family Nocardioidaceae; genus Nocardioides; species Nocardioides pyridinolyticus. The sequence goes on along the minus strand of NZ_BAAIFY010000001.1, from coordinate 163,509 downwards.
CGCCGCCGCCTCGAGCACCGCCATCGCCTGCACCGTCGCGCGGGCGACTCCCCCGAGCGTGCCGGCGCTCGGCGAGGGCCGGATGAACGCCCGCGGGTCGGTCGACAGCCGTGCCATCCGGGTCTTGTCGCCGAGCACGGACCCGCCGGTGCGGACGCTCGACGGGTCGACGGCCAGTACGCCGACCCGGTGGCCGGTCGCGGTCAGCCGGGAGCCGAGCGCCTCGATGAACGTGGACTTGCCGACCCCCGGCACGCCCGAGATGCCGACCCGCACCGCGTCCGCGCCGTTGTCGAGCTCGGTCAGCAGCTCGCGCGCCTGGGCGCGATGCTTCGCGCTGGTGGACTCGACGAGCGTGATCGCCTGCGAGACGGCCGCCCGCTTCCCCGCGCGGATGCCCTCGACGAGGGCGTCGACGTCGGCCATCAGGCTCCGTGACCGAGCTGTTCCCGCAGCCGGGCGAGCAGGTCGAGCGCGGACTCGGCGATGACCGTGCCGGGCAGGAACACCGCCGCGGCACCCATCTCCCGGAGCGTGGGCACGTCGTCGGGCGGGATGACGCCGCCGATCACGACCATGATGTCCGGGCGCCCCTGGTCGGCCAGCGCCTGCTTCAGCGCCGGCAGCAGCGTGAGGTGGCCGGCCGCCAGCGAGGAGACGCCGACGATGTGCACGTCCGCGTCGACGGCCTGCTGGGCGACCTCCTCGGGCGTCGAGAACAGCGGCCCCACATCGACGTCGAAGCCCATGTCGGCGAACGCGCTCACCACGACCTTCTGGCCGCGGTCGTGGCCGTCCTGGCCCATCTTGGCCACGAGGATGCGGGGCCGGCGGCCCTCCGCGTCCTCGAACTCCGAGGTCGCGTCGAGCACCTGCTGCACGAGCGTGCTGCCGGCCTCGTCCGACGTCTCCCTGAACACGCCGCTGATCGTACGGATGACCGCCTGGTGGCGCCCGTACACCTTCTCGAGGGCCTCGGAGATCTCGCCCACGGTGGCCTTGGCGCGGGCGGCGTCGACGGCGAGCTCCAGCAGGTTCCCTCCCCTGGAGTCGGCAGAGCGGTCGCCGGCGGCGTTCGTGAGCGCCTCGAGGGTACGCCGGACGTCCTCGTCGTCCCGCTCGGCGCGGAGCCGCTCGAGCTTGGCGACCTGCTGGCGGTAGACGTCGTCGTTGTCGACCTTGAGCACCTCGAGCTTGTCCTCGGCGGCGAGCCGGAACGTGTTGACGCCGATGACCTTCTGGGCACCGGAGTCGATCCGGGCCTGGGTGCGGGCGGCGGCCTCCTCGATGCGCATCTTCGGGATGCCCTGCTCGATGGCGGCGGCCATGCCGCCGGCCGCCTCGGCCTCGAGGATGTGCGCCCACGCGCGCTCGGCGAGGTCGTGGGTGAGCCGCTCGACGTAGTAGGACCCGGCCCACGGGTCGATGGTCCCCGTGGTCCCGCTCTCCTGCTGGAGCAGCAGCTGGGTGTTGCGTGCGATCCGGGCCGAGAAGTCGGTCGGCAGCGCGATCGCCTCGTCGAGCGCGTTGGTGTGCAGCGACTGGGTGTGGCCCTGCGTGGAGGCCATCGCCTCGATGCAGGTGCGCTGGACGTTGTTGAAGACGTCCTGCGCGGTGAGGGACCAGCCGGAGGTCTGGGAGTGGGTCCGCAGCGACAGCGACTTGGGGTTCTGGGGGTCGAACTGGCGTACCAGCCGCGCCCAGAGCGCGCGGGCGGCGCGCATCTTGGCGATCTCCATGAAGAAGTTCATGCCGATGGCCCAGAAGAACGACAGCCGCGGCGCGAACTGGTCGATGGTCAGGCCCGCGTCGAGGCCGGCGCGGATGTACTCGACGCCGTCGGCCAGCGTGTAGGCCAGCTCCAGGTCGGCCGTCGCCCCGGCCTCCTGGATGTGGTAGCCGGAGATCGAGATCGAGTTGAAGCGCGGCATCCGCTGGGAGGTGAACTGGAAGATGTCGCTGATGATCCGCATGCTCGGGGCCGGCGGGTAGATGTAGGTGTTGCGGACCATGAACTCCTTGAGGATGTCGTTCTGGATGGTCCCCGCGAGCTGCTCCGGCTTCACCCCCTGCTCCTCGGCCGCCGCGATGTAGAGCGCGAGCACGGGCAGGACGGCGCCGTTCATCGTCATCGACACCGACATCTGGTCGAGCGGGATGCCGTCGAAGAGCGTGCGCGCGTCGTAGATCGAGTCGATCGCCACGCCGGCCATGCCCACGTCGCCGCGCACGCGCGGGTGGTCGGAGTCGTAGCCGCGGTGGGTGGCGAGGTCGAAGGCGACGCTCAGGCCCTTCTGGCCGGCCGCGAGGTTGCGGCGGTAGAAGGCGTTGGACTCCTCGGCGGTGGAGAAGCCGGCGTACTGCCGGATCGTCCACGGCTGGGTGGTGTACATCGTCGGGTAGGGCCCGCGCAGGAACGGGCTCAGCCCCGGCAGGGTGTCGAGCGCGTCGAGGCCGGCGAGGTCCTCGGGACCATACATCGGCTTGATCTCGATGCCCTCGGGCGAGACCCAGGGCTCGCCACTGAAGCTCTGCGGGACGGTCATGCCAGCTTGCTCCTCGTCCGGGTCAGGAAGTCCAGGGCGTCCACGCCCATCGCGCAGGAGTCGTCGGCCCAGTCGCGCGGCTTGCCGGCGACGATGACCCACTCGGCGCCGTTGGCGCGCAGCTCGGCGGCCACCTCGGCGCCCTCCTCGTCGTACGCGGCGTCGGTGCCGGCCACGCACACGACCCGGCCGGGCTCGGTGGTGACCGCGATGCCGCCGGCCGCGAGCAGGTTCGTCGCGAACGTCGCCCGCGCGGTGTGCTGGGCGACCGTGCCGAGCGTGGCCAGGTGGACCGGGGCCGCGACGGGCTCGTCGCGCAGCGCCTCGAAGCTCGCGCCGTAGCGGCGGACCGGGTCCGGCTCGCCGGTGCGGTCGGGGAGCACCTCGCCGAGGTTCGGGAACTCGGTCAGGCCCGTGATCGGGCGCTGGCGCGTGGCGATCTCACGCTCGCGCCGCTCGACGACCCGGGCGATCTCCTCGTCCAGGCTCGCCCCGTCGTCGAGGCGGCCGAGGACCGCCCAGGCGGCGCCCGCCAGGTCGTCGGTCAGCTTCTCGACGGCGTACGCCCCGCCCGCCGGGTCGGCGACGTGGGCGACGTGGGACTCGTCGATGAGCAGGTGGCTGGTGTTGCGCGCGATGCGGCGGCCGAACGCGTCGGGCCGGCCGAGCGGGGTGTCGAACGGCAGCACGGTGACGCTGTCCGCTCCCCCGACGCCGGCGGCGAACGCGGCGACCGTGGTGCGGAGCATGTTCACCCACGGGTCGTACTTGCTCATCATCGGGCGGCTGGTCACGGCGTGCAGCCGCATCTCGCCCGTGCCGTTGCTCAGCTCGAGGACGCGGGCCCAGAGGCGGCGAGCGGCGCGGAGCTTGGCGATCGTCGGGAACTGCTCGTCGGTCGCGGCGTATCGGAACTCGACCAGCGCGGCCGCGTCGTCGACGGAGAGACCGTCCTCGGTGAGGCGGCGGAGGTACGCCGCGCCCTCGGCCATCGACCAGCCCAGCTCCTGCGCGTCGCTGGCGCCGCGGTCGTGGACGGCGGTCGCGTCGACGACGAACGCGCGGATGCCCCGCTCGCGCGCCTGCTGCGCGACCTCGCCGGTGGCGTCGGCGGCCGGGACGCCGAGGTTGGTGTCCGGATGGAGGTCGCGGCCCTGGTCCAGCTGGGACCGGGCGTACGCGAGGAAGGCCTGCGGGTCACCGCCGTCGAGCACGACGGGCGCGAGGTCGAGGAGCACGTCCTCCAGGACGGTCGCGTAGTCCGTGGCGCCGGCCAGCCAGAGGCTGGTGACGCCGCCGTCGAGGTCGACGAGCGCCTCCTCGTGAGCGAGCCGGGCGTCGCGACCGTCGACACGGGAGCGGATGTCCCAGTCGCCCTGCCGGGTCGGGCGGCCGCTGGTCTCCAGTCCGTCGAGCAGCGCGGCCGTGCCGAGCGGGGTGACGGCGATGCCGTCGAGGGTGGTGCGGGTCAGCTTGTCCCAGACCTTCGCGTCGGGGTCCTCGTCGGTGAGCCGACGGCCCTTGCGCAGCACGGCGGCCGCCTCGCGCTCCCAGTCGGCGACGGTCCACCGGTCCTCCGGCGACGCCAGGTCGAGCGAGCCCTGGTCGGGTTCGAGCTCCCGGGGCTCGTCCAGGCCGCCCTCGACCGTGCCCTGATCAGTCATGGTGCGAACGATAGGAGGGTGTCCCACCAGCGGCTACGCAGTGTGATGTTTTCAACCGTGCCGGGTGCGCGTGATTCCGGAGCCCGCGCTCCCGTCCGTCGCTGATTCATCACGGTAGGTAGGTGAGTCTGCACTTCCCGTGCCATACCCACCGCGGGCAGTGCCGGTTCGCCTGCCTACCGTGATGAAACCGCAACCTCCGGCGGCCCCCCACCGACAACCGTCCCGACCGCGCGGACGTCGTACGGACAGGGTGCAACGTCGGAGGGAGCTCGGGCCCATGAGATATCTGAAGGCAGTCCTCACGCTGCTGCTGGTCACCGCGGTGGTCGCAGCGGGAGCGGGGCTGGCGGCGTACGCCGCCTCGCGGGTCCTGGTCGGGCTGATGGAGTGAGCCACCCGCACCAGCTAGACCTCGGTCCGCCCGTCGTTGTCCCGGTTGCGGAGGCCGATCTTGGTGCCGAGCCACACCAACGGGTCGTACTTCCGGTCGACCACGCGCTCCTTCATCGGGATGATCGCGTTGTCGGTGATCTTGATGCCCTCCGGGCAGACCTCGGTGCAGCACTTGGTGATGTTGCACATCCCCAGCCCGGCCGCGCCCTGGGCCAGGGCCCGGCGGTCGTGGGTGTCGAGCGGGTGCATGTCGAGCTCGGCGTACCGGATGAAGAAGCGCGGGCCGGCGAAGGCGGGCTTGTTCTCCTCGTGGTCACGGACGACGTGGCAGGTGTTCTGGCACAGGAAGCACTCGATGCACTTGCGGAACTCCTGCCCGCGCTCGACGTCGATCTGCGCCATCCGGCGCTTGCCGTCGGCGTCGCGCGGCGGGAGCTCGGCGTACGGGATCTCCTTGGCCTTCTCGTAGTTGTAGGAGACGTCGGTGACCAGGTCGCGGATGACCGGGAAGGTCCGCATCGGGGTGACCGTGATCGTCTCGGTCTCCTCGAAGTCCGCGAGCCGGGTCATGCACATCAGCCGCGGCCGGCCGTTGATCTCCGCCGAGCAGGAGCCGCACTTGCCGGCCTTGCAGTTCCACCGGATCGCCAGGTCGCCGGACTGGGTGGCCTGGAGCCGGTGCAGCGCGTCGAGGACGACCTCGCCCTCGGACACCTCGACGGTGTAGTCCCGCAGCTCGCCGCCGTCGACGTCGCCCCGCCAGACGCGCATCTTCAGGTCGTAGCCCATGTCACTTCTCCTCGAAGTACTTCGTGAGCTCGTCCGGCATCACCGGCAACGGCTTCTCGGTCAGGTCGACACCGGTCCCGCTGGCGTTGAGCGTGACGACGAGGTTCTTCTTGCCCCACACCTCGTGGTCGGTCTTCGGGTAGTCGTCGCGGGTGTGGCCGCCGCGCGACTCCTGCCGCGCCAGCGCCGCCTTCGCGATCGCCTCCGAGACGATCAGCATGTTGCGCAGGTCGATGGCGAGGTGCCAGCCGGGGTTGTACTGCCGGTGGCCCTCCACGACCATCGTCCGCGCCCGCTCCTTGAACTCCTCGATCTCGACGAGCGACCGCTCGAGCTCGGCCCCGGTGCGGATGATGCCGACCAGGTCGTTCATCGACTGCTGGAGGTCCTGCTGGATCGTGTACGGGTTCTCGCCGCCTCCCCCGGATCCGGCAGAGACCTCGAACGGCGCCAGCGCGCTGTCCTTGGCCGCCTGCACGTCCTCCTCGCGGACCGCCGGGCGGGCACCCAGCCCCGCGACGTACGCCGACGCCGCCTCGCCCGCTCGCTTGCCGAAGACCAGCAGGTCGCCGAGCGAGTTGCCGCCGAGCCGGTTGGAGCCGTGCATGCCGCCGGAGCACTCGCCCACGGCGTACAGGCCGGTGACCGCGCTCTCCTGGGTGTCGGCGTCGACCTCGACCCCGCCCATCACGTAGTGGCAGGTGGGGCCGATCTCCATCGGCTCCTGGGTGATGTCGACGTCGGCCAGCTCCTTGAACTGGTGGTACATCGACGGGAGCCGCTTGCGGATGAACTCCGGCGACCGGCGCGAGGCGATGTCGAGGAAGATGCCGCCGTGCGGTGACCCGCGGCCGGCCTTGATCTCGGCGTTGATCGCGCGCGCGACCTCGTCACGCGGGAGCAGCTCCGGTGGCCGCCGGTTGTTCTTCTTGTCGTCATACCAGCGGTCGGCCTCCTCCTCGGTGTCGGCCGTCTCCGCCTTGAAGAACTCCGGGATGTAGTCGAACATGAACCGCTTGCCCTCGGAGTTGCGCAGGATGCCGCCGTCGCCGCGGACCGACTCCGTGACCAGCAGCCCCTTCACCGACGGCGGCCACACCATGCCGGTCGGGTGGAACTGCACGAACTCCATGTTGATCAGGGCCGCGCCCGCGCGCAGCGCCAGCGCGTGGCCGTCACCGGTGTACTCCCACGAGTTCGACGTCACCTTGAACGACTTGCCGATGCCGCCGGTCGCCAGGATGACCGTCGGTGCGTCGAAGGTGATGAACCGGCCGGACTCCCGCCAGTAGCCGAACGCCCCGGCGATCCGGCTCTGCCCGTCCTCCCGGCGGTCCTTCAGCAGCTCGGTGATCGTGCACTCCATGAACACGTCGATGCCGAGCTGCACCGTGCGCTGCTGGAGCGTGCGGATCATCTCCAGGCCGGTGCGGTCGCCGACGTGGGCGAGCCGGGCGTACTTGTGGCCGCCGAAGTCGCGCTGGGAGATCAGCCCGTCGTCGGTGCGGTCGAACAGCGCGCCCCAGTCCTCGAGCTCCTGCACCCGCTCGGGCGCCTCCTGGGCGTGCAGCTGGGCCATCCGCCAGTTGTTGAGCATCTTCCCGCCACGCATGGTGTCGCGGAAGTGCACCTCCCAGTTGTCCTCGGGCCAGCGGTTGCCCATGGCCGCCGCGATGCCGCCCTCGGCCATCACGGTGTGCGCCTTGCCGAGCAGCGACTTGCAGACGACCGCGGTGCGGGCGCCCGCCTCGTGCGCGGCGATCGCGGCCCGCAGGCCCGCCCCGCCGGCGCCGACCACGACGACGTCGTACTCGTGGCGCTCCATGCCGCCCTCCGCGGAGCCGGACATCTCGTTGCCCGTCAAGGGGTGGCGGGTGCTCTCGGTGGTCATCAGAAGAACCTCGGGTCGTCGAAGGCGCCGGTGGCGAGCAGGTAGACGTAGAGGTCCACGAGCGCGACGGAGAACAGGGAGTACCACGCGTACTTGCCGTGGCTGGCGTTCAGCTTCGACACCCAGGTCCAGAGCTTGTAGCGCACCGGATGCTTCGAGAAGTGCCGGAGCCGGCCACCGGTGATGTGGCGGCACGAGTGGCACGAGAGCGTGTAGAGCCAGATGAAGACGATGTTGACGATCATCAGGACCGTGCCGAGCCCCATGTGGCCCCACTCGTGGTCCTCGTTGCGGAAGGCGAGCACGGTGTCGAAGGTCAGGACGCACGCGACGAGCACGGCGGCGTACCAGAACCAGCGGTGGACGTTCTGGAGGATGAGCGGGAAGCGCGTCTCGCCGGAGTACCTGCCGTGCGGCTCCGCGACGGCACAGGCCGGCGGCGAGAGCCAGAAGGCCCGGTAGTACGCCTTGCGGTAGTAGTAGCAGGTCATCCGGAAGCCCAGCGGGAAGATCAGGATGATCAGGGCCGCCGAGAGCGGGAAGCCCGCGAAGGGCTGGCCGAAGTCCGATGCCCCCTCGACGCAGTCACCCAGGCACGGCGAGTAGAAGGGCGAGAGGTACGGCGAGGCGTAGTAGTTCGCGCCGGAGAACGCCCGCCACGTGGCGTAGACCATGAACGCGGAGAAGACCACGAACGTCACCGCCGGGTAGAGCCACCACGTGTCGGTGCGCAGCGTCTTCACCCCGATCCGCGCCCGGGTGGGCCCGTTGACACCACTCGATCCTGCTGCCGTCTCTCGAGCGTCGGTCGACGCCATCGCCACCTCCGGTGGGTCGGGTGCTAGGTGAGTCTGCACACTTCCGGCCCGATGTGAAAGGGGCCACACCGCATTCCGAGAACCGGTTCCAACCCGTCGGTAACCGGACGAAGGTCACACCCGGGCGTGGGCCGAGCACCACGGGGCGAGAGGTAGCGTGGCTCCTTGTGGCAACGACGACCTTGGTGACGGGTGCGCGGGCCTCGCGCTCGACGATCACCCTCAAGCTCCTGATGGCCGCGAGCGGCATCCTCTTCATCCTGTACGTGCTCGCGCACATGTACGGCAACCTCAAGGCCTTCTCCGGCCACGACGCCTACAACGAGTACGCCCACCACCTGCGGACGCTGGGCGAGCCGATGCTCCCCCACGAGGGCTTCCTCTGGATCATGCGTGCGGCGCTGATCGTCGCCCTCGTCGTCCACGTGTACGCCGCCGTCGCGCTCTGGCGCCGGGCGAAGACCGCGCGCAGCCAGAAGTACGTGGTGAAGAAGAACCACGCGTCCTCGCTCTCCTCGCGCACGATGCGCTGGGGCGGGCTGACGATCCTGCTCTTCCTCGTCTGGCACCTCCTCAACTTCACGGTCGGCAAGGTCAACGTCGCCGGCGGCGAGACCAACGACCCGTACAACCTCCTGGTCGACACCTTCGACACCTGGTGGATGACGCTCATCTACCTGCTGGCGATGCTCGCGCTCGGCATGCACCTGCACCACGGCACCTGGAGCGCCGCGCAGACGCTGGGCCTGACGAACAACGCCCGCGCCCGCCGCAACGCCAAGTCCCTCGGCTGGATCCTCGCCGTGGTGATCGCGGGCGGCTTCTCCCTCGTCCCGATCTTCGTCCTCGCCGGCGTCATCACCAAGTAAGGGCTCCCAGATGACCGACATGCCTGACACCACCCTCACCGGTGACCCCTCGCACGACGCCCCCGGCCACGACCACGGCGACGACGCCGCCGGCTACTACACGCCGGGCGAGCCGATCGCCGACGCCAAGGCACCGGGCGGCCCGATCGACGAGCGCTGGCAGACCCGCAAGTTCGAGGCCCGCCTGGTCAACCCGGCCAACCGCCGCAAGCTCGACATCATCATCGTCGGCACCGGCCTGGCCGGCGGCTCCGCGGCCGCCACGCTCGGCGAGGCCGGCTACAACGTGAAGTCCTTCTGCTACCAGGACTCCCCGCGCCGGGCGCACTCGATCGCCGCTCAGGGCGGCATCAACGCCGCGAAGAACTACAAGGAGGACGGCGACTCCGTCCACCGCCTCTTCTACGACACCGTCAAGGGCGGCGACTACCGCTCGCGCGAGTCGAACGTCTACCGCCTGGCCGAGGTCAGCACGAACATCATCGACCAGTGCGTCGCCCAGGGCGTCCCGTTCGCCCGCGAGTACGGCGGCCTGCTCGACAACCGCTCCTTCGGCGGCGTGCAGGTGTCCCGCACGTTCTACGCCCGCGGCCAGACCGGCCAGCAGCTGCTCATCGGCGCCTACCAGGCCATGGAGCGCCAGGTCGCGGCCGGCACCGTCACGCAGTACACCCGCCACGAGATGCTCGAGCTGATCGTGGTCGACGGCAAGGCGCGCGGCATCATCGCCCGCGACCTAGTCACCGGCGAGATCGAGACCCACCTCGCCGACGTGGTCGTGCTCGCGACCGGCGGCTACGGCAACGTCTTCTTCCTCTCCACCAACGCGATGGGCTCCAACGTCACCGCGTCGTGGCGCGCGCACCGCAAGGGCGCCTACATGGCGAACCCCTGCTACACGCAGATCCACCCCACCTGCATCCCGGTGACCGGCTCGCACCAGTCGAAGCTGACGCTGATGTCGGAGTCGCTGCGCAACGACGGCCGGATCTGGGTGCCGAAGAAGAAGGCCGACTGCGAGAAGGACCCGCGGGACATCCCGGAGGAGGACCGCGACTACTACCTGGAGCGGATCTACCCGTCGTTCGGCAACCTGGTCCCGCGCGACATCGCCTCGCGCGCCGCGAAGAACGTGTGCGACGAGGGCCGCGGCGTCGGCCCGGAGGTCGACGGCGTCCGTCGTGGCGTCTACCTCGACTTCAGCGCCGCGATCGAGCGCCTGGGCCGCGACGGCATCGAGGAGAAGTACGACAACCTCTTCGACATGTACGCCCGGATCACCGGCGAGAACCCGTACGAGACCCCGATGCGGATCTACCCGGCGGTCCACTACGTCATGGGCGGGCTGTGGGTCGACTACGACCTCCAGTCCACCATCGAGGGCCTGTTCGTGACCGGCGAGGCGAACTTCTCCGACCACGGCGCCAACCGCCTCGGTGCGTCGGCGCTGATGCAGGGGCTGGCCGACGGCTACTTCGTCCTGCCGCACACCATCCGCGACTACCTCGCGGACGGCCCGTTCGAGAAGATCGACGAGAGCCACCCGGCCGTCCTCGAGGCCAAGCAGGCCGTCGAGGACCGCGTCGCGCACTTCCTGAGCACCAACGGCACCCGCAGCGTCGACTCCTACCACCGCGAGCTCGGCAACATCATGTGGGAGTACTGCGGCATGGAGCGGACCGAGGACGGCCTGAAGAAGGCGATCGACCTCATCCGGACCCTCAAGGACGACTTCTGGCGCAACGTCAAGGTCCTCGGCACCCACGAGGGCCTCAACCAGTCCCTGGAGAAGGCCGGCCGCGTCGCCGACTTCTTCGAGCTCGGCGAGCTGATGTGCATCGACGCGCTCAACCGGCGCGAGTCCTGCGGCGGCCACTTCCGCGCGGAGTCGCAGACCGAGGACGGCGAGGCGCTGCGCCACGACGACCAGTTCGCGTACGTCGCCGCGTGGGAGTTCGCCGGGGACGGCGAGCTGCCGGTCCTGCACAAGGAAGACCTGGTCTACACGGCCATCGAGATGAAGCAGCGGAGCTACAAGTGAAGGTCACCCTCAAGATCTGGCGGCAGCCGGACGCGCAGGCCAAGGGCGCGATGCACACCTACCAGCTCGACGGGGTCTCGGAGGACATGTCCTTCCTCGAGATGCTCGACGTGCTCAACGAGGACCTCCTCGCCAAGGGCGAGGACCCGGTCGCCTTCGACTCCGACTGCCGCGAGGGCATCTGCGGCATGTGCGGCCTGATGATCAACGGCCAGGCGCACGGCCCGGAGGTCACCACGACCTGCCAGCTCCACATGCGCTCGTTCAAGGACGGCGACGAGATCGTCATCGAGCCGTGGCGCGCCGACGCGTTCCCGGTCCTGAAGGACCTGGTCGTCGACCGCGGCGCCTTCGACCGGATCATCCAGGCCGGCGGCTACATCTCGGTCAACACCGGCTCGGCCCCCGAGGCCCACTCGGTCCCGGTTCCCCGCGAGGACGCGATCCGGTCCTTCAACGCCGCGACGTGCATCGGCTGCGGCGCCTGCGTGGCCGCCTGTCCGAACGGCTCAGCCTCGCTCTTCATGGGCGCCAAGGTCACCGCCCTCGGCGAGCTCCCGCAGGGCCAGCCCGAGCGCGACTCCCGCGTGGTCGGCATGGTCGCCCAGCACGACGCCGAGGGCTTCGGCGGCTGCACGAACATCGGCGAGTGCACCGCGGCCTGCCCGAAGGAGATCCCGCTCGACGTGATCTCGCGCCTCAACTGGGACCTCCACCAGGCCCTCCGCCACGGCCACTGAGCCAGCGTCAACGCCGAGTCGGCGCTGTTTCAGCCTGTACCAGGCTGAAACAGCGCCGACTCGGCGTTTCAGGCGGGCAGCACCCAGACGTCGTCCTCGCCGAACGTGGGGCAGCGCGCGCCCGGCACCACCTGCACGTCGAAGATCTCCTCCACGCCGTTCTCGAACTGGAGGGTCGCGACGGTGGTGCCGGTGCGCAGGTCGACCACACCGACCCCGCACAGCAGCTGGTCGTGGTACGCCGCGATGGGGGCTCCCCCGAAGACGTTGGTCTCGCGGATCCGCGAGAGGCCCACGAACGCGAGCCCCCGGTGGAAGGCCAGGCCGCGCGCGTAGCCCGGGAACGTCGCGACCACGTGGCGCTCCCCCGTCGCGAGGTCGACGTGCTCGAGTCGGCCGTAGCCCGAGTTCAGGACGAACAGCCGCCCGTCGTGCCAGCGCGGTGAGTGCGGCATGGCCAGGCCGGTCGTGACCGGCTCCCCCGAGGCGACGTCGAGCACGGTGCCGGTGTCGTTGCGGTCGGCGCGCCACCCGCCCGGCTCGTCGGTCAGCGCGAACATGCTGGCGAAGGCCGGCCGGCCATCGCGCAAGGCCAGCCCGTTGAGGTGGCACCGATCCTCCGGGGCCAGGGCGGAGACGAACGGCGGCCGCCACCGGGGCACGAAGCTGTGGCGCTCGTCGAGCTGCGCGAGGCAGGAGAAGGCGGTGTTGACCACCCAGAGCCCGTCCTCGCCCCAGGCGAGCTCGTGGCACGAGATCTCGCCGGTGACGACCGAGGAGCGCGGCAGCCAGCACCGGTCGTACCGGCCCGTCGGAGCCATCGCGGGGGCGATGTCGGAGTGGTCGCGCAGCGTCCAGACCTGGGACTTGCCGCCGACCGCGAGGCGGTCGGCGGCGACGGCGACGCCCATGGCCCGGTCGAAGCGCCGGAACGAGAAGGTCAGCTGCCCGTCGGCCACGCCGACCGCGGCGAGCTGGCCGGCCTGGTAGGTCGAGACCAGCAGCGCGCACCCCGCCCGCTCGAGCAGCTCGGGGAACGACGCGCTGTGGTGGAAGCGGACCTCGGTCGCCGAGCCGGCGTCGGCGCTCACCTCAGCCGGAAGGTGAAGCGGTGCACCGTGGTGCTCGCCTGGCCGCTGCACGGTGTGTAGGTGAACTGCGCTCGGACCTTGAGCACGCCCGTGCGGCGAAGCTCCCGCATCCCGGCCCGCGTGGGCTCGAGCACGAACGTGACCCGGCCCGCCTCGACGATGTCGACCGTCTGGCCCTTCAGCCGCGAGCCGCCGACCGGACGGACCTTCAGCTCACCGGGCGCGTCGGCCCGACCCCGGACGCGCATCGTGCCGTTCTTGGTGTTGGGCCGCGTGCCGTCGACGTCGTAGCCGAAGTGGACGTTGAGGTCCTTGACCAGCGACGTGCCGGCCGCGGTGCCGTCCGAGGTCCACAGCTCGCGCCCGTGACCCTCGTCGTCGGCGCTGAAGAAGAGCCTCCCTCCGGAGGCCGCGAGCGACATCGGGCCGGTGTAGTAGCCGGACTCGTCGTCGATGTCCTTCACGAGGACCGTGCCGGCGGCCGTGCCGTCGGAGGTCCACAGCTCCTTGCCGGTCTCACCGTCGCGCGCCGCGAAGAACAGCGTGTCCTCGACGGCGGTGAGGTACGTCGGCTCGCTGCCGTAGTCGTCCGGACGGATGTCCTCGACCATCACGGTGCCCGCGGGCGTCCCGTCGGACACCCACAGCTCCTTGCCGTGCTCGACGTCGTCCAGCGCGAAGAACAGCCGGTCGCCGACCGCTGTCAGCGAGCTGGGCCCACCGTAGTAGTCGGGGGTGGCTGCGACGTCGGTGACCATGACGGTGCCCGCCTCCGTGCCGTCTGTCCGCCACAGCTCGCGGCCGTGGGTGCCGTCGTCGGCGGCGAAGAACACCGAGCCGCCCGCCGCGACGGCGCCGCCGTAGGGCACGCCGAAGCGCTTGCCGGGGTTGACGTCCTTGACCAGCGTCGTGCCGGCCTCGGTGCCGTCGGAGACCCAGAGCTCGCGGCCGTGCCGGCCGTCGCGCGCCGCGAAGAACAACCGGTCACCGGCCGCGCTGAGGGAGGAGGCGCGGCTGTCGTAGCCGCCGCGGTAGACGTCCTTGACCAGGACCGTGCCGGCCGCGGTGCCGTCGGACTTCCACAGCTCCTGGCCGTGCTCGCCGTCGTCCGCAGTGAAGAACAACGTGTCCCCCACCGTGGTGAGTCCGTCGGGGCCGCTGTAGTAGCCGCCCTCGTCGCTGATGTCGGCCACCATCGTCGTCCCGGCGGCGGTGCCGTCGGACTTCCACAGCTCCCGGCCGTGTCTCCCGTCGTCCGCGGTGAAGAAGAGCGTCTCCCCCACGGCCGCAAGGTCCTGGGGTCCGCCGCCGTAGCCGTATCCGTCGTAGCCCTCGTAGCCGTCGTCCTTGCCGATGTCCTTGACCATGGCGGTGCCGGCGCTGGTCCCGTCGGACTTCCACAGCTCGCGACCGTGCTTGCCGTCGTCGAGCACGAAGAAGACGGTGTCGCCCACCGCGGTCAGCGAGCGCGGGCCGCCGTAGTAGTCGTTGTCCGACACGACGTCGGTCACGAGCACGGTCCCGGCGGTGGTGCCGTCGGACTTCCACAGCTCGCGGCCGTGCACGCCGTCGTCGGCGGTGAAGAAGTAGGTGCCCCCGGCGGTGACCCCGCCGGTCGGGTTGCTCGGCGGGGTCTCGAGGTCGCACGCGGCCGGCGTAGCCGCGCCGGCGGGTGCACCGGCTGCCCCGAGTGCGGTCAGCCCCGCGACCGCGATCGCTGCCGCGCTCGCCACGGACGCGGTCCGCTGCGCGCGCGCCCGGCGACGCAGCGCCTTCGCGCGTGCCGCCCGCAGCCGCGCGACCTTCTCCTGTGCAGTACGACGCCGACGACTCATGTCCGTGCCTTCCCCGTGTCCCGAGACCTCTCTCGGATGCTATGGCCTGTAGACGCGCGAGAGGCGGGATTGGTTGCGCCGGTCTCAGCCGCGCCTGGTCAGCCGCTTCACGAGCGCCATCGCCCCGAGCGTGCTGAGCGCCCCGGCGAGGTACGCCGGCGCCCAGGCCGGCCCGTCCGGCTCGGTCGGGCGCCGCCAGACCGGCGGCGACGGCGGACCCTGCACCGGGGCCTCCCCCGGCTCGGGGCGGGCCGCCCGGGCGGCCAGCGAGGTGTGTGCGAAGGCCGCGGCGTAGAGGACGACCCGGGAGAAGTAGTTGATCCAGACCAGCACGATCAGCGCGATCCCGAAGGCCTGGAAGGCCGGGTTGCCCTGGGTGACCCGGAACAGCAGCCCGGAGGCCTGCTTGAGGACCTCGAACGCGACGCCGCCGAGGGCCGCCCCGGTCCACAGCGAGCCGCGCGGCGTGTGGGGGTGGGCGAGCAGCTCGAACATCGCGAAGAACAGCAGCATGTTGGCGAGGAACCCGAGCGCGATGCTCAGCGCGGTCACCAGCCAGGCGGTGCCCTCGTCGAGCCCGAGCCAGCCGAGCAGGTCGCCGGAGAAGCCGCCGACGACGCCGGCCACGCCGACCGCGACGAAGAGCACCACGCCGATGACGACGAGCGTGACCAGGTCGCGGAGCTTGCCGTAGACGAAGTTGGGCTGCTCGAAGGCGGGCATCTCGAAGACGACCACGAGCGCATCGCGCATCGCCGAGAGCCAGCCCAGGCCGGAGTAGAGCAGCAGCACGGCACCCACGATCCCGAGGGTCGCCGCGGCCTGCTCGATCTGATCGATGCGGATCTGGCCCTCGTCGGGCCCGACCAGGCCCGGCATCACCGCGTTGAGGACCTCCCGGAGGGAGCCCCGCGCGTCGGCGTACACCCGGGAGACCCAGCCGACGACGAAGAAGGCGAGGGCGAGGATCGGGAAGAACGACAGGAACGCGAAGTAGGTCACCGCACCGGCCTGCTGGCCGGCCTTCACCGCGCCGTAGTGCTCCTGCATCCGCACGAGGTGGTCGAGCAGCGGTCGGCGACGGCGTACCTCGTCGACCCATCCCCGGACCCGCTCGACGAGTGCCGGCATCAGTCGGCCGTCGCCGCCTGGAGCGGGAAGTCGCGCGTGGGCCGCCAGCCGGTCTCGTCCTCGTGGACGTAGAGGTGGAAGCCGTCGACGTCGAACTCGCACTCGAAGTCGGCGAGCTCCGCGAAGGCCCGGTCGAGCTGCTCGTCGCCGAGGTGGTGCGCGATGGTGACGTGCGGGTGGTACGGGTACTGGAGGTCCACGTCGAGCGGGCCCCGACGCAGCGACTTCGCCAGCTGCTCGCACTGGGAGATGCCCTCGACCAGGGTCACGAAGACCACCGGCGAGACCGGCCGGAAGGTGCCCGTCCCGCGCAGGTGGACGCAGAAGTGCTCGACCTCGGCCGCCGCCTCCTCGAGGTGCTTCTCGACCTCGGCCAGGTGGACGGCGTCGATCTCGGTCGGCGGCACGAGCGTGATGTGCGTGGGGATCATCGCCGCAGTGGTGTCCCCGACCGAGGTGCGGTAGTCCTGGAGCTCGGTCGCCCAGGGCTCCGGGATCGCGACGGCTACGCCAATGGTGGGCACGCGACGACCTTACTGACCCGCGGCCACGAAGCCGACCCGCTGGTAGACGTCGCGGAGGGTCCCCCGGGCGACCTCGCCGGCCTGCTCGGCGCCGGCCTTCAGCACGCCGAGGAGGTAGGACTGGTCCTCGAGGAGCTCGAGGGTGCGCTCGCGGAACGGCGTCACGAACTCGACCACGACCTCCGCGAGGTCCTTCTTGAGGTCGCCGTAGCCCCGGCCCGCGTACTCGGCCTCGAGGTCGCTGATCGCGCGACCGGTGAGCGCGGAGTAGATCGTGAGCAGGTTGCTCACGCCCGGCTTCGCCTCGGCGTCGAAGCGGATCTCGGAGCCGGAGTCGGTGACCGCGGACCGGATCTTCTTCGCCGAGACCGACGGGTCGTCGAGCATCTCCACGATGCCGGACGGCGACGACGCGGACTTCGACATCTTGGCGGTCGGGTCCTGGAGGTCGGTGATCTTCGCGGTCGCCTTGAGGATGTACGGCTCGGGCAGGCGGAAGGTCTTCTTGTAGCGGCTGTTGAAGCGCTGGGCGAGGTCGCGGGTCAGCTCGAGGTGCTGGCGCTGGTCCTCGCCGACCGGGACATAGTGCGGGCGGTAGAGCAGGATGTCGGCCGCCTGGAGGATCGGGTAGGTGAACAGGCCGACGCTGGCCGCGCCCTCGCCGCCCTTCGCGGACTTGTCCTTGAACTGGGTCATCCGGCGGGCCTCGCCGAAGCCGGTGAGGCACTGGAGCACCCAGCCGAGCTGGGCGTGCTCGGGCACCTGGCTCTGGACGAAGATGGCCGACCGCGCCGGGTCCACGCCCGCCGCGAGCAGCTGGGCGGCGGCGCGCAGCGTGCGCTCGCGGAGCACCTTCGGGTCCTGCTCGACGGTGATCGCGTGCAGGTCGGCGATGAAGAAGAACGGCTGGTAGTCCTCCTGGAGATCCACCCACTGCCGCAGCGCGCCGAGGTAGTTGCCGAAGTGGAACGAGTCGGCGGTCGGCTGGATCCCGGAGAGCACCCGCGGGCGGGCCGTCCCGGCGCCCTGCTGGGCGGTCGAGACCTCGGGTGCGGTCGTGGTGGACATGCGGGTCATTGTGGCTCATCGAGGTGCTGTTTCGGGTACCCGGGTCGCGGCCCCTAGGGTCTCGGTGTGCTGGCTCCCACACTCACCGACGGCGTCGTCACGCTGCGTGCGCACCGCCCCGCCGACGTGCCCGCCGTGCTCGAGCAGTCGCAGGATCCCGAGTCCCAGCGCTGGACGGTCGTCCCGGTCCCGTACGCGCTCTCCGACGCCGAGCAGTACGTCGGCGAGCTGGTGCCGCGCGGCTGGGCCGACGGCACGAGCTGGAGCTTCGCCCTCGAGGCCGAGGGCCGGTTCGCCGGGTCGGTCGACCTCCGCCCCCAGGGCGCCGACCGGGCCGACCTCGGCTTCGGGTCGCACCCGTGGGCCCGCGGGACCGGATACGTCGAGCGCGGCGTTCGCCTGCTGCTGGAGTGGGGCTTCGCCGACCGGGGCCTGCGCACGGTCTCCTGGCGAGCCCACGTCGGCAACTGGGCGTCCCGGCGGCTCGCGTGGAAGCTCGGCTTCACCATCGAGGGCACGATCCGGCAGTGGTCGCCGCAGCGCGGCGAGCTCCACGACGTGTGGGTCGGCACGCTGCTGCGCGACGACCCCCGCGAGCCGCGCACGACGTGGCTGGAGAACCCGGTCGTCGAGGGCGGGGGCGTGCGGCTGCGGCCGTTCACCGCGGCCGACCTGCCCCGGATCGTCGAGGGCCTCGGCGACGCGGAGACGCAGCACTGGCTCTCGTTCCTGCCGCGCGACCCCGACGAGGCCGCCGGCCGGCGCTACCTCGAGCAGGTCACCGAGCGGCTCGCGGCGGGGTCGACGCTCACCTGGGCGTGGTGCACCGCCGACGACGACCGGCTGCTCGGCGTGGTCGGGATCTACCGGATCGACGGCGACCCCGAGGTCGGCTACTGGACCCACCCCGAGGCGCGCGGCCGCGGGCTCACGGTCCGGGCCGCGGCGCTGGCCACCGGCCACGCGTTCGGGACGCTCGGCGTGGACCGGCTCGCGGGCTACGCGGCGGCCGGCAACCTCGCGTCCTGGAAGGTGCTGGAGCGGCTCGGCATGCAGCGGGTCGGCGTACTGCGCCGGGCGGCGCGCACCGGCGACGGCGCCCCGGCCGACCTCGTCGGCTACGACCTGCTGCGCGCGGAGTGGGCCGACCAGAGCAGCACGCCGATGCCGGCCACCGACAGCAGCGCACCGACGAGGGCGGGCGACCGGTAGCCGTAGCGCGCCGCGATGACGACGCCGCCGAGCCACGCGCCGAGGGCGTTGGCGACGTTGAGCGAGGCGTGGTTCATCGCCGCGCCGAGCGTCTGGGCCTCGCCCGACACCGTCATCAGGCGGAGCTGGAGGTTCACGACCAGCACCGACCCGGTCGCGGTGACCAGGAAGACCACCGGCAGCAGCACCCAGCCGTAGGGCGCGACCGCCCAGAAGAGCACCAGGACCAGGCCGGACGCGATGCCGGAGAGGATCAACGTCCGGAAGACCGACCACTCCGCGAGCCGGCCGGCCAGCCAGGTGCCGGCCACCATGCCGACGCCGAAGGCGGCGGTGAACAGCGGGACCGCGGACTCGCTCAGCCCGCCGACGTCGGTGACGGTCGGCGCGATGTAGGAGTAGACCGCGAACAGGCCGCCGAAGCCGACGGCACCGGCGAGCAGCGTGAGCATCGCCTGTCCGTTGCGGAAGAACAGCAGCTCCTTGCGGCCGGTCGCCTCCGGGTTGCCGGGGCAGCTCGGCACGAACGCGAGGATCATCGCGGCCGCGGCGACCGCGATCACGCCGGCGGCGAGGTACGCCGCACGCCAGCCGACCTGCTGGCCGAGCCAGGTCGCGGCCGGGACGCCGACCACGTTGGCCACCGAGAGGCCGAGCATCACGCTGGCGACGGCCCGGCCCTTGCGGCCCTCCGGCGCCAGGCTGGCGGCCACGAGGCTGGCGACGCCGAAGTAGGCGCCGTGCGGGAGGCCGTCGAGGAAGCGGGCCACGAACAGCACGCCGTAGCCCGACGCCAGCGCGCTGAGGACGTTGAAGACGCCGTACGCCACCATCAGCCAGATCAGCAGGGCCCGCCGGGGCAGCTTCGCGCCGAAGACCGCGATCACCGGAGCCCCGACGACCACGCCGAGGGCGTAGGCGGAGATGACGTGCCCCGCCTGCGGGATCGTGACGCCGACGCCCTCCGCGATCTGCGGCAGCAGCCCCATCGTCACGAACTCGGTCGTGCCGATCGCGAACCCGCCGAGCGCCAGCGCGAGCACGGCCAGCGTGAAGTGGCTGGCCCTGGTCGACGGCGCGGTCGGGCTGGGGGCGGTGATCGTCATGGAGCTCTTCCGGTGGCGGTCGACGGAGGACACCAGTCTCCAACTTGACCGGTCCAGCACCTATTCCGCGACGCCTCCCCCCGGCGCGCCGGGGCCGGTCGGGCGCCGCCGCGTCGGGGTAGCCTGCAGACCCGCGCTGAAGGAGTTCGCGATGGAGTGGGTGCTGCTCGCGCTGGCGGTCGCCGGCGGTTCCGGGTGGGTCGGTCGACGCTGGCGGAGCCGGCGCGCCGACGCAGCCGAGTCGCGGGCCGAGCTCGAGGGCGTGCGCCGGCTGGCCGAGGAGGACGTGACGGTCCTGGGTGAGCAGCTGCGCCGGCTCGACGCCGAGGTCGCCGGGCGGCCGCTCGACGACGCGGCCCGCGTGGACTACCAGACGGCTCTCGACGCCTACGAGTCCGCCGGCCGAGCGGCGCCGCGCATCGCCGCCCCGGACGAGGTCAGCAAGGTCGTCGACACCCTGGCGATCGGCCGGTACGCGCTGGCGT
The DNA here is from genome assembly GCF_054653575.1 of Nocardioides pyridinolyticus. Lineage (NCBI taxonomy): Bacteria > Bacillati > Actinomycetota > Actinomycetes > Propionibacteriales > Nocardioidaceae > Nocardioides > Nocardioides pyridinolyticus. Next base: position 143,303 of record NZ_BAAIFY010000001.1, on the reverse strand, counting down.
GCGTGCAGGCCCGGGTCCAGGGACGGCCCGTGCCGGAGCGACGGGTGCCATGCTTCTTCAACCCGCAGCACGGCCCGTCGGTCACGGACGTGATGTGGACGCCGGGTCGCGGAGGCGGGACCCGCCGGGTGCCCGCCTGCGCCCAGGACGCCGCGCGCGTGGCCGCGCACGAGGACCCCGAGGTCCGCACGGTCACGATCCGGTCGCGGCGGGTGCCGTACTGGGAGGCCGGCGGCGCCTACCAGCCCTACGGCGAGGGGTACTTCGCGAGCGCCGCCGTCATGACGTGGGCGTTCCAGCCGCCGGCGGTGCCCGACTCCTGGTCCGGGCCGGACGGCGGGCACGGCGGCGGCTTCGACGTCGGCGGCTTCGACGTCGGCGGCTTCGACGTCGGCGGCTTCGACGGCGGGGGCGGCGACGGGTCGTGACCTGCCCGGGTCACTCCAGGACGGTGACGTCGGACTGCACCGCGAAGACCTCGCCGGTGTCGGGGACGCACGGCTCGGACGAGAAGGTGCCGGCCGGGATCGAGCCGCCGCCGACCCGGACCCGGTCGCCGTCCCGGGCGACCTCGTCGTCGTCGCCGTCGAAGAGCCGGAGCCGGTTGTGGTCGAGCGTGGCGTGGTAGCCCGCCGGCCAGACGGGGACGACGTCACCCCGGTCGGTGTCGAGGTAGACGCACCGGTCCTCGTCGAGGGCGAGCACGCCCTCGAGAGCCGCACCGTCGCCGGCGTCGCCCGCCCAGCCGGAGACCGGGAGCCGGACCGTGGTCCCGCTCCCCGACTCCTCCCCGGCCGAGACGAGCGACACGATGCCGAAGCCCGCGGCCGCGACCAGGACGGGCACGAGGATCGCGAGGACGTAGCCCCGCTTGCTCAGCGCGTCCGGCCGCGACCAGCGGTCGAACTCCGGTCCCTGCTCGGTCGCAGGCTCGCGATGGCCTCGTTCAGCGTGGCCGACGGGCGCATGACCTGCGACGCCTTCTGCTCGTCGGGGCGGTAGTAGCCGCCGATGTCCACGGGCGAGCCCTGGACGGCGATGAGCTCGGCGACGATCTTGTCCTCGTTCGCGGCCAGGGCGTCGGCGAGCGGCTTGAACGCCGCCGCGAGCTCGGCGTCCTCGGACTGGTTCGCCATCTCCTGGGCCCAGTAGAGCGCCAGGTAGAAGTGCGAGCCACGGTTGTCGATGCCGCCGACGCGACGGGTGGGGGACTTGTCCTCGTTGAGGAAGGTCTCCGTGGCCCGGTCCAGCGCACCGGCGAGCACCGTGGCCGCCGGGTCGTCCGCCTGCTCGGCGTACAGCTCGAGCGACGGCACGAGCGCGAAGAACTCGCCCAGGCTGTCCCAGCGCAGGTAGTTCTCCTTGACCAGCTGCTGCACGTGCTTCGGGGCGGAGCCGCCGGCGCCGGTCTCGAACAGGCCGCCGCCGTTCATCAGCGGGACGACCGACAGCATCTTGGCCGACGTGCCGAGCTCGAGGATCGGGAACAGGTCGGTGTTGTAGTCGCGCAGCACGTTGCCGGTGACCGAGATGGTGTCCTCGCCCCGGCGGATCCGCTCGAGGGAGTACGCCGTCGCCTCGGCCGGCGCGAGGATCTCGATGGTCAGGCCGTCGGTGTCGTGCTCGGCCAGGTACTCCTTCACCTTCGCGATGAGGTTCGCGTCGTGCGCGCGGGTCTCGTCGAGCCAGAACACCGCGGGGGCGCCGGTCGCGCGGGCGCGGGTGACGGCGAGCTTGACCCAGTCGCGGATCGGGGCGTCCTTGGTCTGGCAGGCGCGCCAGATGTCGCCCGGCTGGACCTCGTGCTCGATGAGCACGTCGCCGGCGCCGTTGACGACCTGGACGGTGCCCGCGGCCGGGATCTCGAAGGTCTTGTCGTGCGAGCCGTACTCCTCGGCCGCCTGGGCCATCAGGCCGACGTTGGGCACCGAGCCCATCGTCGCCGGGTCGAAGGCGCCGTTCGCGCGGCAGTCGTCGATGACGGTCTGGTAGACGCCGGCGTAGGAGGAGTCCGGGATGACCGCGAGGGTGTCGTCCTCGTTGCCGTCGGGGCCCCACATGTGGCCGCTGGTGCGGATCATCGCCGGCATCGAGGCGTCGATGATGACGTCGGAGGGCACGTGCAGGTTGGTGATGCCCCGGTCGGAGTCGACCATCGCCATCCGGGGGCCGTCGGCCAGGCCGGCGTCGACCGCGGCCTTGATCGCGTCGCCCTCGGGGAGCTCGGCGGCGGCGCTGAGCAGGCCACCGAGGCCGTCGTTCGGGGAGATGCCCGCGGCGCGCAGCTGGTCGCCGTACTGCTCGAAGAGCGTCGGGAAGAACGCCTGCACGACGTGGCCGAAGATGATCGGGTCAGAGACCTTCATCATCGTCGCCTTGAGGTGCACCGAGAACAGCACGTCCTCGGCCTTGGCGCGGGCCACCTGCTCGGTGAGGAAGCGGCGCAGCGCGGCGACGTCCATGAACGTGCCGTCGACGACCTCGCCGGCCAGCACCTTGACGCCGTCCTTGAGCACGGTCTCGGTGCCGTCGGCGCCGACGTGCTTGATCGTCAGGGTGTCGTCCGCCGGGATGACCACGGACTTCTCGTTGGAGCGGAAGTCGTGCTCACCCATCGTGGCGACGTTGGTCTTGGAGTCGGGCGTCCACTTCCCCATGCGGTGCGGGTGGGCCTTCGCGTAGTTCTTGACCGACGCGGGCGCGCGGCGGTCGGAGTTGCCCTCGCGCAGGACCGGGTTGACCGCGGAGCCCTTGACCTTGTCGTACTTGGCCCGGATCTCCTTCTCCTCGTCGGTCGAGGGGCTCTCCGGGTACGCCGGCAGGTCGAAGCCCTGCTCCTGGAGCTCCTTGATCGCGGCCTTGAGCTGCGGGACCGAGGCCGAGATGTTCGGGAGCTTGATGATGTTGGCCTCGGGGGTCTTGGCCAGCTCGCCGAGCTCACCCAACGCGTCGTCGGCGAGCCCGAAAGCGCTGAGGATGCGCGCCGCGACCGAGATGTCGCGGGTCTCCACCTCCACGCCCGCCTTCGCGGCGTACGCCTGGACGATCGGCAGGAACGAGTAGGTCGCCAGCAGCGGCGCCTCGTCGGTGTGGGTGTAGATGATCTTGGCCATGCTGCGCCACTCCTGAGGGGGCTCGGGGAAATACCTCGACGTCAAGATACCTGAGGCTCGGGGACCCACTCACCATAGAGTCGTCCCATGGCAGAGCAAACCGCCCTCCCGGGCCTCCAGCAGAAGCTCACCGCCGAGGTGCTCGGGACCTTCGTCCTGGTCCTCTTCGGCTGCGGTTCCATGGTGTACGCCGGTGAGGTCGGCACCTCGACGACGGTGACGACGGTCGGCCTGGCCTTCGGTCTCGCCGTGGCGGTCATGGCCTACGCGTTCGGGCGGGTCTCCGGCGCCCACTTCAACCCCGCGGTCTCCCTCGGCGCGGCCGTCGGTGGCCGCCTCTCGTGGGTCCACGCGGCCTTCTATGCGCTCGCCCAGGTCGCCGGCGCCTTCCTCGGCGCGCTGGTGCTGTTCCTGCTCATGCAGGGGTTCTCCGGCTTCGACGCCGAGGGCGGCATGGGGCAGAACTTCTTCGGCGACCAGAGCCCCGGCGACTACGCCGCGTGGGCGGCGTTCCTCCTCGAGCTCGTGATGACGATGCTCTTCGTGACGGTCGTCCTGGCGGTCACCGACGAGCGCTTCGAGCACCCGGCCCTGGCGCCCCTGGCGATCGGCCTCACGCTGGCCGCGATCTACTTCGTGGCGATCCCGGCGACCGGCGCGTCGGTCAACCCGGCCCGCTCGATCGGTCCGGCGCTCTTCGCCGGCGGGGACGCGATCGTCCAGCTCTGGCTCTTCATCCTGGCTCCGCTGGCCGGTGCCGCCATCGCGGGCATCGCCTACCCGCTGTTCTTCGGCCGCTCCGGCGACCCGGTCCCGGGCTCCGGCTGGTCGATGCCGCAGCGGGTCACGGCCGTCGTCGGGCCCGACCAGTACCAGCAGCAGTGGAACGAGGAGACCACCTCCACCACCGCCACCTACGGCATCGCGCCGATCGTCCAGGACGGCTGGCAGTGGGACCCGGTCGGCCAGTCGTGGCACCCGGTCGGGCAGACGCCGGAGCAGTGGCGGGCCCAGCAGGCCGCCCAGGAGCAGGCCGCGGCCGCCGAGCCGGAGCCCGAGCCGGAGCTCCCCGGCGAGCAGACCCAGATCCGCCCGCCGCAGTAGCCGCTACGGGGCCAGCCGCTCCACGCGGTCGTCGCTCCCGGCCCGGTCGAGCCGGATCGGGCCGGTCCCGCGCAGGTAGGTCAGCGTGGTGACCGCGCCCGGCTCGAGGTCCGAGCGGACCTCGGTGACGAGCTCGTCCTCCTCGAGGGACATCACGGTGACGCGGTCCTCGACCACGCCCTCGGCGTACGCCGAGCGGTAGCCGTCGCCGACCCGCGGGTGCGCGGGCATCGCCAGGCCGGCCTCGGCGCCACCGGTACCGGCGACCCACTCCCCCTCGCGGCCGAACCACCACACGTTGCCCTCGACGTCCTGCGCGTAGAGGTCCACCACCTCGCCGGCGCCCCCGGTCGTGAACCGCGCGGTCACCGGGACGCCCCCGATCGGGGCGGCGTGCTCGACGGTGACGTCGACCCGGTGCCGCCCGCGGCCGTCCACGACCACCCAGGACGAGTGGGTCCCGGGCCGGAGGGTGAACCACGGGTTGTCGACGTCGGCGACGTAGTCGTCGGGGTCGGGGCTCGGGGTCGGGACGACCAGCTCGTCGACGCCCGCGGGCGGGCTGGGCGCCGACGCGGTGCCGCACGCGGTGAGGTGGAGCAGCGCCACGAGCGCGACGACCGCCACCCACACCGGCCTGCTCATGTACATGGACATGGCCATGGACCCCAGCATCGCAGCCCGCACCAGCGCTGCTAGCGTCGGGAGCCGACAACACAAGACCGTGATCGAGGAGTCGTCGTGAGCTCTACCCCGTTGAAGGTCGCCGTCACCGGCGCCGCCGGCCAGATCGGCTACAGCCTGCTGTTCCGCCTCGCGAGCGGCTCGCTCCTGGGCGACCGCCCGATCGAGCTCCGGCTGCTCGAGATCACCCCGGCGCTCAAGGCGCTCGAGGGTGTCGTGATGGAGCTCGACGACTGCGCGTTCCCGAACCTCGCCGGTGTCGAGATCGGCGACGACCCCGAGACCATCTTCGACGGCGCCAACCTGGCCCTGCTCGTCGGCGCCCGCCCGCGCACCGCCGGCATGGAGCGCGGCGACCTGCTCTCCGCGAACGGCGCGATCTTCACCGCCCAGGGCAAGGCGCTGAACAAGGTCGCCGCCGACGACATCCGCATCGGCGTCACCGGCAACCCGGCCAACACCAACGCGCTCATCGCGATGACCAACGCCCCCGACATCCCGCAGGAGCGGTTCTCGGCGCTGACCCGCCTCGACCACAACCGCGCGATCTCGCAGCTCGCCGCCAAGACCGGCGCCGCCGTCACCGACATCAAGAAGATGACGATCTGGGGCAACCACTCCGCGACCCAGTACCCCGACATCTTCCACGCCGAGATCGGCGGCAAGAACGCCGCCGAGGTCGTGGACGACCAGGCCTGGATCGAGGAGACCTTCATCCCGACCGTCGCCAAGCGCGGCGCCGCGATCATCGAGGCGCGCGGCTCCTCCTCGGCCGCCTCGGCCGCGTCGGCCACCGTCGACGCCGCCCGCGACTGGCTGCTCGGCTCCCCCGAGGGCGACTGGGTCTCGATGGCGGTCGTCTCCGACGGCTCCTACGGCGTCCCGGAGGGCCTGATCTCGTCGTTCCCGGTCACGACGAAGGACGGCGGCTGGGAGATCGTCCAGGGCCTCGAGATCGACGACTTCTCGCGCGCCCGCATCGACGCCTCCACCGCGGAGCTCGCCGAGGAGCGCGAGGCCGTGAAGGAGCTCGGCCTCATCTGATTCCACGCCGAGTCGGCGCAGTCTCAGCTGAGACTGCGCCGACTCGGCATTTCTAGAGCGGTTGGTCGGGGATCGTGACCGCGAGGAAGATCAGGGCCGCACCCGTCCCGGCCAGCAGGAGACAGTCCCACCACCGCTTGCGTACGGCGAGCATGCCGGCGTCGCGGGCCGGCAGCACCGCACGGGCGAGGGCCGCCAGGACCAGCGCGCCGCCGAACCACTGCACGCCCGCGCGCCAGTTGCCGGTCGTGACGATGCCGAGGCCGATCGCCACGACGGCGATCACGACCAGGTAGAACGCGCCGCCGATCGTCGAGGGATAGCGACGCCCCTCGTCATCCTCCTCGACGGGCTCGGCCGAGACGGGCTCCTGCTCCTCCGGCTCCTCGGTCACGCCACCGACTGCTCGGCCGCGGAGACGATGTTCGAGAGCAGCATCGCGCGGGTCATCGGGCCCACCCCGCCCGGGTTGGGCGAGACCCAGCCCGCGACGTCCCAGACGTCCGGGTCGACGTCGCCGGCGATCTTGCCGTCGACGCGGGAGACGCCCACGTCGAGCACGGCCGCGCCGGGCTTGACCATGTCACCCCGGATGATGCTGGGCACGCCGGCCGCGGCGACGATCACGTCGGCGGTGCGCGTGTGCGCGGCGAGGTCGCGGGTGCCGGTGTGGCACAGCGTCACGGTGGAGTTCTCGCTGCGGCGCGTGAGCAGCAGGCCCATCGGCCGGCCGACGGTGATGCCGCGGCCGACGACGACGACCTCCGCGCCGTTCAGCTCGACGCCGTGGCGGCGCAGCAGCTCGATGCAGCCGATCGGCGTGCACGGCAGCGGGCCGGACTCCCCGAGCACCAGCTTGCCGAGGTTGGTCGGGTGCAGGCCGTCGACGTCCTTGTCCGGCGCGACCCGCGACAGCAGCCGGAACTCGTCGAGACCGGTCGGCTGCTGGACGATGAACCCGGTGCACGCCGGGTCCTCGTTGAGGCGGTCGATCTCCGCCTCGACCTCGGCCTGGGTCGCGGTCGCGGGCAGGTCGACGCGGATCGAGGCGATGCCGATCTCGGCGCAGTCCTTGTGCTTGGCCGAGACGTACCAGTGCGAGCCCGGGTCGTCGCCCACGAGCACCGTGCCGAGGCCGGGAACGACGCCCTGCGCGCGCAGCTTCGCCACCCGCTCGGTCAGGTCGGCCTTGATCGCCTTGAGGGTCGTGGTGCCGTCCAGCTTCTGTGCAGTCACGGGGTCATCCTGTCCGATCGAGGCTCAGTGGAAGAAGTGCCGGGTGCCCGTGAAGTACATCGTCAGCCCGGCCGCCTTCGCCGCCTCGATGGTCAGCTCGTCGCGGACCGAGCCGCCCGGCTGCACGATCGCGGTCACGCCGGCGTCGATGAGGATCTGCGGGCCGTCCTCGAACGGGAAGAACGCGTCGGACGCGGCGACCGAGCCGGCGGCCCGCTCCCCCGCCCGCGAGACCGCGAGCCGGCAGGAGTCGACCCGGTTGACCTGGCCCATGCCGATGCCGACCGAGGCGCCGTCCTGCGCAAGCAGGATGGCGTTCGACTTCACCGCGCGGCAGGCGGTCCACGCGAACGCGAGGTCCGCGAGCAGCTCCGGCGAGGCGGGCTCGCCGGCGGCGAGGGTCCAGGTCGACGGGTCGTCGCCGTCGGCGTCGACGTGGTCGGTCATCTGCACGAGTACGCCGCCACTGACCTGTCGCAGCTCGGCGGGCCGGTCGCCGGCCGGGTCGGGGCACACGAGGATGCGGATGTTCTTCTTGCCCTGGAGCACCTCGACGGCGCCGTCCTCGTAGCCCGGCGCGACGATCACCTCGGTGAACACCTCGGCGACCTGCTCGGCCATCGCGACGGAGACGGGGCGGTTGACCGCGATCACGCCGCCGAACGCCGACACCGGGTCGCACTCGTGGGCCTTGCGGTGCGCCTCGGCGACGTCCGCACCGACGGCGATGCCGCACGGGTTGGCGTGCTTGATGATCGCGACCGCCGGCTGGTCGAAGTCGTACGCCGCGCGGCGGGCCGCGTCGGTGTCGACGTAGTTGTTGTAGGACATCTCCTTGCCGTGCAGCTGCTCCGCGCCCGCGAGCCCGCCGGAGCCGCCCGAGGAGTCGGTGTAGAGCGCGGCGCCCTGGTGCGGGTTCTCGCCGTAGCGCAGCACCGCGGCCTTCTCCCACGTCTCACCGGCGAACGCCGGCCAGCCGTCCTCGGCGGGGACGTAGGAGGAGGCGAACCAGTTCGCGACCGCCACGTCGTAGGACGCCGTGTGGGTGAACGCCTCGGCGGCCAGCGCCTTGCGCTGGTCGAGGGTGAAGCCGCCGGCCGCGGTGGCGGCCAGCACGTCGGCGTACCGCTCGGGCGAGGTGACGACGGCGACCGACGGGTGGTTCTTGGCGGCCGCGCGGACCATCGAGGGGCCGCCGATGTCGATCTGCTCGACGCACTCGTCGGGGCTGGCCCCCGAGGCGACGGTCTGCCGGAAGGGGTAGAGGTTGACCACGACCAGGTCGAACGGCTCGACCTCGAGGTCGGCGAGCTGCTGGACGTGGGAGTCGAGCCGGCGGTCGGCGAGGATGCCGGCGTGGACGCGGGGGTGCAGCGTCTTGACCCGGCCGTCGAGGCACTCCGGGAAGCCGGTGAGGTCCTCGACCCGGGTGACCGGGAGGCCCAGCCCGTCGATGAGGGCGGCGGAGCCGCCGGTGGACACCAGCGCCACCCCCGCCTCGTGCAGGCCGCGGACCAGGTCCTCCAGGCCGCTCTTGTCGTACACGGAGACGAGCGCGCGCCTGACCGGAACGCGGACATCCTGGGGGGTGGTCATCGTCCGAACCGGACCTTCCTGTCGGTGATCGTGAAGCCTTCTCGGGCCATCCGGCCCACGGCGCCGACGAGCATCGCCCGCTCGGCCACCTTGATCCGCTCGTGCAGCGTGTCGACGGTGTCGTCGTCCTCGACGGGGACCGCCTGCTGCGCGACGATCGGGCCGGTGTCGACGCCCGCGTCGACGACGAACAGCGTGCAGCCGGTCACCTTGACGCCGTACTCCAGCGCGTCCGCGGGCCCGCGCATGCCGGGGAACGACGGCGACAGGGCCGGGTGGGTGTTGACGACCCGGCCGCCGAAACGGTCGAGGAACTCCGCGCCGACGAGCTTCATGAAGCCGGCGAGCACGACCAGGTCGGGCTCGAAGGCCGCGACGGTGTCGGCGAGCGCGCGGTCCCAGTGCTCGCGGGTGGTGAACTGACCGACCTTCTTCACGAACGTCGGCACGCCGGCCCGCTCGGCGCGGGCGAGGCCCTCGATGTCGTCGCGGTCGGCGCCCACGGCGACCACGCGGGCGCCGTACGCCGGGTCCTCGCAGGCGTCGAGGAGTGCCTGGAGGTTGGTCCCCGAGCCCGAGACGAGGACGACGAGGCGGGTGCTCACCCGAGGGAGTCTAGAGATGCCCTCCGAGCGACCCGCCGCTGCCACCAGGTCATGAGAACGCCACCGACCAGACCGCCCACGCCGAACGCCGTGATCGCGTGCACCATCACGTCGAACGCGAACGGCCCGACCTCGGTCATCCGGCCCGGGCCGACCGAGCCGCCCGCGACGGCCGCGAGCAGGCCGAGGAGCACGCCGGCCAGCACGCCGCCGGCACAGCCACGGAGCGCGCCCTCGTCCCACCGCAGCGTGGGGCTGCGGCGCTGCGCGCGGGCCGCGGCCAGCGCGGCGACGACCGGCGCGAGGCCGACGACGTACGCCGTCCAGGCCGGCGTCGGCCCGGCGTCGGGCAGTGCGGCGAGCAGCGGGAACATCGGCAGGGGGCCGAGCGAGACCAGCGTGGGCGAGACCAGGGTGTCGAGGCCGACGGCGAAGCCCGGGCCGAGCAGGTAGCTCGCGGAGAAGATCGTGGCGTTCGGCAGCACGGTCGCGCTGAGCACGGTGTAGATCGTGGCGTCGCCGGCGTCGGTGTGCAGCCGGGACATGACGTTCACCGCGGTATCGAAGTCGACCACCAGCGCGCCGACCAAGAAGGCGCTGGCGACGACGAGGTAGGCGCCGAGCACGCGCAGGGAGGTGACGGCCGAGGCGCGGACCGAGGGCGGGAGCGTCGCCGCCCAGATCGCGGCGCGGCCGGAGCCGGTCGAGATCGCCGCGAGGCCGAAGGTGAGGCAGAGCACCAGCGACCAGAGCAGCACCCGCGCCAGCGACGGCGCGGTGCCCGGGGTGCCGGCCAGCCGGAGCGTGAGGATCGCCACGGCGACGTACCCGGCGGTGAAGGCGAGGGTCGCCGTCGGGACCGTCCAGTCGCGCTCGCCGTCGGCGATCCGCTCGGCGTCCGGACCGTGCCCCGAGATCGAGTCCCCGACCCGGTGGCCGAGCCGCCAGACCGCCCAGGCGGCCAGCGCGGTGAGGCCGAGCGGCACGACGGTGACCGCGACGCCGTCGACGTGCAGCCCGGAGCCGTGGGCCAGCAACCACCCGAGCGCTCCCACACGCAGTCCGTCACGTGGGGTTCCGTGGACGCCCGCATCGGTGAGGAACCAGCCCACGACCCCGGCCGCCAGGCACACCAGAAGCGTCGCCAGCGCCGCGGCCGTGCCGCCGAGGAGCGCGACGAGCACGAGCGGGCGGCGGTGGCGCGCGTCGGCCCGGTCCGCCGCCTGAGCGGAGGCCGGGCCGGGCAGCAGGGAAGTCATGGCCCGGTCATCATCACCCGGCGTCCGGCCCGGATCCGGGCGCACACGCCGGTTCGGCCCTCTTGACCCGTTCCGGTTACCGTGGACGGCGCGATGAAGGACCCCGACGAGTTCGACCAGTTCTACCAAGACGTCCGCGGCCGACTGCTGCTGCTGACGTACTGCCTCACGGGCGACCTCCCGGCATCTCGCAACGCGGTCCGCGACGCCTTCGTCGCCACGTGGCACCACTGGCGCAAGGTCTCCCGGCTGGAGGACCCCGAGGCGTGGGCCCGGGTGCGCGCGTGCGGCCGCGCCCAGCGCCGCCACACCGCGAAGCTGTGGCACCGCGAGAAGGACCTCGACCCCGGGGTCCGCGCCACGCTGGACGCGCTCGGCAAGCTGCCGATGACCCAGCGCCGCGTGCTGCTGCTCACGCATCTGACCCGGGCCTCGCTCGCCGAGATCGCGCGAGAGGTCGGACTCCCCCGCACCGACACCGAGCGCGAGCTCCAGACCGCGACGGCGCAGTTCGCGATGGCCCGCGAGGTGCCCACGACCGACATCCGCGCGATGTTCGAGCCGGTGGCCGCCCACCTCGAGGGCGGGCCCCGCTGGCCGCGGTCCACGATCGTGCGTCGCGCCGGGGCCGCCCGCCGCCGGACGCACACGGTGGTCGGCGTGCTCGGGACGGTCGCCGCGCTCGTGGTCACCGGGACCCTCGTGAGCGACGGCGCCGGCGTACGCCCGACGCTCAACGGCCAGCGCGTCAGCGCCGCCCAGCCTTCCGACCGGCCGACCCCCGAGCCGGTCGACCTGCCCGAGACCGCGCTGCTGGACGAGGCCCAGGTCGCGAACACGACCCCGGGCACGTCCTGGGTCACGGTCCGCACCCACGACAACACGGGCGGATCCGGCCTGGTGATGGCCTGCCAGGACGCCCGGTTCGCCGACGCCAAGGGCACCGCAGCACTGGTCCGGGACTTCCAGCCCGCCCGGCGCAAGCGGGCCGACACCACCCAGGTCGTCCAGAGCGCGCAGGCCTCGGCGAGCGAGAAGGCCGCCAAGCGGGGCTACCGGACGGCCCTGGACTGGTTCGCCACCTGCAACGACGAGCGCGCGCTCCTGCTCGACACGCGCCCGGTCAGCGGGGTCGGCGACGACGCCGCGCTCGTGACCGTCCGGACCTTCGAGGGCGACGGCTCGACCCTGGTGGCGGGCATCGCCCGCACCGGCCTCTACACGACCACGACGTTCAGCCGCTTCCCCGCCGGCGCGCAGCCCCGGTCGCCGAAGTCCGCCCGGCTCCTCGCCGACGCCGTGTCCGGGCTCTGCGCGCTCGAGGACGCCGGCGCGTGCGTCACCACGCCGCGGCTGGGCGAGACCAGCCTCGTGCCGGCCGCCTCCGTGCCCGCGATGCTGGCCGAGATCGACCTCCCGTCGGTCACCGGCGTCAAGCGGCCGTGGGTCGGCACCGAGCCGCGGGTGGCGCGGACGAACGCCGCCGCCACCGGCTGCGACCGGACCGACTTCGCACGCAAGCCGATCTCCAACGACGTCACCCGCACCTTCCTCATCCCCGGCGCCGACCTGCCCGCCCAGTTCGGGCTGACCCAGACCGTGGCGTCGCTCCCGACCGCCCGGCAGGCGGACGCGTTCATCGAGGAGATCCGCGGCAAGCTGGCCCGCTGCGCCGACAGGAGCATGGGCACGGAGGTGAGCCCGGTACGCCAGCTCGACGAGAAGCGGCGGGACCTCGCCGTCTGGCACGTCACCACCGAGATCAGCGACAACGCCTCGGTCGACTACCTCATGGGCGTCGTGCGCGACGGCACCTCCGTCGCCCAGATCGGATTCGTCCCCGCCCCCCAGGTGACCTTCGCCGACGGCGACTTCCTGTGGGTCGTCGAGCGCGCGCTCGACCGCCTGCCGGCGATGCCCGCACCCCGCTAGCGTCCGCCTGCGGAAATTCCCGGCCCGTCCGTGCAACCGTGTGCGCGGACCGGGCGTATCCCTCGCGACCCGCCGACTTCCGGTGGGCCCACACGAGACGGGAAGAGGTCGATGGACGAAGCCGAGTTCGACGACTTCTACGCCGCGTCGTTCCAGCGGATCACGGGACAGGTCTACGCCATGATCGGCAACCGCGACGAGGCACAGGAGTGCGTCCAGGAGGCGTTCGCCCGCGCCTGGGCACACCGGCGCAAGCTGGACCGGGCCGAGCATCCCGAGGCCTGGGTCCGCACGACGGCATACCGGCTCGCGGTGAGCCGCTGGCGGCGTACCGTGCGCGGCCGGCGACCGGTGGACCGGGCGGTCGGCGCTCGGACCGAGGCCGCGGCACCCAGCGAGGCCCACGTCGCGCTGGTCGCCGCCCTCAAGCAGCTCCCCGAAGCGCAGCGGCAGGCGTTGGTGCTGCACCACATCGCCGACCTCCCCGTCCACGACGTCGCCCGCGAGGTCGGCGTCCCCGAAGGAACCATCAAGGCCCGGCTCAGCCGCGGTCGCGCCGCCCTCGCGGCGCTGCTCGCGGACGAGGAAGGACTCAGCCATGCCTGACCCGATCGACGAGCTGGAGAACTTCTCCCTCCCAGGACCCGCCATGAACCCGCTCCCCGCCGCGGAGGTACGCCGCCGCGGCAACCGCATCCGGCGGCGCAACAACGCGCTCGCGACCGTCGGCGGCCTCGCCGTCGTCGCGATCATCGCGGCGCCGTTCGCGCTGGCGGCCGGCGGCAGCGACTCCGACTCGGTCCAGCCCGCCCCGCAGCCGCCGGGCGGCTGGACGCAGACGATCCCGCCCGACTTCGACCTCGGCGCGCTGCCCGACACCGCCACGTTCGCCTTCGACGTCCGCGACGAGAGCGTCGTCGACGACGTGCGCGTGTGCGGCGAGGAGGTGTACTCGACGAGCGGGACCACCGACGTCGCCGGGGCGCACTGGGCCGAGCCCGGCTCGGAGGGCGGCACCGGCCGCACGCTCGCGGTCTACGCCGACGAGGCCGCGGCCCGGGCCGCGCTGGACGACCTGCGCCGGGGGGTCCTCGACTGTCCACGCGACGGGCGGTTGGTGAACACCGAGTCGAGGGACCTGCCGGTGCCCGGCGCCGAGGACGCGTTCCTCTGGAGGAACGAGGTCGCGGACGGCGACTTCCTCCACGACACGACCGGCTTCCAAGCGGTGCGGGTCGGCAACGCGCTCTACCTGGCCACGACGTTCAGCTCCGCAAGCGAGGAGCAGGCCAACACGGTCGGCTCCCTCCTGCGCAACTCCGCCCCGGTCGTCGACCAGCTGTGCGTCTTCTCCGTGGACGGCTGCGCCGCTGAGGAGCCTTCTGAGGCCGTCGACGAGCCCACCGGGCTGACCGGCGCGATCCCGGACGACTTCCCGCTCGAGCGCGGTCTGCCCACCAGCCAGGCGAACGGCGCGGTCGGTCTGGAGGGTCCGAGCCACGACCTCGACCTCGCGCCCTACAACGTGGAGAACGCCGTCCAGGCCTGCGGCGTCGCCCCCACCGGGCGACCGGAGCCGGTCGACACGCTCTACGCGGGCTACCGCAGCCCCGCCGAGGGCATCCTGCGCCAGCTGATGACCTTCGCCTCGGTCGCGCACGCCCAGGCGTACGTCGACGGCACGGTCGCCCCGTTCGCCGCCTGCCCGGAGGACACCGACGACCGTGGTGTCAGCAAGCTCTATGAGGTCACCCGGCCCGACCTCGGGGACGCGAGCGCGGTGTCGGTCGTGCGGGTCGAGGTCGACGGGGAGCCGGGCGTCAGCTACCAGGTGGTCGCGCTCACCCGGGTCGGCCAGGCCGTGCTGTTCACCCTGGTCAACAACGACACCCAGCCGTTCGACCCTTCTCGGCCCGCGATGTACCTGGAGAACACGCAGTCGGTCGTCGACGAGATGAGCTGAGTTAGTCCCCCTCCGGGCCGTGCTGACAGGCGGGCGCGTTCAGCAGCAGCGGCCCTGGGTCGCCCTCTCCCGGTGGCCGTCGCGATGGCGCTCGAACTCGCGCCGGCCGATCGGCACGACGCCCGCGCGCTCGCAGCGCTCGAGGTAGGCGTCCCACTTCGCCTCGCCGCTCAACTCACGCAGGTACCAGCGCACACCTGCGACGGCCCGTCGTACGGGACTCACCTCCCGGCCCTCACCGTCTCGCTCCGCTCGGCCTCCCAGGCGGCGACTGCGGCCTTCTCCTCGCGGGTCGCGATGAAGTCGGCGGGCGCCACGATCTGCGACGGCGTCGCGGGTACCTCCGTGGTCGGCAGCGAGCCGGCGCGCACCGCGCGCACCCAGATCACCGCGGCGTTGGCGACGATCACGATCGCCAGCACCGCGAAGCTCGCCTGCAGGACGCCGTTGACCGTGGAGTTGGTGATCACCGTGTCCATCTGCGAGGCGTCGGTCGCCGGCGCCAGCACCTCGCCCGCGTCGCGGGCCGTGCGGTACTTGTCGGCCTGGGCGAAGTAGCCGATGGCGGGGTTGTCGGAGAACACCTTCTGATAGCTGGCGGTCATGGTGACCACGAGGTCCCAGACCAGCGGCACCGCCGGCACCCACACCCAGCGCAACCAGCCGTGCTTGAGGAACAGCGTGACGCACAGGGTGAGCGCGATCGCGGCGAGCAACTGGTTGGCGATGCCGAACAGCGGGAAGAGCTGGTTGATCCCGCCCAGCGGGTCGGTGACGCCGACATACAGCATGTAGCCCCAGCAGCCGACCACTGCGGCGGACGCGAGCCAGGAGGCAGGCCTCCAGGTGGTGTCGCCGAAGCGCTTCCAGACGTTGCCGACCGTGTCCTGCAGCATGAACCGGCCGACCCGGGTGCCGGCGTCGACGGCGGTGAGGATGAACAGCGCCTCGAACATGATCGCGAAGTGGTACCAGAACGCCGCCAGGTTGCCGCCGAACGCCTCGCTGAAGATGAGCGAGATGCCGAAGGCGAGGGTCGGTGCGCCACCGGTGCGAGAGACGAGAGTCTCCTGGACGGAGTCAGTCGCCGCCTGGAGCTGCTCGGGGGTGAGCGAGAAGCCGAGTCCGTTGACGAAGCTCACCGCCCCGTCGATCGTCCCGCCGGTCACACCGGCGGGCGCGTTCATCGAGAAGTACAGGCCCTGGTCGATGACGCAGGCGGCGATCAGCGCGGAGATGGCGACGAAGGACTCCATCAACATGCCGCCGTAGCCGATCATCCGGACATGGCTCTCCTTGGCGAGCATCTTCGGGGTGGTGCCGGAGGAGATCAATGCGTGGAAGCCGGAGAGCGCGCCGCAGGCGATGGTGATGAAGAGGAACGGGAAGAGCTTGCCGGCGAAGACCGGGCCGTCGCCCGCGGTCGCGAACGATGTCACGGCCTCGTTCTCGAGCACTGGCCGGGCGAGCAGCAGCCCGACGGCGAGCAGCACGATCACGCCGATCTTCATGAAGGTCGACAGGTAGTCACGCGGAGTCAGCAGCATCCAGACTGGGAGGATCGAAGCCACGAAGCCGTAGACGACCAGCGCGATCGTCAACGTCTCCTTCGACATGGTCAGGGTGTCGGCGAGGCCCCAGGCCTCGACGTACCCGCCCCCGACGATGGCGAGGAGCAGCAGAACGACGCCGATCGCTGTGACCTCCAGGACCCGGCCGGGGCGCAGGTAGCGCAGGTAGAAGCCCATGAAGAGCGCTATCGGGATGGTCAGGCCGATCGAGAAGACGCCCCAGGGCGACTCGGCCAGCGCGTTGACCACGACCAGCGCGAGCACGGCCAGGATGATGATCATGATGGCGAACACCGCGATCAGGGCGGCCGTGCCGCCGACCACGCCGATCTCCTCGCGGATCATCTGACCCAGGCTCTTGCCGTCGCGGCGCATGGAGAAGAACAGGACGACCATGTCCTGCACGGCGCCCGCGGCGATGACGCCGAGGATGATCCAGATCGTCCCCGGCAGGTAGCCCATCTGCGCGGCGAGGACGGGGCCCACCAGAGGGCCGGCGCCGGCGATGGCCGCGAAGTGGTGGCCGAAGAGCACCCGGCGGTCGGTCACCTCGAAGTCGATCCCGTCGCTGCGGCGCTCGGCCGGGGTCGCGCGGGTGTCGTCGAGCCTCAGCACCCGGCGGGCGATGAACCTGGAGTAGAAGCGGTACGCGATCAGGTACGACGACAGCGCGGCGAACAGGATCCACAGCGCCGAGACCGACTCTCCGCGGCTGAGCGCCAGAACGGTCCAGGAGGCGGCTCCGAGGAGGGCGACGGCGATCCAGGCGGCGATCGACCTCGGCGAGGGGCTCCGGCCGGTCCCGGGTTGCGGGCTGACGGGCTCGCCGGACGGGCGAGCGCTGGTGGACGTGGACATGCGGTCCTCCGCTCCGAGTGGGGTGACGGCGGGCACAATATCCGGTCCGGTCCAGACCGGTTGACGCTGACCCATCAGACGGTGCCGGATCTGGCACTGGGCGCCGTCTTCGACTGGTGAGTTTGGCCCACTGCTCACCCGGTACCGGTCAGCCTCCGCCGGCCGGCAGTGCCTCGAGCATGACGTCGGGGTGGTCGCGTGCGGTCGTCTTCGCGCGCCACTGGTCGACGAAGAGCGCCAGGTGGGTGCCGTCGCTGCGCTGCAGGACCTCGACGCCCCGGATCCCGGCCAGCGCAGCGGCGCCGTCGGCATCGGTGCGCCGCGCTACCTGGTAGTCGAGTCGCGAGAAGCGGATGGGGGCGTTGAACTCGTTGGTCATCCGGTCCTCGACCACCTCGAACTGCATCGGCCCGACCGCCGCGAGGACTGGGTTCTGGTCGCCGCGAAGGTCCGAGCGCAGCACCTGGACGACGCCCTCCTGATCGAGCTGCTCGATACCGCGGCGGAACTGCTTGTAGCGGCCGATGTCACCGGCGCTGGCGGTCATGAAGTGCTCGGGGGCGAAGGTCGGCACGGGCGGGTACTCGATCGACGGACCGACGTACACGGTGTCGCCTACCCGCAGCGCATTCGCGTTCACCAAGCCGATGATGTCGCCGGCCTCGGCCGTTTCGACCGACGTCGTCTCGCGGCCGAAGACCGCCTGGGCGAACTTCGTGGCGAAGGGACGGCCGGTGGCAGCGTGCGTGACCACCATCCCGCGCTCGAACGAACCCGACACCACCCGCGCGTACGCGAGGCGGTCGCGGTGGGCAGCGTTCATCCCGGACTGCACCTTGAAGACAAAGGCGCTGAAGTCGTCAGTGACCTGGCGGACCACGCCATCGACGCCCCTGGTCTCGCCGGGCGCTGGGGCGAGTTCGAGCAGCAGGTCGAGGAGCTGGGCGACGCCGAAGTTCTGCAGCGCCGAGGCGAACATGACCGGCGTGGTCGCCCCGGCCAGGAAGCGTCCCTGGTCGTGGTCGGCCTCGTCGAGCTCGAGCAGCTCGTGCTCCTCGACCGCGGCGGCCCAAGCTTGCGCGTCGGGCTCCTCCACCTCGCCGGGCCCCATCCGTCGCTCAGGGGCGCGCGTGGCGCCGCCGGCTGTGCGGGTGTACTTCACGAACTCGCCCGTGCGACGGTCCAGCACCCCGCGGAAGTCTCCCGCCTCGCCGACCGGCCAGGTCAGCGGTGTCGGGCGGAGCCCGATCTTCTCGTGGATCAGGTCCATGAGCTCCAGCGCCGAGAGCCCCGGACGGTCCCACTTGTTGATCACGGTGATCACCGGGATGCCGCGCAGCGCGCAGACCCGGAACAGCTTGAGCGTCTGAGGTTCGAGGCCCTTGCCCGCGTCGACCAGCATCACCGCCGAGTCGACGGCGGAGAGCACCCGGTAGGTGTCCTCGGAGAAATCGCTGTGGCCTGGGGTATCTACCAGGTTCACTACGTGGTCGCGGTAGGCGAACTGAAGCGCGGCCGAGGTGATCGAGATCCCGCGGGCCTTCTCCATCGCCATCCAGTCCGACACCGTGCCGCGACGGTCACCCTTGCCGTGGACGGCTCCGGCCTCGTTGATAGCCCGGGCATGCAGGGCGAGCGCCTCCGTCAGGGTCGACTTGCCCGCGTCGGGGTGGCTGATGACGGCGAACGTACGGCGGGGGCGAGAGTCGGGCACCCGAAGAACCTAACGGCCTCATGGGCGCGGCCTCAGGATCGCGACGCGAGCTGGCCGATCTCCGTGGCGTTGAGAGCGCGGTTGTAGACCCGGACTTCGTCCAGACGCCCGTCCCAGAACGCCTCGAGCAACCCCTTGGTCGGATTGTTCTTCGCCCCGACCGCCATCGGCTCACCACTGATGCACGTGCGCCCCGCGACGCGCTTGGCCCCGGCGGCGCGGCCGTCGATGTAGATACGCAGCCACGTGCCGTCGTACGTCGTCGCCACGCCGTAGAAGCCGCCGACTCGCACGAGGCCATCTGTCCTGACGTTCATCCAGTACGCGCCGGCCTTCTCCAGGACCTCCCAGCGCCCGAGCGTCTGATCGTTCTGGATCCCGGTGTAGCGCACCCAGGCGGACAGCGTGTAGGTGTCGAGATCCAGCACCGTCGACGCAGGTACGTCGACGAACTGGTGCTGGGTGCCCGTGAGTTGCAGCGCCCGGCCGTAGCCCGCGAGGCTCGTGATCAGCCGCACCGTGCCCGAGCCCACGACCTGTCCATCCAGCGAGCTGGAGGACATGTCGGCGATCGTGCCCTCCGACAGCGTCTCCATCGAGTAGTGGAGTACGAGGCCACTCTCCGCCGCGGCCTGGGGCGCTGAAACCGCGGGATTCGCACCGGCGATGGGGACAGCCGCACACAAGGCAGTTGCCACGAGCAGCGAGTGGAGTCGTCGCATCAGCACCCCGTCCACACATCGACCGGCAGGTCGCACGCACCAACGACGATATCCGTCGGACGGACGTCCCAGCATCACCAAATGTGGTTCGCCGGAAGGCTTGTATTCGAACACATGTTCGAATATCATGAACCATGGCCCTCCCCGCCGAATGTCATGTCGCAGGACATCGGTGACGAATCTCCATCAGGACATCGGTGACACTTTAAATCGTCTTGGTGGTGACACTTCTGCCCCGAGGCTTCGGCGGTGGCAGCCAGTGAACCCATCGATCCCCGTGTCCGTCTCGCGATCTCCCAGTGGCCCGATGACGCACCGCGCGGGGCGGTCTCGACGTTCTGTGCCGAGCACGGCATCTCCCGCAAGTCGTTCTACGAGCTGCGCAAGCGCGCCAAGACCGAGGGACCGGCCGCGGTGCTCGAGCCCCGCACCCGCCGACCGAAGACGAGCCCCTCGAAGCTGACCGAGGCGGTCAAGGCCCAAGCGGTTCAGGTGCGCGCGGCGCTCGAGGCGTCCGGGCTGGACCACGGGCCGATCAGCGTGCACGACAAGATGCACGCGATGGGCCTGGACGTGGTGCCCTCGGTCGCGTCGCTGGCTCGGATCTTCCGCGAGGCTGGCGTTGCCCGACTCGAGCCGAAGAAACGACCTCGCTCGGCCTGGCGGCGGTTCGTCTACCCGGCCCCGAACGCGTGCTGGCAACTGGATGCCACCGAGTACGTCCTGACCGGTGGCCGCAAGTGTGTGATCTTCCAGCTCATCGACGACCACTCCCGCTACGCCGTGGCGTCCCACGTCGCCTGGGGCGAGACCGTCATGGACGCGATCAAGGTGGTCGACAAGGCCATCGCCGCCCACGGTGTCCCGCAACGGCTGCTGTCCGACAACGGACTCGCGCTCAACCCCTCGCGGCGCGGGTACCTGGGCCAACTCGTCGACCACGTGTCGCGGCTTGGGGTCGAGCCGATCACCGGGAAGCCGTACAAGCCGACCACCCAGGGCAAGAACGAACGCTTCCACCAGACTCTGTTCCGCTACCTCGACAAGCAGCCGCTTGCCGAGTCGCTGGCCGAGCTGCAGGCTCAGGTCGACGCCTTCGACCACATCTACAACACCGAACGTCCGCACCAAGGGCTACCGGGCCGCGTCACACCGTTGGCGGCATGGGAAGCAACACCGAAGGCCAACCCGCCCCGCCCCAGCACTGATCAGAAGCCATGGTTCGAGCGGCCCGTGCCGCAGCGGTACATGCACCCGCAACCACCCCCGCCGGCCGAGCTGCCAGCCGACACCCGCATCCGGAAGGTCAGCACCGGCGGCACCGTTCACGTGGACAAGGTCTTCTACAAGATCGACGTCGACCACGCCTTCAAACAGGTCCTCGTCATCACCGAGGGCACTCAGCCCGGAGACAAGATCACCATCACCGACCTGCAAGGCGAGATCCTCGCCGAACACGTCCGACCCGCCGTCGGGATCAGCTACGTCGGCAACGGCCGACCACCCGGAACACGTCCGAAGAACCCCCAAGTGTCACCGAAGTCCTGACACATCAGGTGTCACCGAAGTCCTGATGCAGAACTGTCACCCATGTCCTGAGACATCACAGCCCTCCCCGCCGAAGACCTGGACGCGACCGCCACGTTGGCGGCGCTGGGGTCCGCGCTGGCGCGACGTCGCTCGGCGGAGGTCGACGACCTCGTGCTCCTGACCCACTGGGCCGATCTGCATGCGTCCGACCCGCGCCGAGCTGCGAGCGGCCGGGCCTGGTGCGGCGAGGATCGGTTGGTCCAGGTCGGCGGAGACGGCACTCCCCTGGTTCAAGAGCTCTCGCTCCCCGAGCTCGCGATCGCGCGTGAGGTGCACACGCTGAGCGCGCGGTCGGCGCTGGCCGACGCCCTCGACCTGCGGCATCGACTGCCGCGGACGTGGGAGGTGCTCCTGTCGGGCGAGTGCGAGGCCTGGGTGGCGCGCAAGGTGGCGTCGCTGAGCCGACGGCTCGACCAGTTCGCGGTGCGTCTGGTCGATGATGCGGTCGCAGACGCCATCGCCGGCGAGTCGCCGTCGCGGGTGCTCGAGCTCGCGCAGGCCAAGGTGATCGAGGCCGACCCGCGGGCGTACGCCGAGCGGCTCGAGGCCGAGCTGCGCCGACGGTACGTCGGATGCTAGCGCGTCGACGAGCACGGGCTGCGCACCGTCTTCGCCCGGGTCGAGGCGGGTCCAGCCGCGTTCGTGGAGGACTTGGTCGACCGGGTCGCCGACGCGCTCGACCAACATCGCGAGCTGGTCCCCACCTGCCCGCTGACGTCGGCCGCGACGAGCTGCGCGCGGAGGCCTTCGGGTGGCTCGCCCACCCGGACAAGGTCGTCGAGCTGCTCGACGGAGGGGCGCCGAGCGGTCGTCGCCACCGCCCACGGGCCGTCGTGCACGTGCACCTGTCCGAGGCCGCCCTCCACCGGTGGGGCGTGGCCCGGGTCGAGGAGCTGGGGCCGATCCTCCTCGATCAGGTCGCTCGGATGCTCGCCCACGCCCACGTCGACCTCAAGCCGGTGGTCGACCTGGCCGACCACGCCCGCGTCAACGCCTACGAGCACCCGGAGTCGGTCAAGGAGCGCGTGCACCTGCGCACTGTGGGAGAGGTCTTCCCGCACGCGAGCCGGGTCAGCCGCCGGATCGACATGGACCACCCCGTCGAGTACGTCCACGGCGGACCGGAGGGCCAGACCGGCGACGACAACGCGGCGCCGCTGGCCCGGACCCACCACCGGGCCAAGACCCACCTCGGCTACCGGGTCCGACAACTCGGGCCGGACGACTACGTCTGGCGAACTCCCCACGGCCTGTGCCGCCGCGTCGACGCGACCGGCACGCACGTCATCGACCCCGACCTCGCCGAGGAGCTCCTGGGCTCCGCGGAGCTGCACCTCGCTCTCGACCGGATCGAGCGCGAAATGGCGAGTCGGCGCAGCCTCTGCTGAGACTGCGCCGACCCGCCGTGCACGCGGCTCAGAGAGCCTGGAGGATCTCCCGCATCAGCGCGGCGGTCTCGGACGGCGTCTTGCCGACCTTCACGCCGACGGCCTCGAGGGCCTCCTTCTTGGCCTGGGCGGTGCCGGACGAGCCGGAGACGATGGCGCCGGCGTGGCCCATGGTCTTGCCCTCGGGCGCGGTGAAGCCCGCGACGTAGCCGACGACCGGCTTGGTCACGTTGTCCTTGATGTACGCCGCCGCCCGCTCCTCGGCGTCGCCGCCGATCTCGCCGATCATCACGATCGCCTTGGTGTCGGGGTCGTTCTCGAACGCCTCGAGGGCGTCGATGTGGGTGGTGCCGATGATCGGGTCGCCGCCGATGCCGATGGCGGTGGAGAAGCCGAAGTCACGCAGCTCGTACATCATCTGGTAGGTCAGCGTGCCGGATTTCGACACCAGGCCGACCGGGCCCTTGCCCGCGATGGTGTGCGGGGTGATGCCGGCCAGCGACTCCTCCGGCGTGATGATGCCGGGGCAGTTCGGGCCGATCATCCGGGTGGACTTGCCCTGGAGGTAGGACCACACCTCGGCGGTGTCCTGCACCGGCACGCCCTCGGTGATGACCACGAGCAGGCCGATGCCGGCGTCGATGGCCTCGATGCAGGCGTCCTTGGTGAAGGCCGGCGGGACGAAGACGACCGACACGTCGGCGCCGGTCTCGGCCATGGCCTCCTTGACGCTGCCGAACACCGGCAGGTCCTTGCCGGCCAGCTCGACCGACGTACCGGCCTTGCGGGCGTTCACGCCGCCGACGATGTTGGAGCCGGCGTCGAGCATGAGGGTGGTGTGCTTGGAGCCCATGCCGCCCGTCATGCCCTGGACGATGATCTTGGAGCCCTTGTTGAGGTAGATAGACATCTGCTTCTTCGTCCTTACGCGTTCGCGAGCTCGGCGGCCTTGTCGGCCGCGCCGTCCATCGTGTCGACCTGGGTGACCAGCGGGTGGTTCAGCTCGTCCAGGATCCGTCGGCCCTCGGCCACGTTGTTGCCGTCGAGCCGGACGACGATCGGCTTGGTCGCCTCGTCGCCGAGGATCTCCAGCGCGCCCTTGATGCCGTTGGCGACCTCGTCGCAGGCGGTGATGCCGCCGAAGACGTTGACGAACACGCTCTTGACCTGCGCGTCGTTCAGGATCACGTCGAGGCCGTCGGCCATCACCTGGGCGTTCGCGCCGCCACCGATGTCGAGGAAGTTCGCCGGCTTCACGCCGCCGTGTGCCTCGCCGGCGTACGCGACCACGTCGAGCGTCGACATGACCAGGCCCGCGCCGTTGCCGATGATGCCGACCTCGCCGTCGAGCTTGACGTAGTTCAGGCCCTTGTCCTTGGCCTTGGCCTCGAGCGGGTCCGACTCGTCCTTGATCTCGAACGCCTCGTGGTCCGGGTGCCGGACCTCCGAGGCGTTGTCGTCGAGGGACACCTTGCCGTCGAGCGCCTCGAGCTTGTCGCCGGCCAGCCGCGCGAGCGGGTTGACCTCGACGAGCGTGGCGTCCTCCTCGACGAACACGGTGTAGAGCCTCTGGATCATGGTCACGGCCTGCTCGAAGACCGGCTCCGGGAACTTCGCGTCGGTCGCGATCTCCCGGGCCTTCGCCTCGTCGACGCCGGTGCCCGGGTCGATCGGGATCTGCCGCACGGCGTCGGGGTTGGTCTTGGCGACCTCCTCGATCTCCACGCCACCCTCGACGGACGCGATGCACAGGTAGCGGCGGTTCGCACGGTCGAGCAGGAAGGAGAAGTAGTACTCCTCCTCCGGCGGGGTGGCGGGGGTGATCAGGACCCGGTTCACGGTGAGGCCCTTGATCTCCATGCCCAGGATGTTCGACGCGTGCTCGAAGGCCTCCTCGGACGTCTTGGCGAGCTTCACGCCACCGGCCTTCCCGCGGCCGCCGGCCTTCACCTGCGCCTTGACGACCGTGACGCCGCCGAGCTGCTCGGCCGCCTCCCGGGCGGCCTCCGCGGTCTCGACGACGACGCCCAGCGTCGTGGTCACACCGTGCTTGGCGAAGAGCTCCTTCGCCTGGTACTCCATCAGATCCACTGATCCACCAAGTCCTCTAGATCGGAGCGGGCGCGCGCGAAGGCGGCGCCTCGTGCTCAGGGGTGTCCTTCGCACCTTAGTCCCGCCCTCCGACCTACGACGAGGCCGGACCGACGTGACGTGAGGCACCTCACGGCGGAGGTTTAAGCCCCGATCACCTGGCGATCACTCGGCGAAGTGCTCCGCGACCCAGCCGGTGATCTCGGTCGTGGGCGCTCCGGGGGTGAACACCTTGGCCACGCCGATCTCCTCGAGGACCGGGATGTCCTCCTCGGGGATGATCCCGCCGCCGAAGACCACGATGTCGGAGGCGTCGCGCTCGGCGAGCAGCTCGACCAGCCGGCGGAACAGCGTCATGTGGGCGCCGGAGAGCACGGAGAGGCCGATGAGGTCGGCGTCCTCCTGGATCGCGGTCTCGACGATCTGCTCGGGCGTCTGGTGGAGACCGGTGTAGACCACCTCGTGACCGGCGTCGCGCAGCGCGCGGGCGACGATCTTGGCGCCCCGGTCGTGCCCGTCGAGGCCGGGCTTGCCGACGACGATCCGGATGCGCCGTACGGGGGTCGCTGCGGTCATGCGCGCAGGCTAGCCCACGCGTGACGCTCGCCACGGTCGGGGCCGGTGCTGAGCGGACAGGAACCCCCCGGAACCGCCTCTCGGGGGTCGGCTCGGCAGCCGCCAGGTAGCCTCGGAGAGCCACCTGTTCGGACGTTGATTGCCCGGGACCGTGATCAGTCCGTTACAGTCGTGCCTCGCCGTCTGAACCCCCGAGCAGCGGAGAACTTATTCATGGGTAACCACCGAGCGGATCGTCGCGGCCCCGGCCGCCGTCCCTCGGACCTCCCGACCCCGGCCGCCACCGCGTCCGTGGGCGGGAAGCGCCGGGCCGTCAAGCCCACCAAGGCCGATCGGGCCGCCCTGGCGACCACCGTCGCCCAGCCCGTGGTCGAGCCCGTCGTCGAGCGCATCGCCGAGGTCTCCGTACCCAGCGCGTCCGAGAGCCACACCCCTCCGCCCGAGAAGCGCTCGGCCGCGAAGCGCAGCGCCGGCCGCCGCGCCGCCAGCCGCGGACCGCTCTTCCGGGCGCTGCCCTCCCCGCCGATCCTGCTCGGCGTCGCCGCGCTCGCGATCTCCGCGGGTGGCGCGCTGACCGCCGCCGGTGGCGGCCTCGCCGACGACGACGCCAAGTTCAACGCCGCCAGTGCCCTCTCCGGCGCGAGCGCCGTCTCCAGCGTCAACCTGCTCGACCGCGAGACCGTGTCCCGTGACAGCCGGCGCGACGCCCTCGAGGACTCCGCCGACGCCGAGCTCGTCGCCGAGGCCGAGAGCCAGGCCGAGCAGCGCAACGCCGCGCTCGCCCAGCTCTCCCAGAAGGCGCAGACCTTCGCCGACAAGCTCCTGCTCAACCAGTGGGTGCTCCCGATCGAGGCGGGCGTCTACCGCCTGACCGCCGAGTTCGGTGACTACGGTCTGTGGTCGCACTACCACACGGGCCTGGACTTCGCGGCGCCCTCCGGGACATCGATCCGCGCGATCGCGAACGGCGTCGTGACCTCGGTCGGCTACGACGGCGCCTACGGCAACAAGACCGTGATCACGCTCGAGGACGGCACCGAGCTCTGGTTCTGCCACCAGACGTCGTTCCTGGTCAACGAGGGCGACACCGTCACCGCCGGTGACGTCATCGGCACCGTCGGCTCGACCGGCAACGTGACCGGCCCGCACCTCCACCTCGAGGTCCGGCCCGGCGCGGGCGACCCGGTCGACCCCTACCAGGCGATGATCCTCAACGGCGTCACGCCGTAGACACGCCGTCGTCACACGTCAGAGCTTCTCGACGGGGGCGTAGCGCAGCAGCAGGCGCTTGACTCCCTCGGACCCGAAGTCGATCGACGCCACGGTCTTCTCGGCGACGCCCTCGAGCGCCACGACCGTGCCCATCCCGAACGAGTCGTGCAGGACCCGGTCGCCGGGCTCCAGGCTGGGAATCTCCCGGGCGGGCTTGGCCCGGGCGGCGGCGTCGGCGCGCACCGCCGCCGCGGAGAAGTTCCGGCGGCCGGCGGCCGTCGGCTCGCCCATCCGGGCCGGTGACCCGCCCGCGAGGTCGGGTCGGCCCCAGCGCGTCTGCGCCGCCTCGGTACGCCGCCAGTCGACCAGGTCGACCGGGAGCTCGTCGAGGAAGCGGCTGCCGGGGTTGTGCGAGGGCGCACCCCAGGCGGACCGCACCACGGCGCGGGAGATGTAGAGGCGCTCGCGGGCCCGGGTGAGGCCGACGTAGGCGAGCCGGCGCTCCTCCTCCAGCTCGGGCTGCTCGCCCAGCGAGCGGGCGTGCGGGAACACCCCGTCCTCCAGGCCGGTCAGAAACACGACCGGGAACTCGAGCCCCTTGGCGGTGTGGAGGGTCATCAGCGTGACGACGCCGTTGTCCTCCGGATCGTCGTCGGGGAGCTGGTCGGTGTCGGCGACGAGCGCGACCCGCTCCAGGAAGTCGGCCAGGCCGGGCGCGACGATCCCGGCGTCGACGTCGGTCGGGTCGGCCGACGGGCCGGCCACCGGGTCCTCGGCGAACTCGCGGGCGACCGCGACCAGCTCGGCGAGGTTCTCCAGCCGGGTCTCGTCCTGCGGGTCGTCGCTCTCCTCCAGCGAGGTGAGGTAGCCCGAGCGGGCCAGCACGGTCTCCAGCACGACGTCGGGGCGCTCTCCCCCGTCGACCATCGACTGGAGCTCCTCGATCATCGCCACGAAGCCCTGGATCGCGGTCAGCGACCGCGTGGCCAGGCCGGGGGCGTCCCCGGCCCGCCGCAGCGCCTCCCAGAAGATGATCCGCTCACGCTCGGCGAGCGCGTTGACGCACTCCACCGCGCGGTCGCCGATGCCGCGCTTGGGGGTGTTGAGCACCCGCCGCAGCGAGACCTGGTCGGCCGGGTTGACCAGCAGCCGCAGGTAGGCGAGCGCGTCGCGCACCTCGCGCCGCTCGTAGAACCGGACGCCTCCGACGACCTTGTAGGGCAGGCCGAGGCGGATGAAGACCTCCTCGAACACCCGGGACTGGGCGTTGGTCCGGTAGAACACGGCGACGTCGCCGGGGCGGTGCTTCCCGTCGTCGGTGAGCTTGTCGATCTCCTCGGTGACGAAGCGGGCCTCGTCGCGCTCGTCGTCGGCGACGTACCCGACGATCCGCTCGCCGTCGCCGGCGTCGGACCAGAGGCGCTTCTCCTTGCGGCCCTTGTTGCGGCTGATCACCGAGTTGGCCGCGGTGAGGATGGTCTGGGTGGAGCGGTAGTTCTGCTCCAGCAGGATCGAGGTGGCGTTGGGGAAGTCCTGCTCGAAGTCGAGGATGTTGCGGATGTTCGCGCCGCGGAACGCATAGATCGACTGGTCCGCGTCGCCGACGACCATGAGCTCGGCGGGCTCGACGCGCTCCGCGTCCTCCTCGACCAGCTCTGGGTCGTCGGCGCAGAGCTGGTGGATGAGGGCGTACTGCGCGTGGTTGGTGTCCTGGTACTCGTCGACCAGCACGTGCCGGAACCGGCGCCGGTAGACCTCGCGCACCTCCGGGAACTCCTGGAAGAGGTGCACGGTGAGCATGATCAGGTCGTCGAAGTCGAGCGCGTTGGCCTCGCGCAGCCGGCGCTGGTAGGTCGTGTACGCCGCCGCGTAGGTCTCCTCCAACCGGTTGTGCGCGTCCTTGGTCGCCTCGGCGGCGTCGCGCAGCTCGTTCTTGTGGTTCGAGACCCAGTGCAGGAGCGCGCCCGGCTGGTAGCGGCGCGGGTCGAGGTCGAGGTCGTTGCACACCAGCGTCATCAGGCGCTTCTGGTCGGCGGCGTCGTAGATGGAGAAGTTCGACTTGTAGCCGAGCTTCTCGATCTCCTTGCGCAGGATCCGCACGCACGCGGAGTGGAACGTCGAGACCCACATGATCCGGGCGCGCTTGCCGACCAGGTCCTCGACGCGCTCCTTCATCTCGGCCGCGGCCTTGTTGGTGAAGGTGATCGCGAGGATCGAGCCGGGGTGGGCCTTGCGCTCGGAGATCAGCCAGGCGATCCGCCGGGTGAGCACCCGGGTCTTGCCGGACCCGGCGCCGGCCACGACCAGCAGCGGCGCGCCGGCGTGGACGACGGCCGCCCGCTGCGGCTCGTTGAGGCCCTCGAGGAGCTCCTCGGCGGAGGGGGCGCTGCGGGTGGTGCGGGACTCGTCGGCGGTGCTCGGGGCGGGCATGCCGGGCAGGGGGATCGGGGTGCTCATGCTGTCGCCAGCCTACGGGTCGGCACCCCCGGCCCGGTCAGCCGTGGACCACCACCACCGACAGCCCGCTGCGCCCGTAGCCGGAGATGTCGACCTCGACGTCCTCGCGGGACCCGAGGGTGGCGCCGTAGGCCTGCACCTGCGGCGGCACCGGGTCGCTCGGGGCGTAGGTCTCCAGCAGTCGCTGGTGCTCGCCGGAGGCCTCGCCGATCGGTGCGGCCAGCACGTTGAGGATCTCCGCGCTGTTCTCGAACAGGTTCGGCGGGAGCATCTGCCTCTCGACCGCGTCCTCCGCGGCACCGTGAACGGCGTGGCGATCAGGGACAGGGCCCCGGCGCCCTCGGGCTGCTGCCGCATCTCCGAGAATGGCGCCGGCTCGGCCGTGCCGTCGAGCACCGCGGTGATGCGCTGGACGACCCCGGCGGCGTCGACGCCGCTCTCGGTGCCGCCCGGTGGGCCCGGGGAGCGGTCAGGCGTGGGCCGAGGACCAGAGGACCGCGACGAAGACGTTCGCCACGGTCAGCGCCAGCAGCAGCGCCCAGAGACCCTTCGAGATCTGCGGCTTGCGGATGTTGGCCATGATCAGCACGAGCACCACGAGCCCGATCACGCCCTTGACCGCGACCTTGGCGTGGTTGACGTCGCCGTCGCCCGACTCCAGGACACCCACGAGCAGCAGGCCGGCGACGAACGCCGTGCCGATGCCGTCGCGCATCAGCGCGTTGACGGACTTCTCCGGGCTGCGCGCCTGGACGAGCAGGCCGCCGAAG
The DNA here is from genome assembly GCF_054653575.1 of Nocardioides pyridinolyticus. Taxonomy (NCBI): domain Bacteria; kingdom Bacillati; phylum Actinomycetota; class Actinomycetes; order Propionibacteriales; family Nocardioidaceae; genus Nocardioides; species Nocardioides pyridinolyticus. The sequence goes on along the minus strand of NZ_BAAIFY010000001.1, from coordinate 113,818 downwards.
AGGGCCGCGAAGCCGAGCAGGTGGAGCACGAGCAGGATCTGGCGCAGGACGTCCATGCCCGAAGCCTAGTGAGGCACGATCAGGCCTCGAGGCTCGGGTCTCCCCGCTCGGCGCCCGCCGGCCGGTCCTGGCTGCCGAGGAAGTACTCGATCACGAACAGCACCACGCCGACCGCGATCAGGCCCGCGCACCAGAGCAGCGAGGTCGGGTCGTCGTAGACGGTCCAGGCCAGGATGGCCAGGTTGCCGACGAGGCCGACGTAGAGGAGGGGCGTGTTCGCGCGGAAGGTCTTCTCGTGCTCGTCCTGGCCGCGCAGCTTGAGCGCCGTGACGATCACGAGGGCGTAGATCGCGAGCAGGAACACCACCGTGACGGTGGCGAGCCGGCCGACCAGGTCGATGCTGCCACCGGCCGAGGTGATGACCGAGCCGATCACCAGCAGGCCGGTCACGACAGCACTGCTGAACAGCAGCCCGACCCACGGGCTGCGGCGCGCGTGGTGCAGCCGCTTGAAGACGCCGGGCACCACGTCCTCGTTGGCCATGCCGTAGAGGATGCGCGGCTGGGTGGTGACGACGACCAGCGTGGTGTTGGTGATCGCGACCATCGCGATGACCGCGAAGACGGTGCTCATCAGCCCGGTCGAGACCGGCAGGATGCCCTTCTCCACGACCTCGAGCAGCGCGGCCGGCGAGTCGGCCAGGGTGCTGGTGTCCACGGTCAGTGCCGCCGAGATCGAGACCAGGACGTAGACGACGCCGGCGACGATCATGCCGCCGATCATCGAGCGCGGGAATCCCTTGTGCGGGTCGACGGTCTCCTCCGCGACGTTCGCGGTGTTCTCGAAGCCGGTCATCGCGAAGAACGAGAGCGACACACCGGCGAGGATCGCCAGCACCGGGTTGCCGTCAGCGGTGAACTCGACCAGCGTGCCGAAGTGGGCGTTGCCCTCGGCGATGTAGACGATGCCGCAGAGCAGGATGATCGCGAGGCCCGCGATCTCGACGAAGGTCATCAGCATGTTGACGACGACCGACTCGGTGATGCCGATGAAGTTCACGATCGCCAGGACCCCGAGGAACGCCAGCGTCACGAGCAGGGCCGGCGGCGACGAGAACAGCTCGGCGAAGTACGTCGCGAAGCCGCTGGCCAGGGACCCGGCGGCCGCGAAGCTCGCCGACAGGAACGAGATCGTGACCAGGAAGGTCAGCACCTTGTTGCCGAACGCCTTGTTGACGTAGAGCGCCGCACCGGCGGCGCGGGGATACTTCGTCGCGAGCTCGGCGTAGGCGCTGCCCGTGATCGCCGCGATGGTGACGCCGACCGCGAAGGCGATCCAGAACGCTCCGCCGACGGCCGCGGCCACGAAGCCGATGAGCACGTAGATGCCCGAGCCCAGCACGTCGCCCAGCGTGTAGAAGAAGAGCTGTGGGTTGGTGATCGAGCGCTTCAGCCCGGCCTGCCCCTGGTGGGGGCGTTCGTCGGTCGCAGTCACGCGAGCGACGTACCCGTCGGGGTGAACGCGAAAACCGCTAGAGCAGCCGGCGGTCGGAGGCCCAGCGGGTGAGTTCGTGGCGCGAGGAGAGCTGGAGCTTGCGCAGGACGCTGGACATGTGGGTCTCGACGGTCTTGATCGAGATGAACAGCTCCTTGGCGACCTCCTTGTAGGCGTAGCCGCGGGCGATCAGCCGCATCACCTCGCGCTCGCGCTCGGTGAGGCGGTCGAGGTCCTCGTCGACGGCGGCGACCTCGATGGTGCCGGAGAAGGCGTCGAGCACGAAGCCGGCCAGGCGCGGGGAGAACACCGCGTCGCCCTCGGCGACCCGCTGGATCGCCTGGACCAGCTCGGGCCCGGTGATCGTCTTGGTGACGTAGCCGCGGGCCCCGCCCCGGATGGTGCCGATGACGTCCTCGGCGGCGTCGGAGACCGACAGCGCGAGGTAGCGGGTGTCGGGCGACGCGGCCGAGCCGGTCACTCGCCGCATCACCTCGACGCCCCCGCCGCCGGGCAGGTGCACGTCGAGGAGCACGACGGCCGGCCGGTGCGCGGTGACGACGGCGATGGCCTCGTCGACGTCCGCGGCCTCCGCGAGCACCTCGACCACCCCGCGGCCCGCGCTCTCGAGCTCCGCGCGGACACCACGGCGGAACATCGCGTGGTCGTCGACGACGACGACCGTCACCGGGCCCGTCGCGGGGTGGGCGTCACTCATGGCTCTCCTCCTGCTCCCGGGACAGGTGCAGGCGCACCTCGGTCCCCTCTCCGGGCACGGACCGCACCTCGGCGGTGCCGCCGTGCCGGGTCATCCGGTCCACGATGCTGCGGCGTACGCCGTAGCGGTCGGCCGGCACGGACGCCGGGTCGAACCCGCGGCCCCGGTCGCGCACGAACACGTCGACCGCGGCGTCGGCGATCTCGGCGTACACGTCCACGCGGCCGGTGCCGGCGTGCTTGGCGGCGTTGGTGACCGCCTCACCGGTCGCGTTGACCAGCGCCCGCAGGTGCTCGTCGAACGCGCAGTCGCCGACGGTGACGACGTCCACCGAGACGCCGTACTCGTCCTCGACCCGCGCCGCGACGCCACGCAGGGCGCTGGCGATGGTGCTTTCGTCGGTCGACTCACCCGAGTAGAGCCATGCCCGCAGGTCGCGCTCCTGGGCGCGGGCGAGGCGGGCGACGGCCGGGGCGTCGTCGGCGTTCTTCTGGATCAGCGCGAGCGTCTGGAGCACGGAGTCGTGCAGGTGGGCGGCGACGTCGGCGCGCTCCTGGGTGCGCACCCGCTCGGCGCGCTCGTCGCTGAGGTCGGAGGCCAGCCGGTAGACCCAGGGGCCGACGACGATCGCCAGCCCGATGATCGCCAACACCGACGCGGCGACCACGTCGCGCGCCATCGACAGCGAGCCGCCGTGGATCGACCACAGCAGGACCGCCAGGATGATGAGGCCGACGCCGGCGCCGACCCGGGCGTACGACGCCCAGCCCCCGTGGCCGAACACGACCCGCACGGGGTCGACCCGCCCGGTCTGGTCGAGCCACCGCTCGCGCTGCGCCTCGTCGGCCTGACGCCAGAGCAGGCCGATGCCGACCAGCGCGATCAGCAGCGGCCAGAAGATCGCCCCGCGGCCGAAGACCGCCTCGAGCAGCAGGATCGCGCCGAAGCCGAGGGCGGCCAGCGCGACTGCCGGGCCGATGTCGGTCAGCCGGCGCATCCGGCCCGGGCGGCGGCCGCCGCGAGAGGCGCTCTCGAGGCCCGGCGCGCTGGTCTCGAACTTCGAGTCCGACGGCAGCATCGCCCACAGGGCGGCGTACAGGACGACCCCGGCGCCGCCGAGGAACGTGCCCAGCACGAAGCCCGCACGCACCCACAGCACCGGCACCGCGAGGTGCTTGGCGAGGCCGGAGGCCACGCCGCCGAAGATCGGCTCCTGGGTGTCGCGGGTGGCGCGCCGCCCGCCGAGCGGGACCGCGGCCTCGGCGGTGGTGTGGGTGCTGCTCATCGTGGCCCAATCGTCACACAGCGAGAGCCCCCTCACCATGAGGGCCGACCCCGGTCCCACCCTGACCGGTGGGGGTCTCCCCCGGTGCATGATCAGGGACGTCCCCGATGGTCCGGGGGCTCCCCGACCGTCAGGCTCGAACCATGACCAGCACACCGCCCGAAGCACCTCCGCCGCCCCCGCCCGCCGCCGGTGACACCGGTCCCCGGGTGACCGGGGACCAGGCCCGCGACCTCGGCCGCCTGCGCCGATCTCGCACCGACCGCAAGGTCGCGGGCGTCGCCGGCGGCCTGGCGCGACACCTGGACGTGGACCCGCTCATCCTGCGGGTCGCGTTCGTGGTGCTCGCGTTCTTCGGCGGCGCCGGCCTGATCGTGTACGGCGCCTGCTGGCTGCTCGTCCCCGAGGACGGCGACGACAAGGCGCCGTTCAACCTCGACGAGCGGTCCCGCTCGATCGCGCTGGTGATCGTCGGCGTCCTCGCCGCGCTGGCGCTGGTCGGCGACTCGTGGGGCGCCTTCTGGTTCCCGTGGCCGGTGGCGATCGTCGCGCTCGTCGCGCTGTGGCTGCTGACCCGCAACAACCAGACCTCGACTCCGCCGGTCCCGGGCCAGCCCTCCACGCCGCTGGTCGGCCAGCAGGCCACCGGGTGGGTCGGCCAGCCGACGGGGCCCGCCCCGGTCCCCCAGCCGAGCTACACGCAGCCGAGCTCCACGCAGCCCTACTACACGCAGCCGGTGCAGCCGTTCCAGTCCTACGTCCGGCAGCCGAACCCGCGCAAGCGCGGCCCGGTGCTGTTCTGGTTCACGCTGGCGCTGATCGCGCTCGGCGTGGGCGTCCTGGGGATCGCCGACGTGGCCGGCGCCCCGGTCGCCGATCCGGCGTACCCGGCCCTGGCGGTCGGCATCTGCGGGCTGATGCTCGTGGTCGGGGCCTTCTTCGGTCGCGCCGGCGGCATCATCGCCCTCGGCCTGGCGGCGACGATCGGCCTGGCCGGCGCGACGGCCGCGCACGAGGTCGACCCCGACACCGTGACCGAGCGGCCGGCGACCGCGGCCGAGGTCGACTCCTCCTACTCCCTGGGCGTGGGTGAGCAGCGCATCGACCTCTCGCAGGTCTCCGACCTGGAGAACCTCGACGGCCGCCGCATCACCGTCGACGCCGACCTCGGCGCCATCGACATCACGCTTCCCGAGGGCGTCCGCGCGATCGTCGACGCCCGGATCCACGGCGTCGGCGGGATCCGGCTGTTCGGCAACGAGCGCGACGGCATCGACGTCCGGGACCAGCAGACCGTCGGCTCGCCCGGCGACCCCACCATCACGCTGGACATCGAGCTCGGCGTGGGCGAGATCGAGGTGACGCACCGATGAGCAGCACCACGCAAGAGAAGCAGTCCGGCCGCCACCCCGTGAACGTCGGGCACCTGGTGATGGGCATCGCCTTCCTCGCGATCGTCGGCGTCTGGGCCCTGATCCAGACCGACCTGGTGACCGGCTCCGACGTCCGCTGGCTGCTGCCGGTCCCGTGGGTGCTCGCCGGCCTGGGCGGCCTGCTGGCACTGGCGCTGACCGGCAGCCGCAAGTGGTCCACCCGCCAGGGCGGCTGGGTGGAGCCCACGGGCGCCACCGACACCACCATCACCACGATCGAGGAGGACCCCCGATGAACGACCCGCGCCTGAAGAACCTGGTACGCCGACGCGACGACCGCATGGTCGCGGGCGTGTGCTCCGGGCTGGCCGACTACCTCGGCGTGAACGTCGCGCTCGTCCGCGTCGCCGCGGTCGTCGCGCTGGTGTTCAGCTTCGGCGCCGCGCTGGTCGCCTACGTGGCCGCGTGGATCCTGATGCCGGAGGCGTGAAGGCGACAGGCCTCCGAGGTCGTGTCTGCGCTCGACGTAGTCGGCGCCCAGCGCGATGGCGAGGCGGTACGACGCCAGGGTGTGCTCGGGCCGGTGGCCGGACGCCCCGCGGTGGGCGATCACGATCCTCTCGGGCATGCCACCAGCACACGCGGGCACTGTGTCCTGGTTGCGGGGGGCGACATGAACGGTGGGTGACAGGATGACGGCCATGACCAGCACGCCCTCTCTGGGACGCATCACCACGGTCCCCGCGCTGGACCGTCCCGACCTGCTCGCCCCGCCCGTGCTGGCCGCCCTCGAGGCCTGGCCGCACGCCGACCGGGTCGGCGTCGTGGAGATCGACCCCGCGATCGCCGACACCGCCGCGATGGCCGAGGCCTACGGGCTCGGCATGGACACCGGCGCCAACTGCGTGGTGGTCGGCGGCAGGCGCGATGGTGCCGAGCGAGTGGCCGCGTGCCTGGTCCGCGCCGACACCCGCGCCGACGTCAACAACCTGGTCAAGCGCACGCTCGACGTCCGCAAGGCGTCGTTCCTCTCGACGGACCGCGCCGTGGAGCTCTCCGGCATGGAGTACGGCGGCATCACGCCGGTCGGCCTGCCGGCGGACTGGCGGCTGCTGGTCGACACCCGCGTCCTCGACATCGGCGTGGCGGTGATCGGCTCCGGGGTGCGTCGTTCCAAGCTGCTCCTCCCCGGCGCCCTCGCCGGGGACCTGCCCGGCGCCGAGGTGGTGGAAGGACTGGCGACATGAGCGACGACGGTCGCGACGAGACCGAGGAGGAGCGGCTCGACCGCAAGTGGAACGACCTGCTCCAGGAGCTCCGCGTCATGCAGACCGGCGCCCAGCTGACGGCCGGCTTCCTGCTCACGCTGCCGTTCCAGGAGACCTTCGAGGACCTCGACCGGTTCCAGATCGGCCTCTACCTCGCGCTCGTGCTGCTCGCCGCGCTCACCACGGCCCTGGTGATGGGGCCGGTGGCCATCCACCGCCGTCTGACCGGTAGCCACGTCAAGGAGCGGGTCGTGCAGTCGGCGCACCGGCTCGTCTACGGCGTGATCACCTGCATCGCGCTGCTGGTCGCGGGCATGGTGATGCTGATCTTCGACGTGGTGGTCGGCCGCACCTGGGCGGCCGTCGCGGCCGGCGGCATCGCCGCGGTGCTGATAGTGCTCCTGCTGGTGCTGCCGCGCAGCCTCGCCGCCGACCGTGGGTGACGCTGCTCACCGCGAAAACGATTCGCTCTCCAAACGCGCTGATCCTTAGCGTGGGAGGGTGCTGCGCCTGCCCCTCGACCACCCCGGGACCGCCGATCACCGGTCCCCCGGGCGGTTCCTCTGGTGGTTGGCCAAGGGTCAGTGGCGGACGCTGGCCGGGGGCATGGCCTTCGGCATCGTCTGGATGAGCGCCCAGGCCGTCATGCCCGCCGTGATCGGCCGCGCGATCGACCGCGGCATCGCCGCGAAGGACACCGACGAGCTGTTGAGGTGGGCCCTGGTGCTGCTCGGCATCGGCCTCGTGCAGGCGGTCAGCGGGATCATGCGGCACCGGTTCGCGGTCACCAACTGGCTGGTCGCGGCCTACCGGGTCGTCCAGCTGGTCGGGCGCCAGACCACGCGCCTGGGCGGCACGCTTCCGCGCAAGGTCTCGACCGGCGAGGTCGTCGCGATCGGCACCAGCGACCTGTCGCACATCGGCCAGGTCATGGACGTCTCCGCCCGCTTCGCCGGCGCGATCGTCTCGTTCTTCCTGGTGTCCGTGATCCTGCTCCAGACCTCGGTCACCCTGGGCCTGGTCGTGCTGATCGGCGTACCCCTGCTGATGCTGGGTGTCGTCCCGATCCTGGGCCCGCTCCAGAAGCGCGCCGCCCACCAGCGGCATCTCATGGGCCGGCTGTCGAACACCGCCAGCGACATCGTCGGCGGCCTGCGGGTGCTGCGCGGCATCGGCGGAGAGCAGGTCTTCCACGACCGGTACACCGAGCAGTCGCAGACCACCCGCCGCGCCGGCGTCCGCGTAGCGCGCCTCCAGTCGGTGCTCGACGCGCTCCAGGTGTTTTTGCCCGGCCTGTTCGTGGTGATCGTGGTCTGGATCGGCGCGCGGTACGCCGTGCGGGGCGAGATCAGCCCCGGCGAGCTGGTCGCGTTCTACGGCTACTCGGCGTTCCTGATGATCCCGCTGCGCACGGCGACCGAGTACGCGAACAAGTTCATCCGCGCCCGGGTCGCGGCCGCCCGCGTCTGCCGGGTGCTCGCGCTCGAACCCGAGGTGGCCGAGCCGGAGCGCCCGGCCGCGTCGCCCGCGTCGGGCGCCCCGCTCGCGGACGCGCGCACCGGTCTCCAGGTGCGCCCGGGTTTCCTCACCGCGATCGTCAGCGAGCAGCCCGACGAGTCGGCCGAGCTCGCGGACCGGCTCGGCATGACGCACGCGCCGGTCGACGACGAGGTCACGCTCGGCGGCGTCCCGCTGCCCGCCCTCTCGCCGCTCGAGGTCCGCAGCCGCATCGTCGTGTCCGACACGGCCGCGATGCTGTTCTCGGGCCGCCTCGGTGACCGACTCGACGTGACGGGCCGCGGCGACGTCGGCGGCGCGCTCGACACCGCGTCCGCCGGCGACATCCTCGACGCGCTCCCCGAGGGGCTGGACACGGTGGTCGCCGAGCGCGGCCGCAGCTTCTCGGGCGGCCAGCGCCAGCGCCTCGTGCTCGCCCGCGCCCTCGCCGCGGACCCGGAGATCCTGGTCCTGGTTGAGCCGACCTCCGCGGTCGACGCCCACACCGAGGCCCGGATCGCCAGCCGCCTGCACCGGCACCGGACCGGCCGCACGACGGTCGTCACCACCACGAGCCCGCTGATGCTGGACGCGGCGGACGTCGTCGCGTTCCTGCGCGACGGGCGCGTCGTCGCGACCGGCACGCACGCGGAGCTGCTGAGGTCCGACGCCGACTACCGCCGCGTGGTCACCCGCGGGTCCGAGCAGGAGCTGTCGGTGAGCGAGGTCGCCCGGTGAGCACCCACCTGCCCGTCGCCGACGGCCGTGCCGTCCGGCGGTACGCCGTGCAGCTCGCCAAGCGGCACCCGAGGATGCTCTGGGGCGCGGTCGGGCTGCACGTCGCGGCCGCCCTCGCGGCCCTCGCCGCGCCGCGCCTGATCGGCGACCTCGTCCAGGCCGTCGAGGACGGCACGACCGTCGACCACGTCGACCGGATCATCGCGCTGCTCGCGGGCTTCCTGCTCGTGCAGACCGTGCTCACCCGGTTCGCCCGCTACGTCAGCCAGGTGCTCGGCGAGCAGGTGCTGGCCGAGCTCCGCGAGGACTTCGTCGACAACACCCTCGCGCTGCCGGTCGGCACCGTCGAGGCGGCCGGGTCCGGCGACCTCCTCACGCGCACCAGCCGCGACGTCGACCAGCTCGGCTGGTCGGTGCGGATGGCGCTGCCCGAGTGGACCATCGCCGTCATCAGCGCGGTCGTCACGCTCGTGGCCGCCATCTCGGTCGGGTGGTGGGTCGCACTCCCCTGCCTGCTCGGCGTACCGCCGCTCGTCATCGGGCTGCGCTGGTACCTCCGGCGGGCCAAGGACGGCTACCTCCGCGAGAGCGCCACCTACTCCCAGATCAACGCGACGCTGACCGAGACCGTCGAGGGCGCCCGCACCGTCGAGGCGCTCGGCCTCGGCCAGGAGCGGGTCGCCGCGATCGACGACGACATCTCCGCGTCGTACCGGGCCGAGCGCTACACGCTCTACCTGCGCACGGTCTTCTTCCCGAGCATGGAGGTCTCCTACCTGGTCCCGACGGTCGCGACGCTGCTGTTCGGCGGCTACCTCTACACGCAGGGCGAGGTCAGCCTCGGTGCGGTCACGACCGCGACGCTCTACGTGCAGATGCTGATCGACCCGGTGGACCGGATCGTCTCGATCCTCGACGAGCTCCAGCTCGGTGCCGCGTCGCTCGCCCGCCTGCTCGGGGTCGGCCAGGTGCCCGACGACCGCGAGGTGTCCGGGCGCGAGCCGGACGGCGAGAAGATCGACGCCGCCGACGTCCGGTTCTCCTACGTCGAGGGCCGCGACGTCCTCCACGGCGTCGACCTGTCCGTCGGGGTCGGCGAGCGGATCGCCATGGTCGGCCCGTCCGGCGCCGGCAAGTCCACGCTCGGCCGGCTGCTCGCCGGCATCCATCCGCCGCGCACCGGATCGGTCACCGTCGGCGGCGTCGGCCTCACCGAGCTGCCGCTGGACGACCTGCGCGGCCACGTCGCCCTGGTCACCCAGGAGCACCACGTCTTCGCGGGCACGCTGCGCGACAACCTCGCGCTCGCCCGGCCGGGCTCGGCCGACGCCGACATCCGCGGCGCGCTCGCGGCCGTCGACGCCCTCGACTGGGTCGAGGCGCTGCCGGACGGCCTGGACACCGAGGTCGGCTCCGGCGGTCGCGCGCTGAGCGCCGCCCAGGCCCAACAGGTCGCGCTCGCCCGCCTGGTGCTGGCCGACCCGCACGCGCTGGTCCTCGACGAGGCCACCTCGCTCATCGACCCGCGGGCGGCCCGCCATCTGGAGCGGTCGCTGGCCGCCGTGCTCGAGGGCCGGACGGTCATCGCGATCGCCCACCGGCTGTTCTCGGCGCACGACGCCGACCGGGTCGCGGTCGTCGAGGACGGCACGATCTCCGAGCTCGGCTCCCACGACGAGCTGGTCCGGGCCGGCGGGTCCTACGCCGCCCTCTGGGACAGCTGGCACGGACGCGGCTGAGGTCGGCGACGGTGGTGGCGCGCGAACCGTGACCGCGCCGATTCATCACGGTAGGCAGGCGAACCGACACTTCCCTCGGTGGGCCCGGCACGGGAGTGCGAACTCATCTGCCTACCGTGATGAATCGGCAACGAAGCGCCCTTCGCGCATCGAACCGGCCGCGGCGGATACCGGTGCGGCAACGGGGAGGATCTCGCATGTCCAGCAGGAGCACCCGCGGCGTCATCGAGTCGCACCTGCACTACCGGCAGGTCGGCGACCTCGAGCGCGATCTGGTGGAGAACTACGCCCCCGACGTGCGCCTGCTGTCCGCCGAGGGCGTCGTGGAGGACGGCCTGATCCGGGCGCAGACCATCCACTACTCGACCCGCGCCCGCTGAGCGAGGCCGCATCGTGGAGATCACATCCCGTTGACCCCGGAGCGACCGTGACAGTTATGCTGTCACAATGAAGCTCTCGATGCCCCTGATGTACGACGGCAACCCCCGTCAGGCCGCCGACCAGATCGTCGACCTCGAGAAGGCCGGGCTCGACCTGGTCTGGGTCGCCGAGGCGTACGGGTTCGACTCCCCCACGCTCATGGGCTACCTCGCCGCGAAGACCGAGACCATCGAGATCGGCGCGGGCATCCTCAACGTGTTCTCCCGGACGCCGGGCGCGCTGCTCCAGACCGCGGCCGGCCTCGACAACGTCTCCGGCGGCCGCGCGGTCATCGGCCTCGGCGCGTCCGGCCCGCAGGTGATCGAGGGCTTCCACGGCCTGCCCTACGAGAAGCCGCTGGGGCGCACCCGGGAGGTCATCGAGATCATCCGGATGGGGCTGCGGCGGGAGCCACTGGTCCACGACGGCATCATCACGCTGCCGCTCCCCGCGGACCAGGGTCTCGGACTCGGCAAGCCGCTCAAGATCCTCACCAAGGTCGAGCGGCCGGACGTCCCGCTGTGGGTCGCCGCCCTCGGTGACAAGAACGTCGCGATGACCGCCGAGGTCGCCGACGGCTGGCTGCCGCACCTCTTCTACCCCGAGAAGGCCAAGGCCGTCTGGGGCGACGCCCTGGCCAAGGGCGCCGCGAAGCGCTCGGCCGACCTCGGCCCGCTCGAGATCAGTGCCGGCGGCATGGTCGCGATCGGGGAGGGCCCCGAGACCAAGGCCCTGCTGGACTTCGCGCGCCCGATGTACGCGCTCTACGTCGGCGGCATGGGCGCTCGCGGGAAGAACTTCTACAACGACCTCGCCTGCCAGTACGGCTACGAGGCGGAGGCCAAGGAGATCCAGGACCTCTACCTCGCCGGCAAGAAGGACGAGGCCGCGGCCAAGGTCCCCACCGAGTGGCTCGAGGCCGGCAACCTGGTCGGCCCCGAGTCCTACGTCAAGGAGCGGCTGGCCGCCTTCAAGGAGGCCGGCGTCACCACCCTGTCCGTCGTGCCCGCGTCCGACGACCCGGCCGCGACCATCTCCCAGATCAAGGAGTGGGTGTCCTGATGGCCCTCCAGCGCCCGAGCATCTACGAGCAGGAGCACGAGGACTTCCGCCAGAGCGTGCGGACCTTCATGGAGAAGGAGGTCGTCCCGCACCACGAGCAGTGGGAGCAGGACGGGCAGGTCAGCCGCGACGTGTGGCTCAAGGCCGGCGAGGCGGGGCTGCTGTGCTTCGACGTCGACGAGGAGTACGGCGGCGCCGGGGTCAAGGACTTCCGCTACAACACGATCGTCGCCGAGGAGATGGCCCGGGTCGGCGCGAGCGGCCCTGGCTTCCCGGTGCACACCGACATCATCGTCCCCTACATCTCCCAGCTCGCGACGCCGGAGCAGAAGCAGCGCTGGCTCCCCGGCCTGGCGAGCGGTGAGCTGATCTCGTCGATCGCGATGACGGAGCCGGGTGCCGGCTCGGACCTCCAGGGCGTTCGCACGCACGCGGTCGACAAGGGCGATCACTACGTGCTGAACGGCTCCAAGACCTTCATCAGCAACGGGATCCTGTCCGACCTGGTGATCGTGGTCTGCCGGACCGACCCCGACGCCGGCCACAAGGGCATCTCGCTGCTCGTGGTCGAGCGGGGCATGAAGGGCTTCGAGCGCGGCCGCAACCTCGACAAGGTCGGCATGAAGGCCCAGGACACCGCGGAGCTGTTCTTCGACAACGTCGAGGTGCCCAAGGACAACCTGCTGGGCGAGGAGGGCTCCGGCTTCATCTCGCTGATGATGAACCTGCCGCAGGAGCGGATCTCGATCGCCGCGATGGCGGTGGCCGCGATCGAGCACATCCTCGATCTGTCGCTCGCCTACGCCAAGGAGCGGCAGGCCTTCGGCAGGCCGATCGGCTCGTTCCAGCACAACCGCTTCGTGCTGGCCGAGATGGCGACGCACGCCCACGTGGCCCGGGTCTTCGTCAACGACTGCATCCTCAAGCTCAACGCCGGCGAGGTCGACGCCACCCTCGCCGCGATGGCGAAGTGGTGGACCACCGAGCTCCAGAAGCAGGTCACGGACGCGGGCGTGCAGCTCCACGGCGGCTACGGCTACATGATGGAGTACCCGATCGCGAAGGCGTTCGTGGACGGCCGGATCCAGACCATCTACGGCGGCACGACCGAGATCCAGAAGGAGATCATCGGCCGCAGCCTCGGGATCTAGCAACGGGCGTGACCGCATCCAGGCGCTGGTCGAGGGGCGCACCCTCGTCGACGCGCTCGCCGACACCGCTCGTGCGCACGCCGACCAGCCGGCGTACTCCGACCGCCACCACGTCCCCGAGGGCGAGTCCTGGCGCACGTCGACGTGGGCGGAGACCCGCGAGCGCGCCGACGATCGTGGTCCTCGAGACCGCGGACCACCGGGCGCGCTGGGCGAAGGCGCTCGAGGAGGTCGACAGCATCCGCAAGGTCGTGATGATCGACGAGGACTGGGAGGCGCTGGTGGCCGCCGGGGCGGCGTACCGCGAGGCGAACCCGGGCGCCGTCGAGGAGCGGGCCGCGTCCCTCGCGCCGGACGCCCCGGCGACGATCCTCTACACCTCGGGCATGACCGGGAGCCCCAAGGGCGTCGTGCTGACGCACCGCAACGTGCTCTACGAGGCCGTCTCCACCCAGGAGAAGGCCGGGCTGATGGACCCCCAGCGCTCGGTGAGCTACCTGCCGCTCGCGCACATCGCCGAGCGGGTGCTCGGCCTCTACGGCCCCCAGATCACCGGCAGCCACATGTACGCGATCGGCGACCCGGCCGAGCTGCTCGGCGCGCTCGGAGAGGTGCACCCGACGGCGTTCTTCGGCGTCCCGCGGGTGTGGGAGAAGATCAAGACCGGCATCTCCGCGAAGCTCGCGGCCGACCCCGACCCGGCCAACCGGAAGATGGTCGAGGACTCGATGGCCGCCTCCCTGGCCTGGGTGCAGGCGCAGGAGGTCGGCGGCACGATGACGCCGGAGATCGAGGAGGCCTACCGGAAGGCCGACGAGCAGATCCTCGGGTTCCTCAAGCTGCTGCTCGGCCTGGACCAGGTGACCTGGGCCGGCTCCGCGGCCGCGCCGATGCCGCTCGACGTCGCCCAGTTCATGGCCGGGCTCGGCCTCAAGGTCTACGACGTCTACGGCATGACCGAGACCTGCGGCGCCGTCATCGCCAACGGCCCGACGAGGACGGGTTCTTCGCGATCGTCGACCGCAAGAAGGAGCTGATCATCACCTCGGCCGGCAAGAACATCGCGCCGTCGAACATCGAGAACCACCTCAAGGAGTCGCCGATCATCGGCCACGCCATGGCGATCGGCGACAGCCGGCCGTACGTCGTCGCGGTGCTCACGCTCGACGGCGAGATCGCGCCGCTGGTGGCCCAGCAGATGGGCATCGAGGGGACCGACCTGGCCGAGCTCGCCCAGCACCCGCAGATCCTGGCGATGGCCCAGGCGGCGGTCGAGTCAGCGAACGAGCGGCTCTCGCGCCCCGAGCAGATCAAGGCCTTCGAGCTGCTGCCGGTGGAGTGGACCGCGGAGTCCGAGGAGCTGACCCCGACGCTGAAGCTCAAGCGCCGGGTCGTGAACTCCAAGTACGCCGACGTGGTGGACCGCCTCTACGGCTGAGCCCGAGCAAGCGAGCGTGCCGGCTCGACGCTGCGGTCAGGTTCTGACCTGTTGTGGTGGTTGCGTGTCGATCGCGGTCTTCCCCGTTCGACCTACGAGTGTCCGATGACTTCCACCCTCGGAAGCGGTCGGACTAGGGGAGAACCCCGATGCCCGCTGCCCCCGCTCACTGAGAGAGTCCCCTCATGCACATCCAGATCGCCGGCAGGCTCACCGGCCGGATCAGCAAATGGATCGTCCTGGTCGTCGTGCTCGCGCTCACTGCGCTGATGTCGATCCTCGGATCCAAGCTCGCGGACGTGAAGAACAACGAGCAGTCCTCGTGGGTGCCGTCCTCCGCGGAGTCGACCCGGGTCGCCGACGAGCTCTCCGGCGAGGTCGACCCCAACGAGATCCCGACGCTGGTGGCCTACCACCGCTCGGGCGGCCTCACCGACGACGACCTCGCCGCGATCGACGCGCAGGGCGAGGAGATCAGCCGGATCGATGGAGTCACCGAAGCCGGCGTGCTGACGCCCAACGGCGCGGCCGCGCTCCAGGCTCAGGGCCAGAACGTCCCGACGCTGCTGTCCGAGGACGGCGAGGTGGCCTACCTCTACTTCACGTTCAACCTGGGCAAGGACGGCTGGAACAAGATCGAGCAGCCCGTCGACCGGATCAAGGACATCACGGCGATGGACGGCGTCGACGTCTACGTCGGCGGGTTCGGCGGCCAGGCCTACGACTTCATCAGCTCCTTCGACGGCTCGCACGTCACGCTGCTGCTGATGACGTTCGCCGTGGTCATCCTGATCCTGCTCATCACCTACCGCAGCCCCGTCCTCTGGATGCTCCCGATCGCGTGCGCGGGTGTCGCCAGCACGATGGCGGGCGGGGTGGTCTACCTCTTGGCGAAGTACGTCGGGCTGGTCGTCAACGACCAGAGTCAGTACATCCTGAGCATCCTCGTGATCGGCGCCGGCACCGACTACGCCCTGCTGCTGGTGGCTCGCTACCGCGAGGAGCTCCGCCGCCATGAGGACCGCCACGAGGCGATGGCGTTCGCGCTGCACCGCGCAGCGCCGGCGATCATCGCGAGCGCCGCGACCGTCGTCGTCGGCCTGATGTGCCTGGCCTTCGCCGATCTCAACTCGACGGCCAGCCTCGGCCCGGTCCTGGCCGTCGGCGTCGGCGTGACCCTGCTCGTGATGGTCACGCTGCTGCCCGCCCTGCTGGTGATCTTCGGCCGGTGGATCTTCTGGCCGGCCCGACCGGTGTTCGGCTCGCCGGAGCCGACCCAGACGGGCTTCTGGGCGCGCATCGGCGATCGGATCGGCGTGCGGCCGCGCGCGGTCTGGGTCGGCACCGCCGTGATCCTGGCGATCGCCTGCCTGGGCATGTTCAAGCTGGACGCGAACGGCCTGTCCACCGAGGACAGCTTCACGGAGACCCTCGACTCGGTCACGGCCCAGAAGCTGCTCGCCGAGCACGACCTCGCCGACACGTCCAACACCATCCAGGTGGTGACCGACGACGGCCACCTCGCCGACGTCCAGGAGGCGGTCGCCGACATCGAGGGGCTCGGCCAGCCCACCGACCCCGTGCCGATCAGCGACGGTCGCAGCTACTTCCAGGTTCCGATCAAGTACGACCTCGCGTCCGAGCCGGCCTTCGACGTCGTCGGGACGGCGCGGTCCAGCGTCCACGCCATCGACGGAGCGGACGCCCTCGTCGGAGGTGGGGCGGCGTTCTACCTCGACACCAAGACGGCGTCGCAGCGCGACAACCTGGTGGTCATCCCCCTCGTCCTCCTGGTCGTCCTGGCCATCCTGGTGGTACTCCTCCGGGCGCTGACC
This sequence comes from Nocardioides pyridinolyticus, assembly GCF_054653575.1. NCBI lineage: Bacteria > Bacillati > Actinomycetota > Actinomycetes > Propionibacteriales > Nocardioidaceae > Nocardioides > Nocardioides pyridinolyticus. The sequence continues at coordinate 97,799 of NZ_BAAIFY010000001.1, read as the reverse complement.
GCACCGCTGATCCTGATCGCCACCGTGATCCTGTCCTTCGGTGCCGCGCTCGGGTTGTCGTCGTTGATCTTCACCTACGTCTTCGACTTCGCCGGAGCGGATGCGGGCTTCCCCTTGTTCGCGTTCGTGTTCCTGGTCGCGCTCGGGGTGGACTACAACATCTTCCTGATGACCCGCGTCCGGGAGGAGACGGCCCAGCACGGGACCCGCAAGGGCTCCCTGATCGCCCTCTCGTCGACGGGCGGGGTGATCACCTCAGCCGGGTTGGTCCTGGCGGCGACGTTCCTCGTGCTGGCGACGCTGCCGTTCGTGTTCCTGGTGGAGCTCGGCGTGGCCGTGGCGCTCGGTGTCCTGCTCGACACGCTGATCGTCCGCTCGGTCCTGGTCACCGCGATCAACCTCGACCTCGGCGGCAGGATCTGGTGGCCGAGCGCGCTCGACCGCCATCCTCCGGTCCAGCCGTCGGAGCCCAGCGCGGAGGAGAAGCAGGTCCCGGTTAGCCTCTAGGGGTGGAGCAGCCCACCCCTCAGCAGGTACGTCGGGCGCTGGCCCGTGCCGAGCGGGGCGCCGCCCTCGACGTGGTCGAGGCGGCGGCCCTGCTCGCTGCGTCCGGGGACGATCTGGACCGGTTGTGTGCGGCCGCGGCGCGGGTCCGCGACGCGGGTCTGGTGGCCGCCGGGCGTCCCGGGGTGGTGACCTACTCCCCGAAGGTGTTCATCCCGGTCACTCGGTTGTGTCGCGACCGGTGCCACTACTGCACGTTCGTGGAGACACCGGGTCAGGCGGCGCGGGAGGGGCGGGCGCCGTACCTGTCCCCCGACGAGATCCTCCAGATCGCAGCACAGGGGGCGGAGCTGGGCTGCCTGGAGGCGCTGTTCACGCTCGGGGACCGGCCCGAGGACCGGTGGCCGCAGGCGCGGGCGTGGCTGGACGAGCAGGGGTATGACTCCACGCTGGCCTATGTCCGGGCGATGGCGGTGCGGGTGCTGGAGGAGACCGGGCTGCTGCCCCACCTGAACCCCGGAGTGATGTCGTGGGAGGAGATGAACCGGCTCAAGCCGGTCGCCCCCTCGATGGGGATGATGCTGGAGACCACCTCGCGGCGGCTGTTCGAGACCCGGGGCGAGGCGCACTTCGGGTCCCCGGACAAGGACCCGCAGGTCCGGCTGCGGGTGCTCGAGGACGCCGGCCGCCTGTCGATCCCGTTCACCACCGGCCTCCTGGTCGGCATCGGCGAGGACCTGGTCGAGCGGGCGGAGACGATCTTCGCGCTGCGCGCCACGATCAAGGCCTACGGCGCCGTGCAGGAGGTCATCGTCCAGAACTTCCGCGCCAAGCCCGACACCGCGATGCGGCACGCCGGTGACCTGGGCCTGGCGGAGTACCGCGCCGCGATCGCGGTCACCCGGATCGTGCTGGGCCCCAAGGCCCGGATCCAGGCGCCCCCGAACCTGGTCGACCTCGAGGAGTGCCGGCTCCTGCTGGGTGCCGGGGTGGACGACTGGGGCGGCGTCTCGCCGCTCACCCCGGACCACGTGAACCCCGAGCGCCCCTGGCCCTCGCTGGACCGGCTGCGCGACATCACCGCCCGGTGCGGCTTCGAGCTGAAGCCCCGGCTGACCGTGCACCCCGAGTACGTCCGCGCCGGCGAGCCCTGGCTCGACCCCCGCGTGTCCGCGCACGTCGCCGCGCTCGCCATCCATGACGGTCCGGACGCCGGGCTCGCCCGTGATGGGGTCAAGCCGGCCGGCCTGCCGTGGCAGGAGCCCGACGGCGGCTTCGCGAGCGTGGGCCGTACCGATCTGTTCGCGGCCGTCGACACCGAGGGCCGTACCGAGGACCGGCGCTCGGACTTCGCCAACGTGTACGGCGACTGGGACTCGGTGAAGGACGCCGCGTCCAGCACCCAGCTGATCGAGGGCGCCCCGGCCGTCCTGCACGCCGAGGGCCGCGAGGCCATGGCCGCCGCCGAGCGGGATCCGGGGAACCTGTCGGACGAGCACGCGTACACGCTGATGACCGCCGAGGGCCCGCTGCTCGAGCAGGTCTGCCGGCTGGCCGACGACCTGCGCCGCGAGACCGTCGGCGACGAGGTCACCTACGTGGTCAACCGCAACATCAACTTCACCAACGTCTGCTACGTCGGCTGCCGGTTCTGCGCGTTCGCCCAGCGCCGCACCGACGCCGACGCCTACTCCCTCTCCCTCGACGAGGTCGCCGACCGCGCCGCCGAGGCGTGGGAGCTGGGGGCCACCGAGGTCTGCATGCAGGGCGGCATCGACCCCGAGCTCCCCGCGACCGCCTACTTCGACCTCGTCACCGCGGTCAAGCAGCGGGTGCCGGCCATGCACGTGCACGCCTTCTCCCCCATGGAGGTCGTCAACGGCACCGCCCGCACCGGCCTGTCGATCGAGGACTTCCTCATCAAGGCCCGCGAGGCCGGCCTCGGGTCGCTGCCGGGCACCGCGGCGGAGATCCTCGACGACGAGGTCCGCTGGGTCCTGACCAAGGGCAAGCTCCCCGCGCGGACCTGGATCGAGGTCGTCTCCACCGCGCACCGCGTCGGCATCCCCACCACCTCCACCATGATGTACGGCCACGTCGACAACCCGCGCCACTGGGTCGGCCACCTCCGCGTCCTCGCCCGCATCCAGGACGCCGCCACCGAAGCCGGGACCGGGGGGTTCACCGAGTTCGTGCCGCTGCCGTTCGTGCACACCTCCGCCCCGATCTACCTCGCCGGCGTCGCCCGCCCCGGCCCCACCCTGCGCGACAACCTCGCCGTCCACGCCCTGGCCCGCATCCTGCTCCACGGCCGGATCCCCAACATCCAGACCTCCTGGGTCAAGCTCGGCGTCGACGGCACCCGCGCCATGCTCCAAGCCGGCGCCAACGACGTCGGCGGCACCCTCATGGAGGAGACCATCTCCCGCATGGCCGGCTCCGAGCACGGCTCCGCCAAGACCGTTGCCGAGCTCGTCGACATCGGCGCCGGCATCGGCCGCCCCGTCATCGAACGCACCACCACCTACGCCCGCCGCTGACCCGACAGGACTACCCCGCCCGATGATCGGGCACCGTCCCCTCGTCAACCGAGAGGGAGGTACCCCCGCATGGCATTCCTGCTGTGGATCATCGCCGTCATCCTCGTGATCGCCGGCATCGTCCAGCTCTTCAAGGGCGCGTGGCTCTGGGGCATCGTGCTGATCATCGTCGGCTTCGCAGTCGGCCCCGGCGGCTACAGCCTGTTCACGAGATAGCTGACCGACACAGCTGAGCGCCGGCTGGCTAGCCGGCCAGCTGCTGCGCCGCGACCCGCAGGTCGGCGACGAGCTCCTCGTACGCCGCCCTGCGGTCGTCGGCGCGCAGCACCGCCGACGGGTGCGTGGTGGGCAGCACCCACGCCGGCGTACGACCCACCGCGAAGTCCCCCGGCCAGTCCCGCACGCGACCGCGTGCCTCGCCCACCCGGAACGCCGGTCCGTAGACCGCCTTCCCCGCGGTCCCGCCCAGCAGCACGACGCCGGCCGGGCGCACGAGCTCCAGCTCCGCGGCCAGCCACGGTGCGCACGCCGCGACGTGCGCGCGGGTCGGTGACTGGTGGATGCGCTGCCTGCCGCGCGTGCCGGACCAGCGGAATTGCTTGACAACGTTGGTGCGGAAGACGTCCTCGGGCACGATCCCGGCGTCGGTGAGGGCCTCGTCGAGCACCTTGCCGGCCGGGCCGACGAACGGCTCCCCCTCCCGGTCCTCGTGGTCGCCCGGCTGCTCGCCGAGCACCATGACCGCGGCGTCGCGCCGGCCCTCTCCCATCACGGCCTGGGTCGCGTCGCGGTAGAGCTCACAGCCCCGGCACTCCTGGGCGGCCTCGCGCAGCGCGCGGAGGCTCAGCCGGTCGGGCACCCAGTGCTGGGCCCCCGGACGGTCCTCGGACATGCCCCGGCGGTACCCGGGTTACTGAGGGGGAACGCACCGACGTCGCAAGGAGGAGACCGATGGCCGACAGCATCGTCGACGACGAGCTCTGGGACGAGTTCCACCGCGTGGTCAACATGACCTCGCGCGAGCTGCGCGACTGGCTCATGGTCCAGGGCGCCGGCGAGGACGCCGAGGAGGTCCCCGAGCAGGCAGGCAGCCACCTCGGCCACCGGGTCCTCGACATCCTCGGCAAGCGCCGCTCCGACCTCACGCCGGACGACGTCGACGTGATGGGCCAGGTCGTCGAGCGGGTGCTGTCCGAGCGCCGCGAGGACCTCGAGCCGACGGCGGGCGAGGCCGCGTGGCGGCGTCGCCTCATGAACGTCGGACACGACCCGCTCAAGCCCGCCTGACCGTCCCGTCCGACAGGAGACCCCATGACCGACGTCCCGCTCCGTGCCCTCGTCCTCGTCTGCTCGCTCAAGCCCTCGCCCGCGCCCTCCAGCTCCGAGCTGCTCGGCCGGCAGGTCCTGGACGCGCTCGAGGAGGAGGGCGCGACCGGTGAGCTCGTGCGAGTCGTCGACCACGACGTGAAGTTCGGCGTCAGCACCGACGAGGGGGACGGCGACGCCTGGCCCGGGATCCGCGCCAAGCTGCTCGGCAGCGACCTCCTCGTGATCGCGACGCCGATCTGGCTCGGCCAACCGTCGTCCGTGTGCAAGATGGTGCTCGAGCGGCTCGACGCCGAGCTCGGCGAGACCGACGACGAGGGACGGATGCTCACCGAGGGGAAGGTCGGGCTCGTCGCCGTCGTCGGCAACGAGGACGGCGCCCACCATGTGAGCGCCGAGGTGCTCCAGGCGCTCAACGACACCGGTTTCAGCATCGCGGCGAACGCCGTGACGTACTGGGTCGGCGAGGCGATGCAGGGCACCGACTACAACGACCTGGACGAGACGCCGGAGAAGACCGCGTCCACGACGGCCACGGCGGCGAAGAACGCCGCGCACCTGGCCCGGCTGCTCAAGGACGGGCCGTACCCGCCGACGTCCTGAGGGACACTCGGGCGGCGGGTCCGACTCTGCGTGAGTGCCGGCGCCCGCCGCCGCACAGTCAGTACCCCCCGGGGGAATCGCTATCTCACCCCAAGCGGTGAACTTTGGCGAGAATGCCAGGGCTAGCCCGGCGCGGGCTTGCTCGGCGCGCCCTCGTCCTCCACGCCCGTGTCATAGGTGAAGAACGAGATCCGGCCGTCGGCCTCGAGGACGGCGTACTCGATCTGGGTGGAGTTCCGGATGCCCTGCTGCCGCGCCGCGACGAGCAGGTCGGCCATCGCGAGCCGCTCCCGTCTCATGCTGTCCACGTCGGGCGAGCCATCGGAGAACACGAGCACCGGTCGGCCGGTCAGCGCCGGCCGCAGCCGCGGGAAGCGCCACTGGCTCCACGACAGCAGGACCGTCAGGAGGGCGAAGGTGCCGACCGCGAGCATCGCGGCGGTGACCGAGTAGTCCTGCTGGGTGACGGCCTGCTGCACCAGGTCGCCCATGGTCACGTAGAGCAGCAGCTCGAACGTGCTGAGCTCGCCGAGCGACGACCGACCGACCGCACGGGTGACCAGCCACAGGAACACGAAGATGACCAGGGCGCGGATCACGATCTCCACGGCGTCCTCCTCACGGCAATCTCACGGCAGTGTCAGGGCAGCCTCACGGCAGCACGGCGGTGCTGAAGTCGACCGACGCGACGCGTGTGCCGCCGTCGAGCACGGCGATGGTCCCGTCGGCGCCCTGCTGGGCGGCGGGCTGGATGTAGGCGTCGTACCCGACGACGAACGTGTCGCCGGGCGGCGCGGTGAACGTCAGCACGAGCGTGTCGGCATCGCGGGTCGCGTCGCTGGGCTCCGGGGTGAACCCCTGGGTCTCGAAGATGTCGAAGTAGTCGCCGGTGACCGCGAGCACGACCTCCTTGCCGAAGCCGCCCTCGTGGTGCACGGTCACCTCCCACGGGACGTCGAGGCCCGAGCGGGCGATCTCGGCGTGCCGGACGTGCAGCTCCCAGCCGTCGGCGTCGTCGCTCGCGGTCGTCGTCCGGACGCCGAGGAACCCGGCCACCCCGGTGAGCACGAAGACCAGGAGCAGCACGAGGAAGCCACGCTTCGTCCAGGCGGCGGCGTGGCCCTGGGCTCGGGACTCCAACCCGTCGAGTGTCTGCATGGCGGATCGCCCATGGGGTACCCACCGGCATGCCTTCTGAGTCCTCGGACGTCACGAACGAGAAGCAGTACGTAGGTCGCACGGGCGGCAAGGCGGCCGCGAAGAAGGGCTGACGATGCCCACCGATCTCGGGCTGCACCTCTGGCGATCCGGCTACCGCGCGCTGCCCGAGGAGCGGAGGGCGCACGCGGGCGCCGACGTCTTCGAGTCCTCGCTGCTCGGCAACCGCGCCGTGGTCGTCCGCGGCCGGGAGGGCGCCCGGCTGTTCTACGACGAGTCGGCGGTCGAGCGTGCCACCGCCGTACCCCCGCCGCTCCGGAACCTGCTCTTCGGCTCCGGCGCCGTGCACGGGCTGGACGGCGCCGAGCACCGGCAGCGCAAGCAGCTGTTCTTCGAGATCCTCGATCCGGAGCGTGTCGACGCCCTCGCCGCCACGATCGGGCGCGACCTCGAGCGGCGGCTCGAGGGCTGGGCCGGGCGCGAGGTGACCGTGTTCGACGAGCTCGTCGAGGTGTACGGCGCCGCCGTGCTCGCCTGGGCGGGCGTGGAGCTCCCCGCCACCCGCGCCACACGCGTCAGCCACCGACTGGCGGCGATCGTCGACGGCTTCGGCGGTGCCGCGGCGGCGTACCCCCGGGCCTGGGCGGCCCGGCTGCGGATGAACGGCTGGGCCCGGCGGTTGGTCGAGGAGACGCGCTCCGGCGCGCACGTCCCGCCTGCGGGCTCCGCCCTCCGCGTCCTCGCCGACAGCGACCTCGCCGCCGCCGTCGCCGGCGTCGAGCTGCTCAACGTGCTGCGGCCGACCGTGGCCGTGGCGTGGCCGGGCACCTTCCTGGCCCGCGAGCTCGCCGCCCATCCCCAGTGGCGGCCGCTCCTCCACGACGACCCGGCCGGCGAGCGCCGGCGCGCGTTCGGGCACGAGACCAGGCGCACCTGCCCGTTCGTGCCCGCGCTCGCCGGTCGGGTGACCTCGCCCGCCGAGATCGGCGGGACGCGGGTCGAGCCGGGCGACCTGCTCGTGCTCGACGTGCCCGGCACGGACCGCGACCCGGCCTGGTGGTCCGAGCCCGAGTCCTTCCTGCCGGAGCGCTTCCTGCCCGACGCGATGCCCGACGCGTTCGCGTTCGTGCCGCAGGGCGGTGGCGACCCGCACACCGGGCACCGCTGCCCGGGCGAGCCGCTCACCGTGCGGATCCTCGCCGAGACCGCGCGGGTGCTGGCCGACACCGCCTACGACACGGTCGGCGAGACCGCGCACGATCCCGAGCGGATCCCGACGCTGCCGCACCGCGGGCTGGTGGTCCGCGGATGATCGTCGTGGTCACGGGCGCGTCCAGCGGCATCGGGCGGGCGACCGCGATCGAGGCGTCGCGGCGCGGCGCCTCGGTGGTGCTCGCCTCCCGCGACAAGGCCGCGCTCGAGTCCGTCGCCGAGGAGTGCGAGGCCGAGACCCTCGTGGTGCCGACCGACGTGGGCTCCGACGACGAGGTCGCCGCCCTGGTCGACACGACGCTCGAGCGCTTCGGCCGGCTCGACCTGGTGATCTCGAACGCCGGCGTCGTCTCCTACGGCCGCACCGAGGACGTGCCGGTCGAGGTGTTCGACGGCGTCCTGCGCACCAACCTCCTCGGCGCGGCCAACGTCGCCCGGCATGTCGTGCCGGTGCTGCGGCGCCAGGAGGCTGGGACACTCCTGTTCGTGGGTTCGATCCTGGGTCACGTCACGGTCCCGACCATGACGCCGTACGTCGTGAGCAAGTGGGGCGTGCGCGCCCTCGCGCAGCAGCTGCGGCTGGAGAACCGCGACGTGCCCGACCTGAACATCGGCTACGTGGCGCCCGGCGGCGTCGACACCCCCATCTACCCGAACGCCGCTAACTACCTCGGGTGGCAGGGGCGACCGCCCCCGCCGTACAGCTCCGCAGAGCGGGCGGCCCGGCAGATCCTGGCCCGGGTCCGGCTGCCGTTCCTGCCGGCCCAGCTGAGCGTGGCGAACGACGTGATCCGCTTCGGCTTCACGTTCCTTCCGAAGGTCTACGACCGCCTGGTCGGTCCGCTGGCCCAGCGGCTGACCGTCGACCACGACCGGCCCGTCCCGCCGACCTCGGGGAACGTGCTGCGATGACGACGTACGACGCCGTGGTGGTCGGGGCCGGCCCCAACGGGTTGGTCGCGGCCAACCACCTGATGGACGCCGGCTGGTCGGTGCTGGTGCTCGAGGCGCAGCCGCAGATCGGCGGTGCGGTGGCGAGCGACCGCGAGCTGCACCCCGACTTCGTCCAGGACACGTTCAGCGCGTTCTACCCCCTGGCCGCCGCGTCGGCGACGATCCAGGGCTTCGAGCTCGAGCGGCACGGCCTGGAGTGGGTGCACGCGCCCGCGGCCCTCGGGCACCTGATGCCCGACTCGGACCAGTGGGCCGTGCTGCACCGCGACCGCCAGGTCACCGCGTCGATCATGGACCAGCAGCATCCCGGTGACGGCGAGGCGTGGCTGGACCTGTGCGCGGACTGGGACCGCATCGGGCCGTCGATCGTCGGCGCGCTGCTGTCCCCGTTCCCGCCCGTCCGGCACGGACTGGCGGCGGCCGCCCGGCTCCGGTCGGTCGGCGGGTTCGGCTTCGTGCGCGAGATGCTCACGCCGATCGCCGAGCTCGCCCGCCACCGGTTCGGTGGCGCCGGGCCCCGCCTGCTGCTCTGCGGCAACGCCGGCCACGCCGACATCCCGCTCGACGCCCCGGGCTCCGCGCTCATGGGCGTGCTGTTGACGATGCTCGGGCAGACGGTCGGCTTCCCGGTCCCCCGGGGCGGTGCCGGCGAGCTCGCCCAGGCCCTCGGCCGCCGGCTCCGCGCCGGCGGGGCCGAGGTGCTCACCGGCCAGGAGGTCGTCGCCATCGAGGTGTCCGGCAGGCGCGCCCGCGCGGTCCGCACCGCCACCGGCGAGCGGTACGCCGCCCGGCACGCCGTCGTCGCCGACGTCTCGGCCCCGGCCCTGTACGGACGGCTGGTCCCGGCCGACGCACTCCCCCGCCGCGTGCACACCGCGATGCGCGACTTCGAGATGGACCCGGGCACCGTCAAGGTCGACTGGGCGCTGAGCGGCCCCGTCCCGTGGCGGGTCGAGCAGCCCTACGCCGCCGGCACGGTGCACGTGGCGGACTCGGTCGACGAGATGTCCGAGGCCCTGCACCAGGTGGGGTCCCGCACGATCCCCGCGCGGCCCTTCCTCCTCACCGGCCAGATGACGACGACCGACCCGACCCGCTCACCGGCGGGCACCGAGTCGATGTGGGCCTACACGCACGTGCCGCAGGGCGGCGCGTGGGACGCGTCCGCGACCGAGCGGTTCGCCGACCGGATGCAGGCCCGGCTGGAGGAGCTCGCGCCGGGGTTCGGCGACCGCGTCCTCGCCCGCCGGGTCCTCGGGCCCCGGGAGCTGGAGAGCCGCAACGCCAACCTCATCGGTGGCGGCGTCAACGGCGGCACCGCTCAGCTGCACCAGCAGCTGGTGTTCCGCCCGGTCCCCGGGCTCGGCCGGGCCGAGACGCCGGTCCGCGGGCTCTTCCTGGGCTCGGCCGCCGCACACCCCGGGGGCGGCGTGCACGGCGCATGCGGCATGAACGCCGCACGCGCCGCGATCGCTAGTCGTCGTCGAGACCCTGCTCGATGGCGTAGCGGGTGAGCTCGACCCGGTTGTGCATCTGGAGCTTGCGCAGCGTGTTCTGCACGTGGTTCTGCACGGTGCGGTGCGACAGCACGAGCCGCTCGGCGATCTGCCGGTAGGACAACCCCTTCGCGACCAGCTTCAGCACCTCGGTCTCGCGCTCGGTCAGCGGCGTCTGCTCGGGGTCGCGCTGGAACTCCCCCAGCACCAGCCCCGCCAGCCCCGGGGTGAACACCGGCTCGCCCGCCGCCACCCGGCGCACCGCGTCCACCAGCTCCTCGCGCGACGCGGACTTCACCAGGTAGCCGGTCGCGCCCGCCTTCACCGCCGCGAGCACGTCGGCCTGCTCCCCCGACGCGGAGAGGATCAGCACCCGCGTCTCCGGGGACCGCTGCGCGATCGCCGCGGTCACCGCGACCCCGTCCGGCTCGGGGATCTGGAGGTCCAGCAGCACCACGTCCGGCCGCGCCGCCGGGAACCGCGCGACCGCCTCGCGTCCGTTGGCCGCCACCGCCACGACGTCCAGCCCGGCGTCGGCCAGGTCCCGCTCGACCGCGTCGCGCCACATCGGGTGGTCGTCGACCACCATCACCTTGATGCTCACGCTGGTGCCTCCTTCGGTACGACGATCTCCCACTCGGTCCCGAAGGACCCCGTCGCCAGCTCGGCGGTGCCGCCGATCTCGGCGATCCTTCCCCGGATCGACGCGCTGACGCCGAGCCGGCCCTGACCCGCGGCCTCCTCCAGCCGGCCCGCCGGGATGCCGGGCCCGTCGTCGCGCACGGAGACCTCGACCCGGTCGGGGAAGGCCTGGAGCAGCACCCACGCCGGGGCGTTGTCGCCGACGTGCGCGCGGACGTTGTCGAGGCACGCGCCGACCGCGGCCACCAGCTCGTGCGCCGTACCCGCCGGCAGCTCGACCGGGGCGCCCGGCGTCGAGACGGTGACGCCCGGACGCCGCTCGAGCGCGGTCAGCTCGGCGACCAGGTCGACGGTGCCCTCCGTCGTCGGGGCGAGGTCGTCCTGCGCGCGGATCAGCGCCCGCAGCCGGCGCTCCTGCTCGCCCGCCAGCGGCCCGAGGTCACCGCCCCGGCGCTGCACCAGCGCCAGCACCTGGAGCACGCCGTCGTGGACCGCGCGGGCCAGCCGGGCGCGCTCGGCCGCGACCGCGGCGGAGCGCTCGGCCTGGTCGCGCTCGGTCGCCATCTCCTGGAGGGAGCCGCACATGAAGCCGATGATCGGGCCGCCGATCACCAGCAGGAAGGCGTTGCCGTAGTCGGACTGGGCGAGGTCCTGGCGCACCAGCAGGTCGGCCGTCGCGAGCAGGGCGCCGGCGACGAGGCCGCCGGCCAGCCGCCAGTGGATCGCCCACGCGACCAGCGCGCCCATCACCCAGAAGCCGGGCACGCTGGCGTTGAAGCCCTCGCCCTTGACCACCGGGCTGGCCAGGAGCAGCCCGAGCGCGATCGCGAGGTCGGCGACCAGCAGCGGCGGCGTACGACGGCGCGGCTCGGCGTACGCCCAGGTGGCGACGCCGGTCCACAGCACCATCACCGCCAGGCAGGCGAGCCCGACGGCCGGTCGCTGGAAGTTGTCGAACCGGTAGGCGCTGAGCGCGAGGGCGTTGGCGAGCACCACCACCCGCAGCACCGCGAGCGCATGGAACAGCCGGCTCTCGACCGCGATGGCGGCGGGCGACGTCGAGGCGCTCACACGCGGCAGTGTCGCAAACGAAGTGAGTATCCGTGCGCATGCGACCCCGGGCGCCGCGCGGCCAGGGTGGAGCCATGGACAACAACACGCCCGCCCCGAAGAACACGACCGCCTTCTACGCCCAGGCCGCCATCGCCTTCGGCCTCGCCCTCTTCGCGATGCTCGTGGCCGTCTACTACCTGCCGGCCGACCCGTGGCCCAAGGCCTTCCTGGCCCTCTCCACGATCTTCCTCACCACCTCGGCGTTCACGCTCGCCAAGTGCGTCCGCGACGCCCAGGAGAACCAGCACGTCGTCGCCCGGCTCGACCAGGCCCGCGTCGACAAGATCCTGTCCGACCACGACCCGTGGAAGCAGGTCAGCTGACTCAGTCGACGTCGGCGCCCACCACGCGGCGCTCGGCGATGTACGCGAGCCGCCGCAGCGTCTCGACGTTCCGCCAGCTCAGCGGCAGGTCGCGGGCCGGCTTGGGGATCAGCCTGGCCGGCCCGCTGACGGCGTCCTCCTCGATGGTCACCTCGGTCTCGGTGCCGACGGCGGACAGCCGGATGATGACGTCGGCCTCGCCGGTCGGCCAGGCTCGCGCCCGGAGCTTGAGCAGCACGCCCGGGGTCGCGTCGACGACCTCGGTGGAGTCGTTGATCAGCAGCGGCCAGGTGCCCACCGAGTGGTACAGCTGCGCCCCGACCGCCGGCCAGTGGTCGTCGACCTCGCGCATCCGCGAGGCACCGACCACCCAGAGCGGGTAGAGCCAGCCGTCGGCGAGCACGTCCCAGACCTGCTCGGGCGTGGCGTGGATCAATCGGGTGTTCGTCGACATGCGCGGCCAGTACCCAGCCGGGAATGGAAGAACCGCCGGGGTCTCGGGTCCCCGGCGGTTCGAGAAGGACTCTACCGGCTCCTCGGGTCCCGCATGACCGTTTCGGGGCAAGAAACCCGCAAGATCACTCCCACTCGATGGTGCCCGGCGGCTTGGAGGTGATGTCGACCGTGACGCGGTTCACCTCGCGGACCTCGTTGGTGATCCGCGTCGAGATCCGCTCGAGCACGTCGTAGGGCAGCCGGGCCCAGTCCGCGGTCATCGCGTCCTCGGAGGTGACCGGCCGCAGCACGACCGGGTGGCCGTAGGTGCGGTGGTCGCCCTGGACGCCCACGCTGCGGACGTCGGCCAGCAGCACCACCGGGAACTGCCAGATGTCGCGGTCGAGCCCGGCGCGGGTCAGCTCCTCGCGCGCGATCGCGTCGGCCTCGCGCAGGATGTCGAGCCGCTCCCGCGTGACCTCGCCGATGATGCGGATGCCCAGGCCCGGACCCGGGAAGGGGTGCCGCCAGACGATCTCCGTCGGCAGCCCGAGCTGCTCGCCGACGAGCCGGACCTCGTCCTTGAACAGCGTGCGCAGCGGCTCGACCAGCTCGAACTCGAGGTCGTCGGGCAGGCCGCCGACGTTGTGGTGCGACTTGATGTTGGAGGTGCCCGCTCCCCCGCCCGACTCGACGACGTCGGGGTAGAGCGTGCCCTGCACGAGGAAGGCGACCTTGTCGCCTCCCTCCTTCACGGCGTCCCCGAGGATCTGGGCCTCGGCCGCCTCGAAGACCCGGATGAACTCGCGGCCGATGATCTTCCGCTTCTGCTCCGGGTCGGTCACCCCGGCGAGTGCGTCGAGGAACTGCTTCTCCGCGTCGACGACCTTGAGGTCCACGCCGGTGGCGGCCACGAAGTCGCGCTCGACCTGCTCGGTCTCGCCCTGGCGCATGAGGCCGTGGTCGACGTAGACGCAGGTCAGGCGGTCGCCGATCGCGCGCTGCACGATCGCGGCGGCCACCGCGGAGTCGACCCCGCCGGACAGGCCGCAGATCGCCCGGCCGCGGTCGCCGATCTGCTCGCGGATCGCCTCGATCTGCTCCTCGACGATGTTGACCATGGTCCAGGTCTGGCGGCAGTGCGCGATCTGGACGAGGAAGTGCTCGAGCACCTTCTGGCCGTGCTCGGTGTGCAGCACCTCGGGGTGCCACTGCACGCCGGCGAGGCCGCGGTCGACGTTCTCGAACGCCGCCACCGGGGTCTTCTCCGTCGACGCGAGCACGTCGAAGCCGTCGGGCGCCGCGGTCACCGAGTCGCCGTGGGACATCCACACCGTGTGCTGCTGCGGCACCTCGGAGAGCAGCGTGCCGTTCTCGACGATGTCGACCGAGGTGCGGCCGTACTCCCGGAAGCCGGTGTGCGCGACCTCGCCGCCCAGCCCCCGCGCCATCAGCTGGAAGCCGTAGCACATGCCGAACACCGGCGTACCGCTCGTGAAGACGGCGGGGTCGATGGTCGGGGCGCCCTCCTCGTAGACCGAGGACGGACCGCCGGACAGGATGATCGCCTTCGGGTTGCGGGCCTGCATCTCCGCGATCGGCATCGTGTGGGGCACGATCTCGGAGTAGACGCGCGCCTCGCGCACGCGGCGGGCGATCAGCTGGGCGTACTGGGCCCCGAAGTCGACCACCAGGACCAGATCGTGCTCCGCAGCCGGGTTCATGTGCTGAGCCTATCGAGCCCCCCACCGGCATCCGGAAACGCATCAGGGCCCGGCCGGGGAGGGAGGGATGGCCGGGCCCTGATCGTCCACGCGTCTGCTGGACAGAGCCTGGACATGGGACCCGGCGGGGGGAGGGAGCGTTATGACCGGGTCCGCTCGTCTCAACGACGCGTCCTGACCCCGGTTACGGCCTGCGACGGCCGGTTCAGATCTTTTTTCGACGGTCTCCGACGGCACTCGGCGGCCGGTCAGGACACGGGTCAGGACACGCCGACGATCGGCAGCCGCAGGGCGCCCGGCGCGTCGTCGGGGACGGCCGGGGCCGCGGGGGTCACCGGCGCGACCCGGCGGTACGCCGCACCCAGCTGGGGCCGCGGGTCCGACTCCCCCTTGTTCGGCCAGAACGACATGGCGCGCTCCGCCTGGGCGGTGATCGTCAGTGACGGGTTCACGCCCAGGTTGGCCGAGATCGCCGAGCCGTCGGCCACGTGCAGGCCGGGGTAGCCGTAGACGCGCTGGTAGGCGTCCACGACACCGGTGTCGGGCGAGTCGCCGATCGCGCAGCCGCCGAGGAAGTGCGCGGTCAGCGGCTTGTTGAAGGCGTCACCCACGGCGCCGCCGGCCAGGCCGCCCATGATCTGGGCCATCTTCCGGATCGCCTCGTTGCCAGCGGGGATCCAGGTCGGGTTCGGAACGCCGTGGCCCTGCTTGGAGGTCAGGTACCGGCGCTTCGTGCCCGGGACGCGCTTGGTGTAGGTCGTGATGGAGTTGTCGAGGCTCTGCATCACCAGCGCGATCACCGTGCGCTCGGACCAGTGCTTCATGTCGTAGAGGTTCTTGACCTCGCGGCGCTGTCGCCACATCTCCCGCAGCCAGGTGCGCCAGCGCGGCTCGTCGCCGTCGCCGTCGGTGAGCACCGACTGGAGCAGCGACATCAGGTTGCTGCCCCGCCCGTAGCGCACCGGCTCGATGTGGGTGCTCTCGTCGGGGTGGAAGCTCGACGTGATCGCGATGCCCTGGCTGTAGTCGACCGAGGTGTCGGGCGCGATCACGCCGCCGATCGACTCCGAGTTGGTCCGCGACAGGTAGCCCAGGCGCGACGACAGCCGCGGCAGGTGCCCCTCGTCGCGCATCCGGTGCAGCAGCCGCTGCGTGCCGAGCGCGGACGCCGCGAACACGACCTGCTCGGCGGTCAGCACCCGCCGCGCGGACCGGCGGTTGACCTTGGCCTTCGTGTAGCGGACGTGCACGTCGTACCCGCCGCCGTCGCGCGGCCGCACCCGGGTGACCGTGGTCAGCGGCAGGACCCGCGCGCCGTTCTGCTCGGCGAGGTAGAGGTAGTTCTTGACCAGCGTGTTCTTGGCGTTGTGGCGGCAGCCGGTCATGCAGGAGCCGCATGCGGTGCAGGTACGCCGGGTGGGGCCGGCGCCGCCGAAGAACGGGTCGTCGACCTCCTGGCCCATGCCCGCGCCCGGGCCGCCGAAGAAGACGCCGACCGGCGTCGGGTGGAAGGTGTCGCCCACGCCCATCTCGGCGGCGACCTTCTCCATCACGTCGTCCGACGGGGTGCGCAGCGGGTTCTCGACCACGCCCAGCATCCGCTTCGCCTGGTCGTAGTACGGCGCCAGCTCGTCGCGCCAGTCGGTGATGTGGCTCCACTGCGCGTCGGAGTAGAACGGCGCGAGCGGCTCGTAGAGCGTGTTCGCGTAGACGAGCGACCCGCCGCCGACGCCGGCGCCGGAGACGATCAGGCAGTCGCGCAGCGCGTCGATGCGCTGGATGCCGTAGCAGCCGATCTCGGGACGGAAGAGGTACTTGGTCGTCTCGAAGGACGTCTGCGGCAGGTCGTCGTCCTCGAACCGCGCGCCCGCCTCGAGGACCGCGACCCGGTAGCCCTTCTCGGTCAGCCGCAGCGCGGCGACCGAGCCGCCGAAGCCGGAGCCGACGACCAGGACGTCGTAGTCGAAGCTCATGCCCGGCCGAGCTTCTTCATCAGGCGCAGGTTCGCGGTCATGACCTTCGCGTAGGTCTCGTCGGACATGCCGAGCTGCGGGGCGAAGCGGATCAGCCGCTGCGTCGCGACCGACTGGGTCTCGGTGTAGCGCAGGACGCCCTCGCTGCCCTGGCGCCGGCCCATGCCGGATTCGCGCATGCCGCCCATCGGGGCGTCCAGGCTGGCGAACGTGGCGGCGAACGCCTCGTTGATGTTGACCGTGCCGCACTTGATGAGCTGCGCGATCGCGCGGGCGCGGGCGCCGTCCTGGGAGTAGATCGAGGCGTTGAGGCCGTACTGCCCGTCGTTCGCGCGGGCGATGGCGTCGGCCTCGTCGTGGAAGCGGTAGAGCGAGACGACCGGCCCGAAGGTCTCGTGCCCGAAGCACGTCATGTCGGGGCTGACGCCCTCGAGGACCGTCGGCTCGAAGAAGTACGGGCCGAGGTCGGGGCGCGGCCGGCCGCCGGTGAGCACGCGGGCGCCCTTGGCGACGGCGTCCTCGACGTGGGCCGTGACGGTGTCGAGCTGCGCTTGGGAGATCAGCGGGCCCATGTCGTTGCCCCAGTCCATGGTGGCGCCGAGCGTCATCGCCTCGACGCGGGCCACGAACCGCTCGACGAACCGGTCGTAGACCTGGTCGGCGACGAAGATGCGCTCCATCGAGACGCAGAGCTGGCCGGAGTTGGAGAACGACGCGCGCAGGGCACCCTCGGCGGCCTTCTCGAGGTCGGCGTCGCGCAGCACCAGCAGCGGGTTCTTGCCGCCGAGCTCGAGCGAGCAGCCGATCAGCCGCTCGGCGCAGCCCTGGGCGATCCTGCGGCCGGTCGCGGTGGAGCCGGTGAAGCAGACGCAGTCGGCGCGGGCGACGATCGCGCCGCCGATCTCCGGGCCCGGCCCGGCGACGACCTGCCAGAGGTCCTCGGGGAAGCCGGCCCGGACGAGCAGCTCCTTGGCCAGCAGCGCCGACAGCATGGTCTGAGCGTCCGGCTTCGCGACGACGGCGTTGCCGGCGAGCAGGGCCGGGAGGCCGTCGCAGAGCGCCATCGTGAAGGGGTAGTTCCAGGGCGAGATGATGCCGACGACGCCCTTGGGGATGCGGTTGACCTCCACCCGGGTGAGACCGGGCACGACGCCGATCTTGCGCTGGGGGTCGAGGTGCTGGTGCGCCGTACGCGCGTAGTAGCGGGCGGTGAGCGCGACGTGCAGCGGCTCGTCGAAGGCGTGCTTGCGCGCCTTGCCGGACTCGAGCTGGATCAGGTCGATGATCTCGTCCTGGCGGTCCAGGATCAGGTCGTGCAGGCGCAGCAAGGCGGCCGCGCGCCGGTCCAGCGGGGTGCGCGACCACGCCACCTGGGCCTTGCGGGCCCGGGCGAACGCCTCGGCGACGTCCTCCTCGCTGGACTGCGGGATGTGCGCGAGCGGCGCGTCGTCCAGCGGCGAGCGCACCTCCGCCGTCTGCCCGGTGGTCGCCACCAGCCGCCTGGTCAGCGCGGCGGTGTACTCGGGCTCGAGGGCGTACGACGCGCGCGGGTCGTGCTCCGGGTCGTGCGGGCCGTCCACGACCGGGCCACCGGCGGATGCGGGGTTCGGGGCGCTCATGTACCGAGCGTATGTGACCCGCGTCTCCGACACTACCCACGAGTAGTGCTCTGTGGTGTTTTACACATTGATACTGGATGTCAAGCGCGCGGTTTGGGCTGCCCGGGGCCTCGGGGCACGTTGTCCACAGCTCGTGATCTCGCTGGTTGCCGGCCTCCCCGGTGCGGAATGAGTCCTGCCATGTCCGAGGTCATGCTGACCCGCGAGCTCCTCGCAGGCGGGTACACCGACAAGGCGATCACCCGCATGGTCGCCTCGGGCGACCTGCACCGACTCCGCCACGGCGCCTACACGGCGGGACCCCACTGGGCCGGACTCGACGACGCCGCCCGACGGCTGTTGACCGCAGAGGCCACGTTGCGGTGCACGCGGACGCCGACCGTCCTGTCCGGCCCGACGGCGGCCGACGCGTTCGGCGTACCCGTCTGGGACCTCGGCGACGAGACTCACGTCCTGCGCCTGGACGGCAACGCCGACCGGCGACAGGCCGGCCGGGTTCCGCACTGCGGGTCGGCACTCGTCGAGGACGTCACGCGGAGGAGTGGCCTTCCGGTCACCAGCGGGACGAGGACCGCCCTCGACGTGGTCACCGTGACCGACGCCGAGCACGCCCTGGTCGTCGTCGACGGGTTGCTCCATGCGGGCGAGACGACCGTTCCGCTTCTCCGCAGGCGAAGCGCCGCGATGGCGAACCATCCGCACAGTCTCGGATTCCACATCGTCCTCGACCGAGCCGATGGTCGTCATGAATCCGCCGGGGAGACCAGGGCCGACTGGCTGATGTGGCGGCACCAGGTCCCGGAGCCCATCCCCCAGTACGAGATCTTCGACGGTCGCGGTCGCCTCCTGGCGCGCGTCGACTTCGCCTGGCCGGCGCTCGGCGCGTTCCTCGAGTTCGACGGCAAGGTGAAATACCTCCGGCACCGCCGACCCGGCGAGTCGGTGACGGACACCGTGCTCCGGGAGAAGCGGCGCGAGGAGCTCATCTGCGGCGTCACCGGCTGGCGGTGCATCCGCATCGTCTGGGCCGACCTCTATCGCCCGGAGCGGACCGTCGCCCGGATCCGCGCGACGCTCCTCGGCCGGACGTGGGCCGCCTGATCGTCGTACCTCTCGTGTGAAACCCGCCCGACACGCCGTGAGCCACCGGCGTGTCGGGCGGGTTTCACCGGGTACCCGGTGAAACCCGCCACCGCCCGCCGCTACACGATGTCCCGCACCGACACCCGCGCCTCGTCGGCCTCCTGGTCGGTGAGCTTGAGCTGCGACTGCCGCTCGGCCTCGACCCGGCGGAGGTAGTGGTCGACCTCGTCGGCGGTGCGGGCGGCGTCCCAGCCGAGGGCGTCGGCCATGAGCGCGGCGGCGTGAGGTGCGGCGGAGACGCCGCGGTCGAAGGTCTCGATGGAGATGCGGGTGCGGCGGGTGAGGACATCGTCGAGGTGGCGGGCGCCCTCGTGCGTGACGGCGTAGACGACCTCGGCGGCGAGGTAGTCCTCGGCGCCCTCGAGCGGGAGGCCCAGGGAGCGCTGCGACGCGATGAGTGCGAGGAGGTCGTCGACCAGGCCCCCGTACCGGCCGAGGAGATGGTCGATCCGCGCGACGTGCAGACCGGACCGCCGCGCCAGCAACACCCGCTGGTTCGAGCGCGTCTCCCAGTCAGAGGCGCCGAGCAGCGGCACCCGGTCGGTGATGGAGGGACGCACGGTGAGACCGAGCGTGGAGGTCAGCGAGTGAGCGGCGGCGTCGACGGCGTCGCGGCCCATGACGCGGTACGTCGTGAGCTTGCCGCCGGCGATCATCACGAGTCCGGGCACGGGCGTGACGACGGTGTGCTCGCGCGAGATCCGGGACGTGGGCTCGGACTCGCCGGAGAGCAGCGGCCGCAGGCCCGCGTAGACGCCCTCCACGTCGGAGTGGTCGAGCGGCTCGCGCAGGATCGCGTTGACGTGGGCGAGGACGTACTCGATGTCCGTGCGGGACGCGGCCGGGTGGGCCTTGTCGAGGTCCCACGGGGTGTCGGTGGTGCCGATGATCCAGTGCCGGCCCCACGGGATCACGAACAGCACGGACGTCTCGGTGCGCACGATGAACCCGGCCTCGGACCGGATCCGGTCGCGTGGCACGACCAGGTGGATGCCCTTGGACGCCTGCACGTGCAGCGACCCCCGGCCGCCGACCATCTCCTGGAGGTCGTCGGTCCAGACGCCGGCGGCGTTGACGACCACCCGGGCGCGGACCTCGACGTCACGGTTGTGCTCGAGGTCGCGGGCGCGTACGCCGACGACGCGCTCGCCCTCGCGGAGGAACCCGGTCACCTTGACCCGCGTCGCCACGTGCGCGCCGTGGGCGGCCGCGGTGCGGGCGATGGTCGTGACCAGGCGGGCGTCGTCGACCTGGCAGTCGTAGTACCGGATGGCCCCGGCGAGCGAGGCCGGGTTGAAGTCGGGGGCGATCCGCGCGACCGACCGCCGCGAGAGGTGGCGGTGCCGGGGCAGGCCGGAGCCGTAGCGGCCGGCCATCGCCAGGCCGTCGTACAGCGCGAGGCCCGCGCCGACGTAGGGCCGCTCCCAGGCGCGGTGGGTCAGCGGGTAGAGGAACGGCACCGGCCGGACCAGGTGGGGCGCCAGCCGGGTCAGCAGCAGCCCGCGCTCCTGGAGCGCCTCGCGCACCAGGGCGAAGTCGAGCATCTCCAGGTAGCGCAACCCGCCGTGCACGAGCTTGGACGAGCGCGACGACGTGCCGCTGGCCAGGTCGCGCTGCTCGAGCAGGCCGGTCGACAGGCCGCGGGTGACGGCGTCGAGCGCGGTGCCGGCGCCGACGATCCCGCCGCCGACCACCAGCACGTCGAGCTCGGTCTGGCCGCCCACGCCCTGCATCGTCGCGAGTGCGGCGTCCCGGGCGTCCGGGCTGAGGGCACTGGGGTGGCTCATGTCTCCAGTCTGGCAAACGCCGGTATCGCCGATGTGTCCTCGCCCGTCACCAGGAGCCGTACCCATGGCCGAGTGACGGGGACGGCAGCCGCGCTGGCGGCCCTGCTGGTCGTGGCCACCGGCTGCGAGGACGCCCCGGCCCCGCGGACGCCGGTCGCGGTCGACTCCGCCCCCGCCACACCCGCACCCACCGCCGATCCGACACCGGCCGAGGACCCCGGACCGCGCTCGTTCAACCTGGTCATGGGCGGCGACCTCCTCTGGCACAACACCGTGTGGGCGAGCGCTGCCGAGGACGCCGCCGGGACCGGCAAGCGCTACGACTGGGACCCGATGGAACCTACGGCCTCAACGGGTTCGTGCCGCCGGCCGACGAGGAGTTCGCGGTCTCGACGGCGGACGCGGACAACCTCCTCGCTCAGGCGCACGCCCCGGGCGGCGTACCTGCCGACGCAGTGGAGCCACTACTCCCCCGGCAACCCGATCCGTATCGTCCGCGCGACCGGTGCACACCTGGAGTCCATCCGCCACGCCGTCCACCTGCTCGGCGGCAACCGCGGGCTGATCGAGGACTAGATGCGGACGCGCGGACCGAGCGAGGCGCGGTGGTCGAAGACCATCGTGTGCCGCTCGCGCGTGGCCTCGACGAGGGCCACGTCGGTCGCGGCGATCGCCAGGCCCTCCTCCTCGCCGAGCCTCGCGAGCGTCCGGCCCTCGGGGTCGTAGACGGCGGAGCCGCCGATGAAGGAGTAGGCGCCGCAGGGGCCGGTGAGCCCGGCGAACACGACGTACATCCCGTTCTCGACGGCCCGCGCGGCGTAGTAGAGGTCGCGGCGGTGCTCACCGCCCGGGAAGTACGCCGCCGAGCTCAGGTAGCCGACCGCCCCGTCGAGCGCCGCGGCCTGCGCGTGCTCGGGGAAGCAGCCGTCGTAGCAGATCGACAGCCCCAGCTCGTGGCCGTCGACGGTGATCGACGTGCCGTGGTCGCCGACGGTGAAGACCTCCTTCTCGAGGCCGTCCAGGAACTGCTTGTCGTACGGCGCCGTCGTGCTGCCGTCCGGCCGGACCACCACCTGCGACAGCCGCCGGTGCTCACCGCGCCGCAGCGCGGTGCCCACCACGACCACCACGTCGCCCTCGGCCGCGGCCGTGCGGACGGGGTCCAGCCAGCCGTCGTCCAGCTCATCGGCCGACGGCAGCGGGCCACGGAACGCGGTGGCGTCGTACCCGGTCAGGAACGCCTCGGGCAGCACGAGCACGCGCACCTCCTCCGCGGCAGCGCGCGCGGTCAGCCGGGCCGCGGTCGCGACGTTCGCGGCCAGGTCGCCGGAGACCGAGACGGCCTGGCCGGCCGCGACCTTCACTCCACGACCACCTCGACGCGCTGGAACTCCTTGAGCTCCGTGTAGCCGGTGGTGGCCATCGAGCGGCGGAGCGCGCCCATGAGGTTCATGGTGCCGTCGGCGACCCGCGAGGGGCCGAAGAGGATCTCCTCGATCGTGCCGACGGTCTCGAACTGCACGCGCTGGCCGCGCGGCAGGTCGTGGTGGTGCGCCTCGGTGCCCCAGTGGAAGCCCCGGCCGGGCGCGTCGGTCGCGCGGGCGAAGGGCGAGCCGACCATCACGGCGTCGGCGCCGCAGGCGATCGCCTTGGCGATGTCACCGGACTTGCCGATCGAGCCGTCCGCGATGACGTGGACGTAGCGGCCGCCGGACTCGTCGAGGTAGTCGCGGCGGGCCGCGGCGACGTCGGCGACGGCCGAGGCCATCGGGACCGCGACGCCGAGCACGGTGCGGGTGGTGTGCGCCGCACCGCCGCCGAAGCCGACGAGGACGCCGGCGGCACCGGTGCGCATCAGGTGGAGCGCCGCCTGGTGGGTGGCGCAGCCGCCCACGATCACCGGCACGTCGAGCTCGTAGATGAACTCCTTGAGGTTGAGCGGCTCGGCCTGCGAGGAGACGTGCTCGGCCGAGACCGTGGTGCCGCGGATGACGAACATGTCGACCCCGCCGTCGACGACGGCCTTGGCGAACTCCTTGGTGTGCGCAGGCGAGAGCGAGCCGGCGACGGTCACGCCCGCCTCGCGGATCTCGCGCAGCCGCTCCACGACCAGCTCGGCCTTGATCGGTTCACGGTAGATCTGCTGGAGCCGCGCGGTCGCCTCGGTGCCCTGGAGCCCCGCGACCTCCTCGAGCAGGTCGCTCGGGTCCTCGTAGCGGGTCCAGATGCCCTCGAGGTTCAGCACGCCGAGGCCGCCGAACCTGCCGAGGGCGATCGCCGTCGACGGCGACATCACCGAGTCCATCGGCGCGGCCAGCACCGGCAGGTCGAAGCGGTAGGCGTCGATCTGCCAGGCGGTGCTGACCTCCTCGGGGTCGCGGGTGCGCCGCGAGGGCACGATCGCGATGTCGTCGAAGGAGTAGGCGCGCCGGGCGCGCTTGGCCCGGCCGATCTCGATGTCGGTCACCGGAGAAGACTATCCGCCGCTCCCCGGCGCCCGACGACCGTCACACCACGCCCAGCTGGACGAACAGGAACCACACCAGGGCGGGCACGACGAGGACCATGGCCATCGCCCACACCAGCAGGGCCCGGAAGAAGACACGCTCGTCCTCCGGCTCCGCGCTGGCCATCAGCAGGGCGCCGCTGGTCGACATCGGGCTGGTGTCGACCACGGACGAACTGATCGAGAGCGCGACGATCACGCCGAGGGGCGTGAGGCTCGGGTCCATCGCGATCGGCACCACGACCGGGCTGATCACGCCCAGCGTTCCCGTCGTGGACGCGAACGCCGAGACGGCGCCGACCGCGTAGCAGGCGACCAGGGCGGCGATCGACCCGTTGCCGAGGCGCTCGATGGCGGCCTGCAGCTCGTCGAGGGCGCCCATGGCCTCCAGCACGCCGACGTACGTCACGATTCCCGTCACCAGCAGGATCGCCGACCACGGCATGTGCTTGATGGCCGCGTCCTGCATCGAGGGCTGGACCACGATCAGGGCCAGCGCGATGATCAGCGTCGCGACGCCGACGTCGATCCCGAAGCCGGTGGTGAGCACGAGCAGCGCCACGAGACCGACCAGGGTCAGCACCCGGATGGGCGTGGCCTCGACCCGCGTGGGCTCCACTCCCGCCGGCTCCCCGGCCGACCCGGCCGACCCGGCCGACCCCGCGGCACCGACCGGCACCGCGGCCACGGCGGCCGCGGTGGCCTTGGACCTGCGCCGGCGCCGGGTGAGCAGCCCCTGCACCAGGACGTAGGCCACGACGGCCAGCACCGCGTTGAAGGCGAGGCACAGGAGGTAGAGCGGCAGCGTGCCGTCGGACGCCCCGGCGTCGTCGAGCATCTTGTTCGAGAGCACACCGAAGGGGTTGACGGGCGAGAAGGCCCCGGCGTTCGCGCCCTGAACGACGACCAGGCCCATCGCGAGGGTGCTGATCTCGAAGCGCGACCCGAGCGCCAGTGCGACGGGGGCGACGATCGCGATCGCCGCCGGGGTGAAGGCGCCGGCCGAGGACAGGATCGCCGTGAGCGCGAACATCAGCACCGGGATCAGCAGGCGACGCCCGCCGGCGAGCCGCTCCGCCCAGTACGCGAGCAGGTCGATCGTCCCGTTGAGGCGCACGATCCCGAAGAGCAGCGTGGCGCCGACGAGGATCAGGAACAGCCCGCCGGGGAACACGCCGACCACGTCATCGGTGGAGAGGTCGGCCACGAAGGCGCCGACCGCGAACGCGGCGACGAAGGCGAGCAGGCCGGCGCTGATCCGGGTCAAGGACCCGATGGCGAAGGCGACGACCAGGATGGCGAAGGCGAGGACGGCCGGGCTCACCGGACCGCCTCGGCCAGGCTGAAGCGACCGTCCAGGAGCCCACCGGCGCCCGGGATGGCGGGCTCGTGGCCCAGATGCCGCAGGATCTCGTACGTCGTGGCGGTGGCCGCGGTGACCACGGGCACCCCGAGCTCGTCCTCGACCTCCTGCACGGCGGCCAGGGAGGGCATCTGGACGCAGGCCGACAGCACGATGGCCTCGGCCCCCTCGCGGTGCAGCCCGCGCGCGATCCGGGGCAGCTGCGCCGGGTCGAGGCAGCCGACGGCGAGGTTGTCCTCGACCTCGAGGCTGGCCGCATCGACCACCGAGATCCCGGAGCCCTCGACGTAGTCGCGGACCATCGCGGTCAGCGGCTTCATGTACGGCGCGACCATGGCCACCCGGCTGGCGCCGAGTCCCTGGAGCGTCCGCACCAGCGCCCCGGCGCTGCTGGTCACGGCGGCGGGATGACCGTTGTCGGCCGCCGCGCGGGCGATCGTCTCCTCGGAGGCGGTGTGCGCGCCCGGACCCTGGGCCATGACCGCGACCAGACAGGCGTAGGCGATCACGTCGACGTCGGCGTCCGAGACGGCCACGGCGCAGTCGGCCGCCTTGTCCACCATCGCGAGGAGCTCCTCGCGGGTGACGCTCTTCAGCGTGGCGCGCGCCGAGTGGAAGGTGTAGCGCTGACCGGTGGCCGCTGCCTGGCGGGCGAACAGCTCGGGCAGCTCGGTCTCCATGGTCGTGTTCGAGCTCGGCACGATGAGGCCGACCCGGGTCACGCCTCCGCGGCGCGGCTCGGCGGCGCTCTCGGCGGCCACCCGCTCGGCCAGTTCGTTTCGGTCCGTCATGATTCCCTGTCCTCCGTAACCCGTATTGTGAGTTTCCGACCCACTATGTGGGTCAGACCGGCCCGCGTCAAGGGTGCCCCGGCGCCTAGGCTGGGCCTCGTGCCAGTACCCGATGGCGCCCGCAAGGGCTCGACGCTCGTCCTGCGCAAGGTCACGACGATCCTCAACTGCTTCACCGTGGAGAGTCCCGAGCCGACGCTCCAGGAGCTGATCCGTCGTACCGGGCTGCCGGCCAGCACCTGCCAGCGCCTGGTCACCGACCTGACCCTGGAGGGCTTCCTCGACCGCGACGGTGACCGGTACCGCATCGGGGTCGCGCTCGTGCGCTGGGCGACGCCCGGGACGCTCGGGATGGACGTCGTTCGGCTGGTCCGGCCGATCCTCAACGACCTGCGCGACCAGACCGGCGAGTCCGCGTGCCTGTACGCGCGCGACGGGATCTTCCGGACCGTGATCGCGGTGGCACCGACCCGACACGTGGTCATGCGGCCGTTCATGGTCGGCCAGGTGATGCCGATCCATGCCGGCGCACCCGGCAAGGTCTTCCTGGCCTTCGACCCGGACGCGTGGGCGGACCTGACCGGCTCCTCCCTCGCCCGCTTCACCGACTCGACGCCGACCTCGATGGCGAGCCTGGACCGCCAGCGCCGGATCACCCGGGAGCAGGGCTACTTCGCGGCCTTCGGGGAGCGCCACGAGGACGTGGGCTCGCTCGCCGCGCCGGTCTTCGACCACCAGGGCGAGCTGGAGGCGGTCATCGGGCTCGGGTTCCCGCTCCAGCGGGTCGGACCGGCACGCGAGGCCGAGCTGGCTCCCGCGGTCGTGGAGGCGGGCCGACGGGCCAGCGCGGCGCTGGGCTTCCGGCCCGAGGCTCAGCGCCCGGAGTAGTTCGGCGCCTCGACCGTCATCTGCACGCCGTGCGGGTGGCTCTCCTGGAGGGAGGCCTGGGTGATCCGCACGAACCTGCCCTTCTCCTGGAGCTCGGGGACCGTGCGCGCACCGACGTAGAACATAGACTGGGTGAGGCCACCGATGAGCTGGTGCGCGACGGCCGCGAGCGGGCCGCGGTAGGCCACCTGGCCCTCGATGCCCTCGGGCACGATCTTGTCGTCGCTGGCCACCTCGGCCTGGAAGTAGCGGTCCTTGGAGTAGGACTTCTTGCCGCGGCTCGACATCGCGGCGAGCGAGCCCATGCCCCGGTAGGACTTGAACTGCTTGCCGTTGACGAAGACCAGCTCGCCGGGCGACTCCTCGCAGCCGGCCAGCAGCGAGCCGACCATCACGGTGTCCGCGCCGGCCACGATCGCCTTGGCGATCTCGCCGGAGTACTTGAGGCCGCCGTCCGCGATCACGGGTACGCCGGCCGGCTTGCACGCCAGCGACGCCTCGTAGACCGCGGTCACCTGGGGCACGCCGACGCCGGTGACCACGCGGGTGGTGCAGATCGAGCCCGGTCCGACGCCGACCTTGACGGCGTCCGCGCCGGCGTCGACGAACGCCTGCGCGCCGTCCTGGGTCGCGACGTTGCCGCCGACGACCTGGACGTGCCTGGTCGCCGGGTCGGTCTTGAGCCGCTGGACCATGTCGAGCAGCAGCCGGACGTTGCCGTGGGCGGTGTCGGCGACGAGCACGTCGACCCCGGCCTCGATGAGCGTGGTGGCGCGCTGCCAGGCGTCGCCGAAGTAGCCGATGGCCGCGCCCACCATGAGCCGGCCGGCGCCGTCGTAGGACGCGTGGGGGAACTGCTCGCCCTTGACGAAGTCCTTGACGGTGATCAGGCCGGCCAGGTGGCCCTGCGCGTCGACGAGCGGCAGCCGCTCGCGCTTGTGCTTGCGCAGCAGGGCCGTGGCGTCATCGCGGCTGATGTCGGCGTCGCCGGTGATCAGCGGCATCGGCGTCATCACCTCGTCGACCTTGGTGGTCGCCCACTCCGCGACCGGGGTGAAGCGCAGGTCGCGGTTGGTGATCATGCCGAGGAGCCGGTTCTCGCTGTCCACGACCGGGAAGCCGGAGACGCGGTACTCGCCGGCCAGCTGGTCGAGCTGCTCCAGGGTCGCGTCGGGGCCGATCGTCACCGGGTTGGAGATGATCCCGGTCTGGGTCCGCTTCACCAGGTCGACCTGGTAGGCCTGGTCCTCGATCGAGAGGTTGCGGTGCAGCACGCCGAGGCCGCCCTGGCGCGCCATGGCGATCGCCATGCGCGACTCGGTCACGGTGTCCATCGCGGCGCTGACCAACGGCGCGTTGAGGCTGATCTCGCGGGTCAGCCGCGTGGTCATGTCGATGTCCGCCGGCGCGAGGTCGGAGTGACCCGGCAGCAGGAGGACGTCGTCGTAGGTCAGGCCCAGGCTGGCGAACTTCTCGGGTACCTCCACTCCCCCAGCGTACCGAGGGAACCTCAGGAAGTTCGCAGCGGCTTCAGCTCGTGCACGGGCACCCGGACGGTCAGCGTGTCGCCCGCCATCCGGATCCGGCCGCGGAGCCCGGCGGCCATCACCATCGGCAGCACCGCCTGGTTGTCCGCGCGCGTGGTGAGCACGATCTCGCCGAGGCCCATCCCCTGGGCCACGCGCGCGATGTCCACGAGCAGGCGGGTGCCGACGCCCCGGCGCTGGAAGGCCGGATCGACGTCGACGTCCGCGGCGCCGTCGACCTTCACGACCGCGCGGCCCACGACCGAACCGTCGACCAGGGCGGCGACCGAGTCGCCGGCCGCGACGTACTCCGGCGCGGTGCCGGTGCCGAGGCGCCGGTCGCCCGCGGGGGCCGCCGCGCGGTCCCGCTCGAGGACGTCGGTGACCAGGTCGGCGATGGCGGCCGCCCGGGCGTGCTCGGTGGCGGTGAACGGCGCCGTGCGGCTCACCTGGACCTGCACGTCGCCGACGGCGATGTCCATCACGTCCTGGGCGAGGTCCGCGCCCGCCTCGGCGTCGAAGAGCCGGGCCACGACGTCGGGGAAGGACGCGGGCTGGGCGAGGATCGCCCGCGCGGCCTGGACGTAGCGCGTGGGCTGGTCGGTGAGCGCGGCCTCCGTGCAGGGGGCGGCGCTGACCGACAGCGCGCCCGAGCGCCCGAGCAGCGAGGCGATCTCCGCCTCGGCCCAGTCGCCGGGGGTCTGGAGCACGAGCTCGTCCGTGACCGACTCGACGCCCGGGAAGATCTGGAGGCCGAGGATGTTCACCCCGGCGTCGCCGCAGCTCGCCGCGAGCACGGCCAGCGCCCCGGGGCGGTCGGGCAGCGTCGTCCGAACTCTCCACAACATGGGCGTCAGTCTGCCGGGTTCCCGTTGCGGCTTCGAGTCCGTCTCGTTACCCGGGTCTTACGGTGGGCTCGTGCTGCACGCCGTACGACGACACCCGGTTGGCGTCGCGGTCGCACTCACCGTCCTCGCCCGGCTCCCCGCCCTCAGCCTGCCGCTCCATGCCGACGAGGCCGGGTTCCTGCTGGTCGCGCGGGCCCTCGACCCACGGCCCGACAGTCCGTTCGGGCCGTACTGGGTCGACCGGCCGCCGCCGCTCATCTGGCTCTTCAGCGGCATCGACGCGCTCGGCGGCGAGATCGCGCTGCGGCTGGCCGGAGCGCTCGTCGCGGGGCTGACGGTGGTCCTCGCCGCGCGGGTCGCGGCGCTCGCCGGGCGGCCGCGCGCCGTCCCGTGGGCCGCCGCGCTCGCCGCCGCGCTGCTCTCGAACCCGATGATCGACGTCGTGGCGACCAAGAGCGAGCTGCTCGCGCTGCCGCTGCTGACCGGCAGCATCGCGCTGACGCTGCTCGCCGTCCGCCACCGCTCGGGCTGGCTCGCGTTCGCCGCCGGCCTCGCCGCGATGACGGCGGTCGGCCTCAAGCAGAACCTCGCGGCCGGGCTCGTCTTCGCCGCCGCCCTGCTGCTCACCGGGGCGGTGACCGGGCGCGTCGGAGGCGCGCTCCGGCTCGGCCTCGCCGCGCTCGCGGGCGCGGCCGTGCCGGTGCTGGTCACCGTGGCCTGGGCGAACGCAGAAGGCATCCACCTGGGCGAGCTCTGGTACGCCGCCTACGGGTTCCGCGCCGACGCCGCCCACGTGATCGCCGACGAGGTGCCGGACGCACCCGAGCGGCGCGCACTCCTGCTGCTGGTCATCGCGGTCGCCACGATGCTGCTCCCAGTGCTCGCCGGGCTGGTGGCACACTTCCGAGAGCTCTGGGCCGACGACCCGCCCCTGCTCGCCGGGACGCTCGCGGTCGTCGCCGTCGACCTGGTCGCGCTCCTGCTCGGCGGTAGCTACTGGCGCGACTACCTGCTGCCGCTCGTTCCCGGAGCCGTCCTGTGCGTGGCCCTGCTGGCCGGCCGGGAGTCGCCCGGCGGACGCCGGATGCGCGTGCTGGTCGTCGCCGCAGTGCTGTCCGCCGCAGCCGCGACGGCCTGCTGGCTGACCTGGAGCCTCACCGGCCAGCAGCAGCTCGACGAGGTGCGCACCGGTGACGCGCTCGCCGAGGCGGCCGAGCCCGCCGACACGCTCGTGGTGTTCGGCGGCCGTGCCGACCTCCAGGACGCCAGCGGGCTGCGCTCGCCCTACCCCTACCTGTGGAGCCTGCCGATGCGCACCCGTGACCCCGGCTACGCCGAGCTGCGCGCGCTGCTCGCCGGCCCGGACGCCCCCACCTGGCTGGTCGAGTGGGTCGACTTCGACGCCTGGACCGACGCCGGCGTACCTCGGCTGGAGAAGGTCGTCCGGGAGCGCTACGTCGAGCACGGCACGACCTGCACCGGCCAGCCCGTCTACCTGCTCCGGGGCCAGGAGCGACCGACGGTGCAGCCCGACTGCCCCTGAAACGCCGAGTCGGCGCAGTCTCAGCTGAGACTGCGCCGACTCGGCGTTAGATCAGTGGCCGTGACCGTGGCCGTGGCCGGCCGCGGGAGCCGGCTCCTCGTCCTCGGGCTTGTCGACGACCAGGGTCTCGGTCGTGAGCAGCATGCCCGCGATCGAGGTGGCGTTGACCAGCGCGGAGCGGGTCACCTTGACCGGGTCCAGGACGCCCTGGGCGACCAGGTCGCCGTACTCGCCGGTGGCGGCGTTGTAGCCGTTGCCGACGCCGAGGTCACGGACCTTGGTCGTGACGACGTAGCCGTTCTCGCCGCCGTTCTCGGCGATCCAGCGCAGCGGCTCGTCGGCGGAGCGACGCACGATGCGCACGCCGATCGCCTCGTCGCCGGTGAGCCCGAGGTCGTCGGAGAGGACCGAGACCGCGTGGACGAGCGCGGAGCCACCGCCGGGGACGATGCCCTCCTCGATCGCGGCGCGCGTCGCGGAGACGGCGTCCTCGATGCGGTGCTTCTTCTCCTTCAGCTCCACCTCGGTGGCGGCGCCGACCTTGATCACGCACACGCCACCGGCCAGCTTCGCGAGGCGCTCCTGGAGCTTCTCGCGGTCCCAGTCGGAGTCGGTGGACTCGATCTCGGCCTTGATCTGGTTGACGCGGCCCTCGACCTCGGCGGAGTCGCCGGCGCCGTCGACGATCGTGGTGTTGTCCTTGGTCACCACGACGCGGCGGGCCTGGCCGAGCACCTCGAGGCCGACCTGGTCGAGCTTGAGGCCGACCTCGGGGGCGACGACCTGACCACCGGTCAGCGTCGCGATGTCCTGCATCATCGCCTTGCGGCGGTCGCCGAAGGCCGGGCTCTTGACCGCGACGGCGTTGAACGTGCCGCGGATCTTGTTGACGACCAGCGTCGACAGCGCCTCGCCCTCGACGTCCTCGGCGAGGA
Organism: Nocardioides pyridinolyticus; assembly: GCF_054653575.1. Lineage (NCBI taxonomy): Bacteria > Bacillati > Actinomycetota > Actinomycetes > Propionibacteriales > Nocardioidaceae > Nocardioides > Nocardioides pyridinolyticus. Next base: position 66,847 of record NZ_BAAIFY010000001.1, on the reverse strand, counting down.
TGAACAGCGGCTTGCCCGACTGGATGACCTTCTCCAGCAGCGGGAGCAGCTCGGACACCGCCGAGATCTTGCCCTGGTGCAGCAGGATGTACGGGTCGTCGAGGACGGCCTCCATGCGCTCCGGGTCGGTGACGAAGTACTGGCTGATGTAGCCCTTGTCGAACTGCATGCCCTCGGTGAAGTCGAGCTCGGTGCCCATCGAGTTGGACTCCTCGACGGTGATGACACCGTCCTTGCCGACCTTGTCGAAGGCCTGCGAGAGCAGGTCGCCGATGTGGCTGTCGCGGCTGGAGATCGTGGCGACCGACGCCATGTCCTCCACCGACTCGACCTCGCGGGCGGCCTCCTTGAGCGCGTCGCCGACGGCCTCGGCCGCGGCGTCCATGCCCCGCTTGAGGCTCATCGGGTTCGCGCCGGCGGCCACCGCGCGGAGGCCCTCGTGCACCATGGCCTGCGCCAGGACGGTCGCCGTCGTCGTACCGTCGCCGGCGACGTCGTTGGTCTTGGTGGCGACCTCCTTGGTGAGCTGGGCACCGAGGTTCTCGAACGGGTCGTCCAGCTCGACCTCACGCGCGACGGTCACGCCGTCGTTGGTGATGGTCGGGGCGCCCCACTTCTTGTCGAGGACGACGTAGCGGCCCTTGGGGCCGAGCGTGACCTTGACGGTGTTGGCGAGCGCGTCCACGCCGCGCTCGAGCGCGCGGCGGGCGTTCTCGTCGAACTCCAGGATCTTCGGCATGACTCTCCTCTAACGAGATCGGGCCGTCCGCCTCAGGGCGTGCTCATGGCAGCCGAGAGGCGGACGACCCGGTGAAATCAGGAAACGACCGCGAGGACGTCGCGCGCGGAGAGGATGAGGTACTCCTCGCCGGCGTACTTGACCTCGGTGCCGCCGTACTTGCTGTAGATGACCTTGTCGCCGACGTTCACGTCGAGCGGGACGCGGTTGCCGTTGTCGTCGATCCGGCCGGGGCCGATGGAGAGGACCTCGCCCTCCTGGGGCTTCTCCTTGGCGGTGTCCGGGATGACCAGGCCCGAGGCCGTGGTCTGCTCGGCGTCGAGCGGCTTGACGACGATGCGGTCCTCGAGGGGCTTGATGTTGACCGACACGTGTCGACCTCCACTTTCTGGCACTTCGATGTGTTGGGTGATGCACGTCTGGTGCTTGCGGGTCGGGTACGCCGTCGCGGGGGTCGCACCGTGTCGCAAGCGCTGGCACACTCCGGAGGAGAGTGCCAGATCAGAAACTAGCACTCTCCCCGACTGAGTGCCAGAGAACCCCCGTCCTGCGAGGATCCCGGGGTGGATCTCGACGCATTCCGGTGGCTGCTCACCGACGACGGCCAGCGGCTGCTCGGCGACGCGGTCGCCGCCGGCGACGACTCGCTGGCGACCCTGACGCGGCTGCGGCGCAGCGCGACCCCCGAGCAGGCGGCCGCGGCTCTCACCCAGGCCACGCTGCGCGTCCGGGCGCGGGAGAAGTTCGGCGACCTGGCCGACCGGATGTACTTCACGCCCGACGGGCTGGAGCAGTCCACCCGGCGGCGGGTCGCCGACCACCGGGCGGCCCGGCTGGCCGCGGCGTCCGCGCAGACCCTGATCGACCTCGGCTGCGGCATCGGCGGCGACCTGCTCGCCGCCGCCCGGGTCGGGATCGTGTGCGCGGGCGTGGACCTCGACCCGGTGCGGGTGGAGGTCGCGCGGGCCAACCTCGACGCGCTCGACCTCGCCGGCGCGGTCCAGGTCGCGGACGCGACGACGATCGACACGACGCCGTTCGAGGTCGCCTTCGCCGACCCCGCTCGTCGTACGGCGAGGGGCCGCACGTTCGACGTCGACGGCTGGACTCCCCCGTGGCCGTTCGTCGAGGGCCTGCTGGCGCGCGACGCGTGCGTGAAGGTCGCGCCGGGGATCCCGCACGAGCTGGTCCCGGCGGGCGTCGAGGCCGAGTGGGTGAGCGACCACGGCGAGGTGAAGGAGGCCGCGCTGTGGTCCGGCCGGCTGGCCACCACCGCGCGGCGGGCGACGGTGATCGGCGAAGGTGGCCTCGCGACGCTCACCGAGGAGGACGACCCGGGCGCCGGCGTCCGCGACGTCGGGGCGTTCCTCTACGAGCCGGACGGCGCGGTGATCCGCGCCGGGCTGGTGACGGCGGTCGCGGCCGGGGTGGACGGCGGGCTCGTGGACGAGCACATCGCCTACGTCACCTCGGACCACTCGTTCCGCACGCCGTTCGCGCGGAGCTACCAGGTGCTCGAGGAGCTGCCCTACCGGGAGAAGGCGCTGAAGGCCGCGCTGCGCGAGCGCGGCGTCGGGCGGCTGACGATCAAGAAGCGGGGCGTGGACGTGGTGCCGGAGCAGCTGCGCAAGCGCCTCGACCTCCACGGCGAGGCCGAGGCGACCATCGTGCTCACCCGGGCGCGTGGCCACGGGGTCGCGCTGCTGGTCCGGCCGTTCTAGGACAGCGAGGGACCTAGGTCCCGAGCCTCTCCTTCTCCGCACCGATCGTGGTGTCGTCGCCGTGCCCGGTGTGGACGACGGTGTCGTCGGGCAGCGCGAAGAGCCGGGACCGGATGGACCGCAAGATCTGGTCCTCGTCGGAGTAGGAGCGCCCGGTCGCGCCGGGCCCGCCGTTGAACAGCGTGTCGCCGGTGAACACGCAGCCGAGGTCCGGCGCGTAGAGGCACACCGCGCCGGGCGCGTGGCCGGGCGTGTGGAGCACCTCGAGCGCCGTGCCCCCGACCTCGATGCGGACCCCGTCGGCGAGGTCGAGGTCCCACAGGTGGCCCTCGCCGTCCTGGACGTGGGTCAGCTCCCACAGCACCCGGTCGTCGGGGTGCAGCATGATCGGCGCACCCTGCCCACCGTTGGCGCGCTCGCGCAGCTCGGGCGCGACCCGGACGTGGTCGTCGTGGGCGTGGGTGCACACGATGGCCTTCACCGTGCGGTCGCCCACGACGGCGAGGATGCCCTCGACGTCGTGGGGGGCGTCGATGACCACGCACTCGGTGTCGTCGCCGACGACCCACACGTTGTTGTCGACCTCGAAGGTCTGCCCGTCCAGGCTGAAGGTGCCGCTGGTGATCCCGTGGTCGACGCGCACAGATCCGGGGGCGGTCACAGGACCACCACCGAGCGGAGGACGTCGCCGTGGTGCATGCGCTCGAACGCGGCCTCGATGTCGTCGATGCCGATCTCCTCGGTCACGAACGCGTCCAGGTCGAGCCGGCCCTGCTGGTAGAGGTCGACCAGCATGGGGAAGTCCCGGGTGGGCAGGCAGTCGCCGTACCAGCTGGACTTCAGCGCCCCACCGCGGCCGAACACGTCGATCAGCGGGAGGTCGGGGACCTTCATGTCCGGGGTCGGTACGCCGACCAGGACCACGGTGCCGGCCAGGTCGCGGGCGTAGAACGCCTGCTTCCACGTCTCGGGCCGCCCGACGGCCTCCACGACCACGTCCGCGCCGTCGGCGCCCTCGAAGAACTCACCGCAGATCCGCTTGATCTCCTCGACCGGGTCGACCTGCGAGGAGTCCACGGTGTGGGTGGCGCCCATCCTCTTCGCGGTCTCGAGCTTCTTGGCATCGATGTCCACCGCGATGATCGGGGACGCGCCGACGAGCTCCGAACCCGCGATCGCCGCCACGCCCACGCCACCGCAGCCGATGACCGCCACCGACCTGCCGCGCGAGACCGCGCCGGTGTTGATCGCCGCACCGATGCCCGCCATCACCCCGCACCCCAGCAGGCCCACGGCCGCGGGCCGCGCCTCGGGGTCGACCTTGGTGCACTGGCCGGCCGCGACCAGCGTCTTCTCCGCGAACGCACCGATGCCCAGCGCCGGGGACAGCTCGGCCCCGGCGTCCGGACCGTCGGCCAGCGTCATCTTCTGGGTCGCGTTGTGGGTGTTGAAGCAGTACTGCAGGTCGCCGCGCTTGCACGCCCGGCACTCACCGCAGACCGCGCGCCAGTTCAGCACCACGAAGTCCCCCGGCGCCACGCTCGTGACGTCCGGCCCGACCGCCTCGACCACGCCCGCGGCCTCGTGGCCCAGCAGGAACGGGAAGTCGTCGTTGATGCCACCCTCGCGGTAGTGCAGATCGGTGTGGCACACCCCGCAGGCCTGCACCTTCACCAACGCCTCGCCCGGACCCGGGTCCGGGACGTTGATCGTCACCACTTCGACCGGCTGACCCTTCGCGCGGGCGACTACGCCCTTCACCTGATGCATGGGGCAAGCATGACAACCCATCCCTCGCCGGCTCGTGTCCGGGTGGGGGTCGACGAAGCGCGGGAGCGGTGGTGTTGTCAGACGAGGACGTCGGTCACCGGCAGCGAGGAGTCGGCGGGGAGGTCGAGCGCGGAGGGCGTCCGCCCGCGCGCGACCATCTCCGACCCCAGCGCAGCGACCATCGCACCGTTGTCGGTGCAGAGACCGGGGCGCGGGACCCGCACCCGGATGCCCTTCGCGGCGGCTCGCTCCTCGGCCATCGCGCGGAGGCGGGAGTTCGCGGCGACCCCGCCGCCGATGAGGATGTCCTCGATCCCCTCGTTCTGGGCGGCGTCGATCGCCTTGCGGGTCAGCACGTCGCAGACCGCCTCCTGGAACGACGCCGCGACGTCGTTCACCGGCAGCGGCTCGCCCGACCGCTCGCGCGCCTCGACCCAGCGCGCGACGGCGGTCTTGAGCCCGGAGAACGAGAAGTCGAAGCGGTGCCGCTCCAGGTCGCGGCGCGAGGTGAGGCCGCGCGGGAAGTCGACGTAGACGCTGTCGCCCTCGCGGGCGGCCCGGTCGATGTGCGGGCCACCGGGGAACGGCAGCCCGAGCAGCCGGGCGACCTTGTCGAAGGCCTCGCCCGCGGCGTCGTCGATGGTGGCGCCGAGCGGGTCCACGCCGGTCGTCACGTCGGTGACGCGCAGCAGCGAGGAGTGGCCTCCGCTGACCAGCATGGCCAGGCAGGGCTCGGGCAGCGGCCCGTGCTCGAGCTGGTCGACCGCGACGTGCGCCGCGAGGTGGTTGACGCCGTAGATCGGCTTGCCGAGGCCGAGGGCGAGCGCCTTCGCCGCGGCGACGCCGACCATGAGCGCGCCGGCGAGGCCGGGGCCGCTGGTCACCGCGATCGCGTCGACGTCGTGGAGCCGGATGCCCGCGGTCTCGCAGGCCCGCTCGATCGTCGGGACCATCGCCTCGAGGTGCGCCCGGCTGGCGACCTCCGGCACGACGCCGCCGAAGCGCGCGTGCTCGTCGACGCTGCTCGCGACCGCGTCGGCCAGCAGCGTGTTGCCGCGGACGATCCCGACCCCGGTCTCGTCGCACGAGGTCTCGATGCCGAGGACCAAGGGTTCAATCCGGCGCTCGCTCATGGTGCTCATTGTGCCGACCGGGCGTACGCCGCCGGCGGGACACCCAGGAGCCGGCGGAAGTGCCGGGTCAGGTGGGCCTGGTCGTGGAAGCCCACCGCGACCGCCACGTCGGCGGCCCGCTCCCCGGCGAGCAGCAGCCGGCGGGCCCGGTCCAGGCGCCGGCCGGTGAGGTAGCGGTGCGGCGGGATCCCGAACTCCGCGCCGAACGAGCGCACGAGGTGCGTGGGCGTGACGCCCAGCGCGGCCGCGGCCTCCGGCAGCGACAGGCCGTCGACGACGTGGGCGTCGAGCAGGTCGCGGAGCCGGTGGGCGACCGGGCGGTCCCGCCGCACCGCCGCCGCGGCGCCGGACAGCCGCTGCCGCAGCGCGTCGGCGACCAGGGCGACCCGGACCTCCGCCTCGAACGCGTCGCCGGGGTGGTCGAGGACGTCGTGCAGCGCGCTGACCTCACGGCGCAGCGCCGGCTCCACCCAGCCCGGGTGGTCCACGGCCGCGCCGACCCGGTCGGCGCCGATCAGGCCGGGCTCGAGGTAGACGACGCGCTTGCGGAAGCCGTCGGCCTCCACCGAGCGTCCATCGTGGGGCACGCCGGGCGGCAGCAGCGTCACCCGGTCGCCGAGCGCCCCGTGCTCGTGCCGGTCCAGGCCGTAGCGGACCGTGCCGATGTCGACCAGCAGCACCGTCCAGGTGTCGTGCGTGTGGGACGGGTAGGCGTGGTCCGGGAAGTGGGCGTGCAGCACCTCGGCCACCCCGGCGACCGGCGGCCGCCAGGCGCGGATCGTGGGCTGCGGCGCCATGTCAGGAACGTACAAGACCCGCACGCGCCTGACCGGGGATCGTCCCGGCATGGGCTTCGACACCAAGATCGCCGTGCTGGTCCGCGACGACCTCGCCACCTGGCAGCGGCTGAACATGACCGCGTTCCTCGTCAGCGGCGTCGCGCACCAGTGGCCGCAGCTGATCGGCGAGCCGTACGCCGACGCCGACGGCACGCCGTACCTCGCGATGCTCGGCCAGCCGGTGATGGTGTTCGAGGCCGACGCGGCCACCCTCAAGGCCGCGCACGAGCGGGCGCTGCGCCGGGAGATGACCGTCGGCGTCTTCACCTCCGACCTGTTCCGGACCGGCAACGACGACGACAACCGGGCCGCGGTCGCGGCCGTCCGGCGCGACGACCTCGACCTGGCCGGGCTGGCGCTGCACGGCCCCAAGAACGCCGTCGACAAGGTCGTCAAGGGCGCCCGGATGCACCCCTAGCCGCAGTGAGGCCGCAGAGCACGGCTCAGGACGACCGCGGTGGCGCCGTCGCGGTAGTAGCGGCGGCGCCGGTCGACCTCGACGAACCCGCGCGCTGCGTAGAAGGCCAGCGCGCCGGCGTTGTCCTCCCGGACCTCGAGGAGCAGCCGGTCGGCGCTCGCCGCCCGGGACACCTCCACGACCGCGTCGAGCAGCGCGGTCGCGAGGCCGTGTCGGCGCTGCTCGGGGGCGACCGCGATCCGCTGGAGCTCGGCGATGTCACCGGCGACGCTCGCGACCGCGTGGCCGACGACGAGCTCGTCCTGCTCGGCCACGAGGTAGTGGATCGTCGGCAGGGCGCCGCGGATGCCCTCCTCGACCAGGGCCGCGGACCAGGCGTCGTCGCCCAGGCACTCCTGCTCGAGGGCCGCGACCGCGCCGACGTCCGCGGCCGCGGCGGGCCGGATGGTCACGACACGCGCTTCGGGGCGTGCGGCGCCTCGGCGTCGGGGCGCCGCAGGTAGAGCGGCTCCGGGTCGTGCAGCTCGACCCGCTCCTCCGCGACGGCGCGGGCGAGCCAGCCGGCACTCGGGGCGGCCGGGCCAACCCGGCGCGGGAACGCCTCGGGATAGAGCTCGGCGCCAGGACCGACGGCCGGGGCGTCGGTGGCCAGCTCGGCCGGCCGGTCGACGAGCGGGCCGTCCAGGCGCGCGCCGCCGGCGTCGTACCGGGCGAGGTAGACCTCCTTGCGGCGCGCGTCGGTCGCGACGACGAAGTCGGTGTCCACGGCGCCGGTCGCCACGGCCTCGACGGCGAGGACGTCGAGCGAGCAGACGCCGTACACCGGGAGGTCGAGCGCGAAGGCGAGCGTCCGCGCGGTCACGAGCCCGACCCGCAGGCCGGTGAACGGGCCAGGGCCGACGCCGACCGCGATCGCGGTGAGGTCCTGGCGGACCAGGCCGGTGTCGGTGAGCGCCCGGTCGATGAGCGGGGCGAGCTGCTCGGCGTGCTTCATGGCACGGTCCGCGGTCAGCTCGACGACGACGTCGTCCCCGTCGTGGAGGGCGACGGTGACGAGCGGTGTTGCCGTGTCGAAGGCGAGGAGCACGCGCCGAGGCTAACGCGTTACGGATTTCTGGCCGATCTGTGGATCTTCCGTGGGCGGGCTGTGGATCTCGGATCTCTAGTGTTCTGGTCGTCGGAAGGGAAACACTCCGACACCGAAGGCCGAAGGACCTCAGGGGGATGGCCTCCGGTCAACTCAACATCGGGTGGACCTACCGCACGCGGAGCGTGGGGATCCGCGGCGCGCTGGGGGGAGCGTCAACGGCAGGTCCAGAAGGCCCGTTCCGCGCGCCCGGTCTCCCGGGAAGGCGGAACGGGCCTTCTCCATGTCAGGGGGTCGTCCCGAGCTCCACGACGATGTCGAGGTGGCCCGCGTGCCGCGCGTACTCGGCCAGCACGTGGAAGCAGATCCACTCCAGCGTCGGCGGGTCCGCGGCGAACCGCCCGCCGGGCGACGCGGTCGCGTCAAGCGGGAAGTCGCGCAGCACCGCACGGGTCCGCTCCCCCACCGCTCGCAGCCCGGCGACGAGCTCCCCGACGGTCACCTCCTCGGGCACGTGCCATCGGCCGCCGAGCTCGCTGTCCCACGGCTCGTCGACGGTCCAGTCGCCCCACGGCGCCTCGACCTGCTCGCCGAGGAAGCCCCACACGAACCGCGCTGCTCCATGTGCAGCACGTGGCTGAGCAGCTCGATCGGCGTCCAGCCCGACGGGAGCCTCGTCCGACGCCGCTCGTCCTCACTGAGCCCCAGCACGGCGTCCGCGATGTCCTCACGGACCCAGCCGAGGTACGCCGTCCAGCGGGCCGCGCCCGCAGGCCCGTGCTTGCCCGGCTCGCCGGTGGACCGGGCCACGCGCTTGTCCTCGCTTATGGCGACATCATGTCCGGTCGCGCTCGGGGTACAGCGCGTCCATGCTGTCCCTCACCTACGTCAGCTCTGCCTCACAGGTGCTCGACGTGCCCGACCTCGTCGACCTGCTGGACGCCATCCGGCCACGCAACCAGGAGCGCGGCCTGACCGGCATGCTGCTGCACAGCGGCGGCAACATCATCCAGACCCTCGAGGGGCCGGAGGAGGTGGTGGAGACGACGTTCGCCGGGATCGAGCGGGACACCCGCCACCACGGCGTGCTCGTCCTGCTGCGCGACCAGATCGAGGAGCGGGCCTTCCCCGACTGGTCGATGGACTTCCGCGAGGTCGGCACCGCCGACCTCCAGGGGGTCGCCGGCTACTCCGACTTCATGCGCCGGCCGTTCGGCTCCGGGCTGGGCGACAGCACGCCGACGGCGTACCGGATGCTCGAGCTGTTCCGCGAGAACATGCGGTAGCGCGGTCAGGACTCGTCCGGAGCCGACGTCGGGAACCCGTGCTCGACGCCCCAGGCGACGGCCTGCGCGCGCGTGGTGACCCCGATCTTGCGGTAGATCGACCGGATCAGGGTCTTGACGGTGTTGATCGTGATGAAGAGATCGTCGCCGAGCTCGTCGTTGGACCGGCCGCGGACGATCAGCCCGAGCACGTCGAGCTCGCGCGGCGACAGGTTCACGTCGCGCCCCTGTTGGCGGCGCTGGTCGGCCTGGTTGTCGAGGTCCGCCTGCGAGCCGTCCTCGAGGTAGCCGGCCGCGAAGTCCTCGATCGCCCGGACGAGCTCGTCGGCGTCGGCGCCGAGCGACACCGCCGTGATCGCCCCCATGCCGAGGGCACGCGCGGTGAGGCCCGGCTGGAGCTCCCGGGAGAGCGCCAGCACCCGGCCCGGGTGAGCCTTGACCGCGGTCTCGAGGTCCTTGCCGTCGCCGTGGCTCAGCCGGAGCACGTCGTAGAGGACGACATCGGCCTCGCCGAGGTCGGAGTCCGGCCCGATCTCGACGACGACCACCCGGTCGGCGTACGGCGCCGTCATCCCGAGGACTCCGGCACGCACCATCGCGTGGTCCGTGATCAGCCCGACCCGGACAGGGTCGACAGGCGGCACGGCGGACTGCATGCGTCATCACCTCGGGAGGGTCGCTTCGGTCGAAGGATCGATTCCCTGACAGAAGGATATCCAAACCTGCGCAACACCCCTAGGGGTGAGCGGCGATCAGTTCCCCTCGACGCGGCTGCCGTCCTCGTCCCAGTGCTCGGCGACTGTTCAGGTCCCCCCTCGCTCTGCCGTTAGCCTCCCGCCCATGAGGATGCGACTTGTCATGCCGCTGGCGGCAGCCACCTACCTGCTCAGCGGATGCGGCGGTACCACCGACGCCGGTACGACAGCCGAGGGAGAGCTGACCCTGAAGGACATCTGCCCGAAGGTCGAGTCCGCGCTGCCGGGCGAGATGCAGCCCAAGCCGGCGGCCCTCGAGCGCTTCGCGGCGCAGCTGAACGACCTCCGCGAGCAGGGCGATCGGGAGGCGCAGGACGCTCTCGATCTCCTCATCACGCCCACCGAGGTGTACCTCGATCAGGCAAGCGCCCAGGATCCGGAACTGCCCAACGCCAACCTGGCGTGGCTCGTGGGGATCGACGAACTCGCAGAACGCTGCGAAGCGGCCGGCTCGTCAGCGCTGCAGTAGCCATCACTCCCCGTCGCTCCCGAGATCACGACCCTGCCTTCCGTGTCACGCCATCGTCCTCCCAGTTGAGAGCGTTCTTCTTGCTGGGTTGGACCCTGGGCGGCTCCCCCGGCATCTTCGGGGTGCCGACCAGCTAAGCGCTGTGCAACTGAGCGGCGAAGACGGCGGTGGGACAAGCGTTGTGGGTGAAGTTATCGGGCGAGTTTCAGGCTTGGAGATGACCCACCATGACTGCACCAATCACGACCGTACCGCCGACCAGCACCTGCCCGTCCTGGTGTAGGCCGAGCACCTTCTGCGACCGCGGGGAGCATCTTCCCGACCTGTCGCTGTGGCCGACGATCGAGGCCACTGCGGACCCTGAGTACGACGGCACTCCGAAGCTGGGCACCTACCCGCTCTGGGCCGAGGGTGACAGCCGCCAACCGGCGGTCGCGCTCTATCTGGAGGGCAGCAAGCGCGTCGAGGACGTCACGGTTTCCCTGACGCCCGACGAGGCTCTCGAGCTGGCTGCTCACCTCGTCACCGCAGCGGAGGCGGTGAAGGCGGGATGAGCGCCACGACCCGCGAGAACTACACCAACATCCTCCACGAGACCGAGGTTGACGGCGGCTGGTCCGGCCAGCTCCGCATCGTCGTCGGCAAGGGTCAGAGCGACGAGGTTCTCGTGTTCGTCGACTCAGACCTGCTTGGATCGCGGCGCTTGGTCCTGACGCCCGACGAGGCAGGCGCAGTAGGCCCTGCCCTCACGAAGGCATCGATCAAGGCGACCAGGGCCGACATGGGCGACCCGACCGCGCCCAAGGTTCGCCACCGCTGGGAGGTCGACGTGCTCCCGGAGGCTGATGCGCCGCTGACGCTGTGGATGGACGGTCGGTACGTCGCACACTTGGACTCCCCTGCCGCTGAGGGGCTGGCAGGTCTCCTCCGGACGCGAGTCGACGGACTCAATTCATGATCAAGGCGATCCGCAACAGCGCCGAGTTCCGACAGTCCATTGGGGAGTACGAAGCCGACCTACGCGAGCGCACCAACCAACCGCTCTACAGGCCGTTCGTCGAGCAACGCGAGGCTCTCGCCCAGGCGGTTGACGGACTGGACCTCACCCCCGCCGAGTGGCGCACCCTGCGCTGGTTCCTCGACTGGGACAACACCGCCGACCTCGCGTCGATCATCGCCAAGGCCCGCGCCACCGACATGTCGGTGGCCAGCGTGACCCTCTAACTAAAGGTGGCCTCGACTGGTCATGCCGGACCAGCGAGGCCGTGGAACTAGTCCGTAGGAGGACCAGCACCATGACCACATCATCTACCACTGTTCGCACCGTCAACCTGAACTGCCCGGACTGGTGCGTCGACCATGTCGTCGACTTCGACGCCGGCGACCCGCACGGCGGGACCACGTCGCACTCTTCACGTGCGGTTCTGGTGGAGACCGGCTTGGCGTGTGGTCTCCCTGGCGAGGCCCGAACCTTCGAGGTCAGCATCGAAGCCGCGACCCGAATCTCGGACGGACAGCCGCGCGTGCACTTCGCGGCGGCCGAGCTTCCGGTCTACGTCCGACTCGAGGACAACGGCCGCGGTGAAGCCTGCCTTCGTCCCGAGGAGGCGCGTGAGCTGGCAACCGCCCTGATCACCTCGGCCGAGCAGGTCGAGGCGCGGCTATGACTACGACAGCCGAGAAGCTCGCCGCCGAGGTTGGCGGGTCGGTGGTCGACGCTGGTCAGATCTGGGCTCCGAACGGACTGATCTACGTCGACTGGAACGGGCTGGTCCGAATGAGGCGTCACGTTGACGAGGTCGTGGTTCTCCTCGGACACATCAACGATGGAGTAGCGGACCTCGGGCGTGGCTACAACGAGGCCGTCGCCGCTCGTGCCGACCTTTGCGCTCCGTGGTGCGATCGGCCGGATGGTCACCCGGACGCTTGCCCCGTCGATCGCTCATGCTGGTTGTTCGGCGCGGACGTCGACCTCAGCCTTTACCCGGAGATCGAGTGGTCCGACGACACGATGCGACCGGACCACCTCCAGACCTCGCTGAGGCGACGAATCGGGCATGTCCCCGAGATCTGGGTGTCCTACGAGGGCGAGACGACACGGGACTCGTTCGAGCACCGCTTCGCTAGCTCGGACGCCCGGGCGCTGGCTGCCGAGCTGGTGCGCCTGTCGGAACTCGCGGACACCACGGACGACGACTGATATGGCCGCCACCTACCCGCCCGGCCGCTCCCCACCGAGGCGCCCGCTCCACAAGGGGCGGGCACAGGTGGGGACATGTCCCCACCTGTTCAGGACTGAACACCTGCCCACCTGTCCGAAACCGGACACCTGACCGACAGGCAACCGATGCCCAAGCCCGCAACTGAGCAAAATTGCTCAGTCCCCACCGTCGAGATCGTCGAGGTCTCCCCCGCGACCGCCGAGGAGTGGCTCTCGAAGAACCCGAACAACCGGAACCTGCGCCGCCCAGTGGTCGACTCCTACGCCCGTGACATGTCGGCCGGCCACTGGCACCTCAACGGGGAGACGGTGAAGTTCTCAACCAGCGGTGAGCTGTTCGACGGCCAGCACCGCCTCCACGCAATCGTGGCGTCAGGTGCCACGGTTCCGATGGTCGTGGTTCGCGGACTCTCACCCGACGTGATGCCGACAGTCGACGCCGGTGCCAAGCGGACCTACTCGGACGCGCTGAAGCTCCAGGGAGAGGAGAACACCTCGACCCTCGCCGCAGTCGCCCGTCGGGCCGTGATGTGGGACCGCGGCATGAAGACCAACACGGGCGCGATCAAGCCGACGCCGCTCGAGATGAACGACTTCCTCGAGCGCCACCCCGAAATCCGCGCCTCAGCAGAACTCGCTGCGCGCCTGGCGTCTCGCGAGAGCCTGCCAGCGTCCGTCTACGGGCTCTGCCACTGGCTCTTCGCCCAGACCGACGCCGAGGCAGCGACCTGGTTCCTGATGCGCGTTTCGGATGGCGACGGCATCGCGTCATCGGACCCGATCGCGCAGCTCAGGTCCCGGATCACCCGACTACGCGTGCGCGGCGGGCGGATCAACGAAACAGTCGGCCTGGCCCTCACGATCCGGGCGTGGAACGCACACCGCTCGGGGCAGGCGCGGGCGAAGTTGCAACTGCCGGCCGGCGGGCTGACGAACGAGAACTTTCCGGAGCCGCGGTGACTGCTCGACCTACTGAAGGACGCGACGGATAGCGGACATCTTGATGATGAGACGTGACTCGTCTCCCTCGATCGGCTCAAACTTGTTCCGCGCGTAGAACTCCGCCGCGCGCTCATGCTTGGTGTCAGTCACCAAGAACTTGCCCCCCACTAGGTCTGCCGCCTTCAGGACGGTTTCGAAGACCGCGAGCAGCAGGAGGTCGCCCGCTGGCGGCTTCTTGCCGCGGAGCGCCTCACACATGGCCAGTTTCGCAAGCAGGAGGGCGGGCGCCGACTCGCCTAAGAACGGGTCAGTGGTGACGATTGTCGGCGCGAGGGCGAAGTAGCCCAAGATTTCACTGGACTGATCATCCACCCAGAGGTGAGTCCGATTGAGGCCCTCGCCACCCATGGGCCGTGCGGACCTGTGGAGCCAGCCGTCAAGGCCATCGTCGGCCGAACAGAACGAAACCAGATCGTGCCCCTTGTCGAGGGGCACGACAGACGCAGAGATCAACTGGCAGCGCGCTGCTTAAGCACCAGGTCACGGAGTGCGGACGGCACTTCAGAGGGCCGATCCGGGCCCATCAAGCGATCGAACTGGGAGGGAGGCACGACCACGACCGGCTGGGTGCCCTTTGCGGCCACCTCAGGCGACGACGACTTCTTCCAGAAGCTCACGGCCTACACCTCCGCGTCCAGCCGCTGAGACCGCCTGTGGCCTCAGGTGGGAGATCGACTGTACGAACATCCGCAGTATGTCCTTCTCCGAGAAGGACTACCCATTAATTGTGCCGGAGTACACATCTTGCAACAAATGCTCGCCGTGCGGGCTCCCAAGCATTGGGGAGCGACCGGGAGGGCCACCCGCAGCCTGCCGCCCACTGTTCGAACACATGTTCTACGATCGGACGATGCAGGCGCGCGACGGGAACCACCAGCGCGGCCATTACCCACCCAGGCACGTCTGGGTGAACACGACCGGCGGATCGATGAGCGACGCACCCGGCATCATCCTCGACTGGCGCACCGTTCAGGGTCGTTGGGAGGCATACGTCGTGTGGGCTGACGGCGGCGGCAACATCAAGCCGCGGGCGTACCTCGAGTGGGTGCGCGCGGAGCACGTGCGGCCGATGGACCACTGACCAGCCCTGACATCAGCCACCAATGGAACACGTGGACGATGTCAACTTGCGAACCCCCTGGTCGAGCCTAGAACGAACAGGGGCCCACAACTAGATGTCAGCGTCCTGCTCAGCCCAGTACTCCCGGTCCCGCTCCCTGAGCACGTCCCGAAGATCGCGGAACGCTTCGTAGTCGTCTTCGAACTCCGGTGCTGGATGGCTCATGCCGGCGCCTTGTGGTCGAACCGGCTCCAGAGTGCACGAGCGGCGGCGTACTGCTCGACGTGATGACGCTTGAACCAGAATCGCTTTCGGCCGCCGTTCGTTGAGGCTGGGATCCGGCCGGTGCGGGCCAGTCGCGCCATGTGTTGAGGCGTGCAACCGATGACCAGGGCAGCCGTGCGGGTGTCAAACCAGACGTCACCGTCCTTCGGCGGCCCGAACTCGCGCGATCGACGAGCGATGCGTCCGGCGGCCTGTGCGCGGTCGATCGTGGTCCGGGAGCAGCCGACGATCGCGGCGGCTTCCGCGTGCGTGATCCACTTGGAGTCAGGCTCGGTAGCCATGCAGGGTTGATGCCCCAGGCCAAGGCGTGAGAAACGCGTGAAGCCGGGAGCAGTGGCCCCGGGGGTGGTCTCAGCTGGCCGGTGTGAGTGGAGCGAGCACTGGTGGCTCGTCGTCGGCCATCACCGCATCCGCGGCCGCTGTCGCCAGCGCAATCCGCGACATCCGGGGTTGGGGGTGTAGGTTGGAAGCTAACCACCCTGCCAAGCCAGCTCGTCGAGCTGCAGGTCAGGAACGAAGGGCGGACGCCATGACGGCGTCACCAGGTTCATCTCCCGCACCCACCCCATCGCGCGCTCCGTTGCGGCTACGACTTCGCGACTCGGCAACTGACGGACACGTCGACGGGGCCTGGTGGCCACAGTCCCGTGATCTCCAGACCGAGGCGGCCGACCTCGTCGACCACTTCCCGCACCTGGCAGGACACATCAACCGGATGCTGTTCTCTCGCCCGGACTGGGATGACCCGATCGTCGGCGGACGAGGGACCCGGCGGATCCAGGCACGCCGTGGCCCGGTCAAGGTCGGATCGTTCCCCGCTGACGACACCCACCTCATGGTGCTGACCCTCTCCACCGGCGCCCGGCTGCACCTGCAAGTAATCCCCAGCGAGGCGCACCCAGACGAGGCGGATCGCCAGCTGCAGCAGATCGCCTGGGCATCTCCGGTCAACCATCCTGATGAACTCAGCTGGGCTCAGTGGAACGAAGAGGTCCCCGACTAAGTCCAGAGGTCACCCTCTCCCCCCGCTACTCACGCAGCCAGCGGCCACGGAGAGCTTCCCGGTCAGCACCGGGCCCCGCCCAGCTCCGGTGATGCATCACCCGGTGTAGCAGAATGGCCGGCCTGCCGTCCCTGCGGCGGTCGTCGGCCGGTGACCCCCACGGTTCCTAGCCGGCGATGTTGGACACTAGTCCGCCGATGCTCCAATGGCATTCGCCTTCGGGGTGAACTCCCCGGGCGTGATGCAGCCCGGGGAGTTCACCAGTGGGTTCCGGGCTCACAGTTCGTCCAGGCGGAGTCCTTCCAACGGAAGCACCCCACCCGTGCAGGTGTGGTCTGAGGCAGCCGACAGACGTACCGTCGGTATCAGCTGAGGGTTGCTCAGTGACGCCATTCAAGGCGTTCTTGGTCGAACGCCATCCTGAGGACGCAGGCCATGAGCGACACAGTCCGATCCACCGGCCCGGCACCAGCACAAGCCGTTGCTGTCGTGCACGCTTCCGAAGAGCTTGACCTCGTAACTGCTCCAGCACTGCGGGCAGCACTCCACGAGTGCATCGAGGCCGGGTATCCAATCATCCACGTCGACATGAACGACGTGACGTTTGTGGATTGCAGAGGCATCAGCGTCGCCGTTATGGCCCGCAACGAGGCTGCACTCCGAGGGCTACACCTTCGCATCGTCCGTCCGAGTCCGGCCGCTCGAAGGCTGCTGGAACTCACCCGCCTGGTCGACCTGCTCGCGAGCGCACCCCCTGTGCCGAAGTCTCGACCCGGTCACGGAGAAGCGCGATGACGCGCCAAGACGGGGTCCGATCGCCGAAGGTCGACAACTGGGTCACAGCCCGCGAGCGCATCGAGCAGCTCGAAGCCGCGCTGGAGTCCCGGACGGTCATCGCGCGAGCGCAGGGGATCCTGATGGAGCGCTACGGGGTCGACGCGGACGCGGCGTTCGCGATCCTGAAGCGGACGTCGAACACGATGAACGTCAAGGTCGTCGACATCGCGGCCTCGCTGATCGAGACGCGGCGGCTGCCAGGGGTCATCTCCGACAACCGCTGATCGACCAGGGCACCGGTTTCGGGCCGGCGGCCTTTGGGCACCCCAAGATTGATGCTTCACCGACCTGCGGTCCCGCTCCTCCGAGTCGTCGATGGCTGATCTGATCCGGGTCGTCGTCGTCGATGACGTCGTCGAGGTGCGCCGGATGCTCCGCGCCGCCCTCAGGTTCGGAGGAGGTGGACGGTTCGCGGTGGTCGGCGATGCTGACACGGCCGGCGAGGCTGTCGCGGTGGCCGAACGCCTCCAACCGCAGGTCGTGGTCCTGGACCTCGGCCTGCCGGACATCAGCGGACACCAACTCGTTGTCGCGGATCCGTGAGGCCGCGCCCTACGCCAAGATCGTGATCTTCTCCGGCTCCGCCCCAGACGATCCGGAGGACGAGCAGTGGTTTGCTCGACGCACGGCCGGCTACGTGCTGAAGGACCAGCTCAACACGCTGGTCGACACCCTCGTCACGGTGGCGTCGCCACCCGCGGAAGGGGCGTGGTCGCTCTCGCTGCCTCGGGACCTGGCCGGCCTGGCCATCGCACGTGCGCAAGTCCGCCAGCAGCTGCACGAGTGGTCGCTACCCAAGCTCGTGGACCCGGTGGTGATGATCGCCAGTGAGCTGGCCGGGAACGCCGTCGAACACGCCAGATCAGGCTTCGACCTGCGGCTGGAGATCCGCGGTGGTCGCGTGCTGCGCATCGTTGTCCTCGACCACGGCCAGGGCAATCCCGACCTTCACCCCTTCGACATCGGAGCTGAGCGAGGCCGCGGACTGCACCTGGTGTCACAACTCGCCCAGGCGTGGGGCGTGGAGCCCGTCGAGGACAACGGCAAGAACGTCTGGGCCGAACTCTCGATTGACTGACCCGGGGGGTCAGGGACCAGTGATCACCGTCATGACCGCCCCGCCGACAACCGACACGCTCGCCCCACGCAACGGCGCCGTGCTGCGGAAGCGTTCGGGACGTTGGTGGTGACCCCGCACCTGGTTCGGCGGGCACCGGAATCGGTGCCCGAAGCTTGGGAGACGTCGAAGGTGGTGTCCGTTGCGGTTTTCGAGAGCCATCAGACGTTCACCTTCTCCGGTTCGCAGCACTCGATGAGCGGCTTCCCTGACCCGCAGGAGCAGTCTCGCCACTTCGGCGCGTGGAGTTCAGAGGCCGAATGGCGCAGTCCAGAGCTGGTCTCGCCGAACGTCCTGCGGCTCGACGAGGCAACAGTCGACGAAGAGCTCTCCGGAACCGCATTCGCAGGGCTGTGTGACGGCGTCCGCGAAGCAGCACTCGACAGTGGGTTTTCCGCTATCGCATTCACCGCACGGCAGCCATTGGCCGATCGGGTGCAGCGAGGACATGAACATGCGCTCAAGGGTCTCCGGGTCAGAGTCGTTGAACCGGTGGATGACCTTGGTCGTTGACTCGTCCCGCCGCAGCGTTGTCATCCGTAGAGCGCCCGTGACGTGGACGCGGAGGAATTCTTGCCCGGTGAGCGAGCGCTCTTCCCTGGCGAGCTCGGCCAGGGCGATCCAATCCCCCACGGACTCCGGGAACGGCGCCTGTGGCCGGCCCATCCATGCCTGCCAGAGCTCGGCACGCATGTCATCTGGGAAGCCGGCCTTCGCGAGGCCCTTGATGATCATCTTGAGCCAGTCTGCGGGCGGCCTGAGGCTGTACGGGGTCGGCTGGAGCACGAAGGTCTCTCTGATCCCGGAGGGATTGCGCGGCGTGAACCTGTACGCCGCGAACTCCCCGAGCCGATGGGAGTATCCGACGAGGTACACGCTTCCGCTGCCTTGTTCGGCGCCGGGCGCAGCGAAGAACGAATCGACCGAGCGCTCGAGCCACCGTGGAGCCTCGCTCACCAGTTCGTCGAAAGACGAGGTCTGGATCGCCGCCGAGGGCAGTATCTCCTCCGCTGGACGGACGAAGTTCGGGCTCCCGCTAACCGTCATCAGTGCGTCGAAGTGGTGGAGATGCGTGACCTTGGTCGACGGACGAACCTTGACTGAGGTAGCGGAATACGCGCCCTCGTCGAAGACCACCTCGGCATGATCGCCCTTGCAGGCGATACCTACGAACGTCACGCGGCCACCTCCTCCAGATGGACGGGAAGCCTCGATCCCGCGCGGAACCTGGTGATGGTCGCCTCTCCCCCAGCGGTGACGAGACCGCCGGTGGCGAACTGGCGGGCTCGGACCATCTCCATCATGGGCAGACCGTAGTGCTCGACGGCTGCGGCCGGCATGACGAACTCCCGGTTCGACAGCAACGCCGGGATCATGTCGTCAGTCGGACCACCAGGACCGAGCACCAGCCCGCCCGAGGCGAAGCCGAGGCTGCCCAGTGCGTCGCCGACGCGGTTGACGCTGACGGTGACGACCTTGTCGCGGATCTGAGCGAGCTCGGACCGGACGGCGCCGAGCTTCGACATCGCGCCGAAGGTGTCGGCGTCCACCGTCGGCATCGCCGTCTTGCCGTCGAGCATCCGCAGGAAGGCGTTGGTCTCGTCGACCTTGCCCTTGGCGCGCTTATTGTCGGCACCGATCTTGGGCTCGACCTTGATGCCGGCAACGCGGAACAGATCTTCGAGCGTGCCGTCCGTCTTGACGCGGAACTCACGGTCGTCGGCCCCGATCTTCGGCTCGGCCTTCTTCTTACCGACCTTGTCCACGGTCAGGCCGATCGCGTCTAGCCTGTCGATGACCTTCTCGACTTCGCGCGCGGCCTCCGGGGACGCCTTGCCGAGCTGGATCAAGTCGCGCCGGGCGTTCTGGAGGAAGTTGGTCCGCGCCTCGTCGTTCTTCATCTGGGAGGCGACCTGGGCCAGCGACGTGGCGGTGGCGTCGAGCAGGTCGAGGTTGTTCCGACCGGCCTGGGTGTCCCGGTCCCATGCGCCGGCACGGTTCTTGAGCGCCTTCGAGAGGTCGTCGATGGACTGCTCGTAGTTCCGCACGGCGGCGCGGTGGTCGAGCCAGCCCTCCAGCACTGAGAGCGCCGTGGAGAGTGCCTGGGCGTCACCGGCCGCGACTCGGATCTGACGTCCGGTCACGCCGATAGCGTCGCCGTAGAGCCGCGCGAACGTGCGGCCGGTGGCCATCCGGGTCTGGAGGTCAATGAGCTTGTCTTCGGCCTCCGCGGTGCCACCGGAGAGCCACGTCGTCAGGGCGTTCATGTCGCCCTTGATGGTTTCGAGGAAGCCCTCCCCGCCGCGGTCCATGGACCAGAACTGGTCCATGTCCTTCTTGGTCTCGCGCAGCTCATCGCGCAGCTCGCGATACCGCTGACGGACCTCGGGGATCGTGCCGGAAGCTAGCGCCAGGTTAGCGTTGTCGATCGCGGTCTCGAGGTCGTTGTTCGCGGCGGCGAGGTCCATCGTCAGACCCACTGCGGCGCCGGCTGCGGCGCCCCACGGGCCGGCCATCGTGCCGGCGATACCGAGCATGGCGGTGTTGGACAGGCCGGCCTTGTCGTCAACATCCGTCATGGCGACCGCGACCATGCCGAGCCCGGCGGCTGCCGTCTTCGCGTAGGACGCGATCTGGTTCATCCGGCCAATACCGCTCTGCGACAGGGCCAGTTTCTCGGTCGCCGTGGTCGCCAGAGCGGCGGCGCGGGAGTAGACCGAGAACGCAGCAGTGGCCGTGAACAGCCACGGGCCAAGCTGCGAGTCGGCGACCAGCCCGAGTGCCTTGACCAGCGCCGTGAGCACGGGCAGAACGATGTCACCGACCGGGGCGGCGGCCTTGGCGATCGAGGCGAGCGTTTGGGCGATGGCGCCGATGAGGTCGAGTGCCTTCGGTCCGGACTGCGACACATAGGCCAGGAACTCCTGGAAGCCTTGGTTCTGGTCGAGGCCGGCCGTCCACTCAGCGAAGCGTCGGGACAGGTTCTCGAGCCCGCCAGCGAACTGGTTGGTGAGCGGCGCGACGTCGGCGAGCATCTGCGCGAAGCCGGTGGCGAAGTTGCCCAGCGTGCGGCCCATCGTCTCTAGCGTCGGAGCGGCCTCGCGGTCGAGGTAGTCGAAGAACTCTCGCCACCGCGGGCCCGCCAGATCGGCTCCCCCATCCGCGGCCAGCTCCCCCATCGCGGAGGACATCTCGCGGACGATCCGGCGGACCTGCGGCAGCTTGTCGAGCAGGGAAGTGATGCCCTCCTCAACACCCGGGAGCAACCCCTCACGGGCCGCCATCTGCAGCGACCGGAGCTGCGGCTCAAGGCTGTCGAGGAACTTTACGAAGTGCGCGCCGTCAGGGCCGAGCTTCTGCAGCTCCACCCGCATCGCCTGGAGGTTCTCCGCGGTCGGCTCGGCCTGGTACTTGTTCAGGCTGTCGAGCGCGTCCCCCATGCCGTTGAACGCGAGCACCCCGACGCCGACAGCGCCCGCGAGAGCACCGAGACCGGCGGTCAGGCCAGCCACGGCCGGGATGCCAGCGGCGCCGATCGGTGCCAGGGCCGGCGCGATCATCGCGGCTGTCTGCGCCAGGATGGCGAGCCGGCCAGAGTAGCGGTCGATCTGCTTCCCGCCGCGATCGAACGACTGCCCAAGGCGGTCGTTGTCCCGGCTGAGGCCGACGGCATGGTCGGACAGGGTGTCGAGGTTCCTGTCGAGCAGCGCGGCTGCGGCTGCAGCCTTCGCCATCTTCGTGGAAAAATGATCGTCGAGCTCGAGGATCACCTTTTCTCGGCGGACGGCCACTCAGTGGGCCCCCTTCTTCTTGAGGGCGAGTACCTCGCCCATGACGTCGGTGAATGCGCGGCGGAATGTGGTGCCCGCCAGCACGTTGGCCGCGCCCGGGAAGTCCGGGCCGATCTGTGCGGCCATCTCCTCGTGCGCGCGCATGCCGGCGATGAGCTCGTGGAGAAGTGACTCCGGCATGTCGCGTAGGGCGCGGAGCATGTCGTCGACCCGCTCGTCGAGGCGGGAGATCGGCTGGTTGGTACTCATCGGGCAGCGCCCCCGGCAGCCGTGGCCTTCTGGGCGCGTCGGTAGGCGGCGACTCGGCACGACTCCGAGCACCAGCGGCGCGGATTGCCCTGATGCTTCTGCTTCGGCAGCGGGCCGCCGCAGCCACGGCAGACACGCGCTCGCGAGAGATAGGCGCGCTGGGAAGGAGGCCCAAGAGGCGTCAATCCGGGGCTCGTGGAGCCGCCCTCAGGCGCTACGGGTCCGAGATCCCCAGTCTTGTACTGAGGGTCAGAACCAGCCGCCCCCGGTGGGTACGAGGCCCCCGGGGGCGGGGTGGAGGCCCGGGTCATCCGACGTCTCCGACCGCCAGGCCGTAGCGCTCCATGAGTTCCGCGCGCTGCTCCGGCGCGACCTTCTCGAGCGCGTCCGTGATCGCCGTGCGCATGGTCTCCTCGCGTCGCTCGTGGTCGGCAGCGATTCCCACCGCGGCGTCCGCTCCGATCTCCTGTGCGAGGAGCTTGAGCGGACTGGTGAATGCGTCCTCAACTGCGCTGAGACTGACGCCGTCGCCGGTTAGCAGGAACGTGCCGACGACCTCGACGCCGCTCTCTGTCGCCCGACTGCTGAACACTTGCTGGTAGGAGGCGCTCATACCGCCACCTCGCGAGTCGTGGCGTCGTAGTCCGCCTGTGCCTGCGACAAGAGGTCGACGTGCCGCCTTGCTCGATTGAGGGCGTTGGCGTACGCGTCCTCCCGCCGAACCTGAACGTCGGTGGCGAGCTCACGCGCCTGGACTCGCAGCGCCTCGCGCGAGACACCAGGGTGCTCTTCGATAAGCGCATCCAGGAGCGCGTCCACAAGGCCGTCCGGAAGGCGCGGCAGCGGTCGCTGTGCCTGCTTTAGCTCAGCCTCAGCGACCCTGCGGTCGTGGAGCGCCTTCACAGGAGCCCACGCGGACTCGATAAGACGTGCGGACTGCGGCGCCTTCATCGGACTGATGGAAGCCGCGAGAGCAGCAAGCCGCTGGGCGTCCTCGAACCGAACCTGCGCAGGATCGCGAGGCAGCCGATCCAGCCAAGCCAGCTCTACCGCAGACAGCTCCGCGTCAGAGTCCCGTCGGTACTGCTCCCGCGCCGCGCCGGACTCGGGATGCTCGGGTACCTGACCAGACTTCCGTCCAGTGCGCGTGACCTCCTCAAGGAAGGCGCGCTGTCGGGTGCTCAGCAAGTCCCCTGGCTGCCGGCGCTTGGACAGGTGAAACATGGCCTGCCCGTTTGCGAGGCCGCCCTCCAGCAGCCCCACGATGTCCTTGCTAGTCAGCTTCATGCGCTCTCTCCTCCCGCCAAGCGGGCTACGTACTCGTCGAGTTCCGCGACCCGGATGCGGGAAGATCCGCCGATGCGCACGGGGTGAAGAACCTGTTCCTTGATCAGCCGCTTCACCGTGCTCACCGACACATCCAACATCTGGGCTGCGGTCTCGTACCGCACCAACAACCTCGTCTCAGGACCACCGTCGCTGGTTTGCGCGGATGGCGCATGTGGTGACCCCACCTGACCCCGACTGACCCGAAAACCCAGTTCTGCAAGGAGATCGGCGACTCCGGCCGGCACCTGCCAATGGCTCAATCGATGCCGCTGCTCTTGCCTTCGCAGGGCATCGAGCACGTACATCAAGACCCGCAGATCGTTCGTCTGCGCGCTCACCACGAGCGCCTCCCTCGGCCGGGCAGAATCCGCCCATGAACGTGGCTCTTATCGGCAATCTCTTGATCGCGGTCGCGGGCACCGTGCAGGCCATCCGATGGCTCACTGTCGAAGCCCGCCTTCTCGGAACACTCGACCAGGCCGCGGCGACACGTACCGACCGGTTGGCCGTTCGTCGTCGGCTGGGGCGAGCCAACATCGACTGGACCGTCTGGACGGCGATTGCGCTCGGCGCCTGGTTGATCTTCTTCGCTGAGGCCCTCTGAGCCGACCCACCGCTCCACTGCGAGCAGGTCGTGCGCGTGGCACTCCCACCCGCCCGACGCGGTCAGGTTCGCGAGGTGTCGAGGATCGGCGAGCGTTCCGGCGCCACAGCCAGGGAAGGCACAGTCGAGCCAGACGGATTCGTAGCTCATCGCTCGGCCTCCGCCCTGGTGGCCATGACTTGCGCGATCGTTGAAAGCACGTCCTCGAGCACGGCAGCGTGGTCGTCGCGCGACACCAGCAGCTCGCCCTGGGACTGGAGCAGGGCCTCGCGCACGCGGTCCGCGAGATCCCACATCTGGTGCTGCGGACACCTGCAGGTCTGCTCGGGCTGAGGCCGACGGCTGGCAAGAGGGATGACGTTGGCGCTCATCAGCTGGCCTCCCGGCTTTCCGGCTGCTTGGCGCAGTCGTCGGGGCAGAAGTGCTCGTGCCAGATGCAACCCGTCAGTGGGAAGCGGACCGGGAGTTCGGCGAGCTCTCTCCTTGCTGCCTCCACATGGTTCGACGCGGTCGGCAAGGCGCCTGACGCGGGCGGGTGGTTGCTGTCGTCGGGCGTCCTATAGGTAAGGGTGGCGGAATCGGCCATCCTTGTGACCCACTCGGCCAGCCCGTAAGGATGGCGGTTTTCGCCAGCCGTAACCCTCCCGTTTTTGGGCACCCTTACGACCATCGCCTGCCACATCGGAGGGCGCCCGAAAGTGCCGTCGTGGCACCATTGGAGGTAGCCCTTCCGCTCGAGTGACTGGCGCATTTTGCGGACCCCAGTCGGACTGGTTCCGAGGGCTCCCGCGAGGTAGTCGAGATGGAGCGCGTACTTGCCGTCCGGTCCCATCGACTTCGAGCCGGGACGGAGCCTTCCGTCCACGTACTCGGGCCGGATGGTTGCGACAGTGATCAGGTAGACCTTCTCCCCATAGGTGAGGTCGCCGAAGATCGCGGACTCCAGCACGCGGCGCCTGCGGTCCTTCATTCCTCACCACCGCCGAACGTCTTCACGCGGTAAGGCGTGTGCGTGTAATCGGCCATTGCGGCGACGTCAGCGAGTGCGGCCGAGGAGACCACATAGCCCTTGCCGGACGGCGACCAGCTCGCGTCGTCGATCACGCCGGCCAGCTCGAGGATTCGGCGCACGTTCAGGCCGCGCACGAGAGCCTTCTGGTTGTCGCGGTCCTCGGTGACGTGCAGGACGCTCTCCGGGCCTTTGCGCGCGCCTACCTTGGCCTGTGAGCGCTTGCGGAGCTTCGGTCGGGGGCTGTGCGCCAGGAATCGCTGGGACTGCTCGTAGGCGCCCGTCATGCGGCCACCTCGCTGAGTGCGTCCGCGACCTCGTGGGAGATCCCAACTGGAGAGGCGGAGGCGCGTACCCGGCACGCACGAGCGATCGAGTCCAGCTCGCTCCACTTCGCGCTGAGCTCAGCCGGCGTCAGCAGACCGTGGAAGTCGCCAGGTCGCGGCTTGGCGGCCTCGAACTGCTCCGCGCGGCGCAACCAGTAAGTAGCAGTGGCCTCGGTCAGCGCATCCTGAAGGACCCGCTGGCGGAAGTGATCGATGAACGCTGCGAGCTCGGTCACCGGTCATCACCTCGCAGCACTGTGCGGGCACACCGATTGACGCCGCAGTGGATCGCGAACCGCGCCGCAGTCATGCGCTCATCAAGCGTCAGCGCAAGGCAGCAGCCCGGGTCTGTAGCGAGTGCTACGCTGGCTTCATTCTTGATCGCCGTCGAGATGCTGGCCGCTCGGTTCGCCCCCGGGCGGCTTTCTCGTTCAGGACGCGGCATCGAGACCACCAGCCTCTGCAAGTTCGGTCTCAGCGGCGTCGGCGAGGTCCGATAGTCCTCGCGCCTTGCGGCGGGCTTGGGCCGACTTCAGGGCAAGCCGGGCGAAGTGTGCCTTGCGAAGGTGGGCGGCTCGGATCGGGTCGCCGCCGGCGGCCTCGAGAAACTTCTGATCGAGCGCGGCGCGTGCCGGCGCGGTTCGCGCCGTGCGGTTAGTGGTACGAGCCCACGATTCGTGAGCAGCGATAGAGGCAACGAGACTTCGCTCGGCCGGAATAGAAGCGGACATGCGTCAGCACCTCGAATGAATCAAGGTGCACCGGACGCCCGTCCAATTGGTGCGTGGTCTGGAGACTAGTCTTCCCGGCCCGCCTGCTCCTGGTGGAGCAGTGTTCTACGGAATAGAGTACACCGCTCTTTCGGCGGCGGTCGTTACCTGAGCGCTTCGATGAGCCGAGTCGCGTCCATGCGCTCGAAGTCATTGAGGTGTAAAGGGCACCGGACCCAGAGCGTCCGACGACCGTCGGTGTAGGGGAGGTCGAGAACTTCCTGCACTACGTGAACCCGCTGCTGACGCTTCGCGATCCAAAAAAGATCTCCGGGCCCCCGTTCCTTCCACCAGTTCAGGTTCTCGATCGCCGAGCGGAGGAGGCCGTCGTCTTCGAACTCTGGCGATCCCACCCTGAACAGTTGAACGAGATGGCTCTCTTCGATCCACGGCCGCAGAGCGGTGGCGTCAGACGGTGCCCATGGGATGCGCGACACGAAGAAGGTGCCGTGCTCCGTCACTTGGACCTCCGCCATCTTCGGGGACTTGCCACCGCGATGGGGTGCGTCGCAAGAGATGGTCAGAGCGCGTCGTTCGGTGGGCGTACTCAGGACCAGCTGCCGCCTTCGCTCGACCTCGTCAGCTCGTCGTTGGCGAACGCGAATCGACTCCCGGACTGCCGCCAGTTCGCTGTCATCGATCACACCCGGTCACCCCGCTTCATACGTTGCGCTGCGGCCTTTGCACGCGCGTCTGCGGCCGATGCTCCGTAGCGCTCGAGCATGACATCGGAGGACCAGCCGGCGAGTCGCTTGAGGTCCCGCTCCTGCCCCCCGTTCATCAGGAAGTCGTGCGCCCAGGTGTGCCGGAACCGGTGCGGGTGCAGGTCTGTGATGCCGGCCTGTTCGCCGCGGACCTTCATCCGGTCGCGGGCGCCGTCAGGGCTGAGAGCACCGCGCTGCGTGATGAAAAGGGCGTCGAGGTGCGCCCATCGTTCGCGTGCGCGTACACGGATGTAGCGGTCAAGAGCCCTAGTGGTACGGGCACCGAAGTAGACCGGCCGGACCTTGCGACCCTTGCCCCGCACGACCGCCATGCCCTGGTCGAGGTCAACCCCGTCGACAGTGAGGGCGCAGAGCTCGGAGACACGCAGGCCGGCGTCGAGCAGGACGCGGATCATGGCCTCGTCACGGCGGTCTCGAAAGTCCTTGCCGGCGCACGCCTTCATCAGTGCAGCCAGGTCATCGTCGGACAAGATCGGGACGGGCTTGGAGTTGGGCTCCGGTGGCGAGAGCGTCTTCATCGGGTTCTCGGACAGCTCTTCTTCGTCGACAAGCCAGCCGCAGAAGCGAAAGAGGCCGCGGTAGCGCGTCTTCACGGTGGAGGGTTCATTCACCTCGGCGAGCTGGGCCAGCCACTCGCGGATGGCTGGCCGGTTGAGCTCGTCGACATCGGCTGGTCGGCCTTGTTCCTCGAGCCACTTGGAGAAGAACGTGATCGCCTGGCCGTAGATCGTGATGGTGCGTTCGGACTTGCCTTCGGCGCGGAGGTGGCGGGCGAAGGAGCGGTGGAGGTCGGCGAGGCGGGCTGTCACAGCGTCGTCTCTTGGATCGCCGATGAAATCTCCCGCTGGGCATATCCGACGACCACCGACGACGCGACCGTCTCCGGACGAGCAACGTAGATGTCTTCGTAGTTCGGACCTTCGAGCGGAAAGCGCGAACCCACAAGTGCCCGGACCGCCGGCATGGCCTGATAGTCCACAGGCCCGAGGGCCTGTAACAAACCCGCAAGATTCGCTTCGGCGGCCAGTCGGTCGCCCGTCTCAGGTGCGGCCCCGATCCAGTTCCCGACTTCGCGCATGAGGGCGAGCAAGAGGTCGAGCCGGCACTCACGCTGGGATCTCGTCTTCGCTGCCAGCAACTGCTCTTGAACCGCCGCATCTGCGGCGTCACGGTCACGCTTGCCGAGCCAGAGGGCTCCGATCACAGCTCCGAGGGTCGCGACGGCGCCGGCGATCGTTCCGAGGGCGGCGGCCTTGTCCCATGCCGACACGACGAGAACGCTGACAACGTGACTCATTAGGTGTAGGTTATCAGTTGAGTGAGCGCTGTGCTTACTCACTCACGACGTGTCACACCATCGTCTTCCCAGTTGAGAGCGTTCTTCTTGCTGGGTTGGACCCTGGGCGGCTCGCCCGGCATCTTCGGGTAGTCGGGCGGGAAGTTGAGCTCGCCGCCCGGGAGCTCCTCCCACAGCCGGAGCAGCGGCTCGAGGGAGTACGCCGCGTCGTCGATCGTCGCCCACGGGTCACCGTCGGCCACGCGGTCGGGGACGGTGAAGAGGTTGAAGTCGCGCGGGTCGGTGAGGTCGGCGAGCTCGTCCCACGTCACCGGCGTCGAGACCGGGGCCCCCGGCAGCGGGCGCAGCGAGTAGGCGGAGGCGATGGTGCGGTCGCGGTTGTTCTGGTTGAAGTCCACGAAGATGCGCTCACCCCGCTCCTCCTTCCACCAGTCCACGGTGACGCCCTCGTCGCGCCGCGCGAGCTCGCGGCCGAAGCCGATCGCGGCGTGCCGCACGTCGGTGAACTCCCACCGCGGCTCGATCCGCACGTAGATGTGCACGCCCCGGTTGCCCGAGGTCTTCGGGTAGCCGCGCAGGCCGAGCTCCTCCAGCAGCTCGCGCGCGACGCCGGCGACGCGGACGGCGTCGGTGAAGGTCGTGCCGGGCTGGGGGTCCAGGTCGATGCGCAGCTCGTCGGGGTGGTCGACGTCGCTGCGGCGTACCGGCCAGGGATGGAAGACCAGCGTGCCCATGTGGGCGCACCAGACCGGCACCGCGATCTCGGTCGGGCAGATCTCCTCGGCCTTCCGCCCGGACGGGAAGGTGATCTCGACGGTCTCCACGTAGTCGGGCGCCCCCTTGGGCACCCGCTTCTGGTAGAACGCGTCGGCGTCCCGGTCCTGCGGCCCGGTCGCCAGCTTCATCCCGGGGCGTACGCCGGAGGTCCAGCGCTCCAGCGCGGTCGGCCGGTCCCGGAGGGCTCGCATCAGCCCGTCCTCGACGCTCGCGAAGTACTCCGCGACCATCAGCTTGGTGACCTCGGGCGTACGGTCGGTCGCCTCGTAGATCACCCGGTCCGGGCTGGACACGCGGACGGCACGACCGCCCGCCTCGACCTCGGCTGCGGGGGTCTTGGCCATGACGCCGACCCTAGCCCGGTCAGAGCAGCGAGTTCGGCTCGAAGCGCGGCCGCCGGTCGGCGTCGTCGTGGGACGGGCGGACGAACTCGAAGCCGGCCGTGGTCACCAGCTCCGACTCCGGGCGCCCGTCGAGCGACCGCGCGCAGGCGACGTGCATCGGCGGCAGGTGGAAGGCGTTGCGGCCCACCTCCTGCTCGGTGCCCAGGAAGGCGATCGGGCGCCCCAGCGACTCCCCGCACACGCCGCAGATCCGGCTGAGCGCGCACTGCGTCGCCCAGGCCTTGGTCATCAGGCGTTCGGGCATCGGGCGCTCCGGCATCACGCGCTGCGCATCCATCCACCCAGCTCCTTCCGACGCGGCGGGCGCTCGGCGTCCGACTTCCGCTTGCGGTCGCGCGCCGGCGTCGGCGGCTCGGGCTGGTCGCTGGAGGTCATGCCGTTGGGCAGCGACAGCTTGATGATCGTGCGCAGGGCCTGGCCGTACTGCCGGTGCAGCGGGCCGGTCGTGTACGGCAGGTCGTACTTCTCGCACAGCTCGCGGACGCGCACCGAGATCTCGGCGTACCGGTTGCTCGGCAGGTCCGGGAACAGGTGGTGCTCGATCTGGAAGCCGAGGTTGCCGCTGAGGATGTGCAGCAGCGGGCCGCCCCTGAAGTTGGCGGCGCCGAGGATCTGCCGCAGGTACCACTCCGAGCGGCTCTCGTCCTCGATCTCCTCCTCGGTGAAGTGCATCGCGCCGTCCGGGAAGTGACCGCAGAAGATGATGACGTAGGCCCAGAGGTTCCGCGCCAGGTTGGCGGTCATGTTGGCGGTGAGCGTGGTCCTCCAGTTCCTGCCCGCGAGGGCCGGGTAGACGACGTAGTCCTTGAGCACCTGGTTGCGGCCCTTGCGGAGGATCTGGCGCAGCTGGCGCTTCATCTCCTTCGGGTCCTTCTCGCCCTTGCGGATCCGCTCGATGTCGAGGTCGTGGAGCGCCACGCCCCACTGGAACAGCGTGGCGAGCAGCGCGTTGCAGACTGGCTGGCCGAGGTTGTACGGCGACCACTTCTGCTCGCGCGCCATCCGGAGGATGCCGTAGCCGATGTCGTTGTCATAGCCGAGCACGTTGGTGAACTGGTGGTGCACGTAGTTGTGGCTGTGCTTCCACTGCTCGGCCGGCTGCGCGGTGTCCCACTCCCAGTTGGAGGAGTGGATCTCGGGATCGTTCATCCAGTCCCACTGGCCGTGCATGACGTTGTGGCCGATCTCCATGTTCTCGAGGATCTTGGCCAGCGCGAGCATGGACGCCCCCGCGACCCACGCCGGCTTCTTGTCGCTCGCGAACAGCGTCACCCGGCCGGCCGCGGCCAGCGACCGCTGCACCTTGATGATCCGGTTGATGTACGCCGCGTCGGCGGCGCCGCGCGACTCCTCGATCTCCGCGCGGATCGCGTCGAGCTCGCGGCCGATCTGCTCCACCTCCTCGTCGGTGAGGTGGGTGTACTCCTGGACGTCCGAGATCGCCATTTCGTCTCCCTGGGGTATCGGATGGGGTGTCGGATCAGATGTCGAGGGTGCAGTCGCCGACCGCGGCGGTCACGCAGGTCTGCACCTGTTCGTTGGGCTGGTCGAACTCCTCGCCGTTGCGCAGGTCGCGGACCCGGCCGCTGACGAGGGTGAGCGTGCAGGTGTGGCAGATGCCCATGCGGCAGCCGTAGGGCATGCCGACCCCGGCCTCCTCGCCGGCCTCCAGGACCGTGGTGGCACCGTCGGCCTCGACCGACTTGCCGGAGTTGCGGAAGGTGATTCGGCCGCCCTCCCCGCCCTCGCCGCCGAGCTCGAGCGAGAACCGCTCCAGGTGCAGACGGTCCTCGAGGCCGGCCTCCTCGAAGTGCGCGGTGATCGCGTCGAGCATCGGGCCCGGTCCGCACGCCCAGGTCTCGCGCTCGCGCCAGTCCGGGCAGATATCGTCGAGGTCGGCGAGCTCGAGCATGCCGTCGGTGTCGGTGTGCAGCCGGTGCACGGTGAGGGACTCGTGCTCGCGCTCGAGCCGGTCGAGCTCGTCGCGGAAGATCATCCGCTCCGGGGTCGGCGAGGAGTAGTGCATGACCACGTCCGGGAACGCGGTCCCGCTCGTCCGCGAGCGCCGGTCCATCGTCCGCAGCATCGCCATGACGGGGGTGACCCCGCTGCCGCCGACGAGGAACAGCATCGTCGCGGGCGGCGGCTCGGGCAGCACGAAGTCGCCCTCGGGCCGCGCGAGCCGCACGATCGTCCCGGGCGCGAGCCCGTTGACGAGGTGGGCCGACAGCTTCCCCTCGGGCATCGCCCGCACCGTGATCGCGATCGTCCGGCCGGAGCGCTTCGGCGGCGAGCTCACCGAGTACGACCGCCACTGGAACCGCCCGTCGACCTGGACCCCGATCCCGACGTACTGACCGGGCCGGTGGTCGTAGCGCCACCCCCACCCGGGCCGGATCACCAGCGTCGCGGCGTCGTCGGTCTCCGGCACGACCTTCTCGACGCGACCCCGGAGCTCACGCTCGCTCCACAGCGGGTTGATCAGACGCAGGTAGTCGTCCGGGTGCAGCGGGGTAGTCAGCTTCGCCCCGGCGCTCCGGAGCCGTTCCCACGGGACAGTGGCGGCCATGCCATCTGAGTGAACAGGTGTTCTCCGAGAGAGTCAACGCCCCGCACGGGTGGCTTCCCCCACTCTCTAGAATCGGGGCATGGCCTACAACGTGGAGAAGACCGACGAGCAGTGGCGTGAGGAGCTCTCGGCCGAGGAGTACGCGGTCCTGCGCCAGGCGGGCACCGAGCGGGCCTTCACCGGCGAGTACACCGACACCGAGACCACGGGCATCTACTCCTGCAAAGCGTGCCACGCCAAGCTCTTCGAGTCCGACACCAAGTTCCACTCCGGCTGCGGCTGGCCGTCGTTCTACCAGCCGATCACCGACACCATCGAGTACCTCGAGGACAACTCGCACGGCATGAAGCGGGTCGAGGTCCGCTGCGCCAACTGCGGCTCCCACCTCGGCCACGTCTTCCCCGACGGCTACGGCACGCCCACGGGCGACCGGTACTGCATCAACTCGATCAGCCTGACCCTGGAGCCGGCCGACTCCTGACCGGCCCCTGGCCCGCGTCGACCAGCATCGACGACACCACGACGACGCCCGCGCCGTGCTCCTCGTCGACCCAGGCCTGGAACGAGCCGTCGTCGTAGATGACGTCGACCAGCACGTGCCCGCCCTCCGCATAGGCGCCCTGGGCGCCGGGGAGGTCGCTGCCCACCTGCTCGGCGATCTCGTCGAGCTCCCCCTGGGAGAGCTCGACCGCGGGCCGCGGGAGCACCGGCTCGGCGTCGACGATCGGATTGTGGAGCGCGGCGGGGACGGCACTGTCGTAGCCGAACGTGGCGCCGTCCCAGGTGCCCGTCACCACGAACAGGCCCCACCGGGTGTCCTGCTGGCGCTCGAACACGCCGTCGTGGTCGGCCCAGTCCCAGCCCTCGATCGGTGGGCCACCGCACTGGGGCGGCCACGACTCCGCGACCGGGCCGAGGCAGAGCTCGGGGCTCCCGGTGTCCATCACCGTCACGATGCCCCGGGTGGTCACCTGGCCGGGTGCTGCGGGTACGGCGGTCGGCATCGCGTCGGAGGGGCCCGAGGGATCGGTGGCGGTCGCGCCGTCCTCGCTGCCGCACGCGGCGAGGACGAGGAGCAGCGCGGCGAGCGCCGACGCCGTCCTCATCCGACCACCTCCAGCGCCGAGCCCACCACGACGGTGCCGGTGCCGTACTGCTGGTCCACCCAAGCCTGGATGGTGCCGTCGTCGAAGACGACCCCGACCTCGACCTGGTCCAGGCCGCGACCCGAGGAGAGCGTGCCGGGCAGCAGGTCGTGGACCTCCTGCTGGATCCGGCCGAGCTCGGCGTCGGTGTGCTGCGCCCCGAGCACGCAGAGGCCACCGCCCCACACCTCGCGGAGGGCGTCTTGCGCCGCGGCGGGGTCGCCGGTCACCCGCACGTTGACGATCCATCGGGAGGCGTCGAGGTCACCCGCGAGCGCGTCCTGGTCCATCTCCTCGGGGCTGCGGCCGTCGGGCGAGGTGTCGATGAACGAGTAGGCGTAGTCGCGCAGTCGCCTCGCCGTGCCGAAGGCCCGGTCCTGGTCACCCTGCGAGGTGCGCCCGGCATCGACGACCCACCCGCCCTCGGGCTCCTCGCACGGCGTGGTGAAGTCGTGGTCGCCCGAGTCGTCGTGCTCGCCGGTCCACGCCGCGGCAGGGACCACCGCTGCCGGCGTCATCGAGGTGCCGTCGAAGGCGCCGGTCACGACGAACTCGCCCCACCGCACGCCCCGCACGTCCTCGAAGTCACCGGCGTGCTCGGACCAGTCCCAGCCGACGAGCGGCGGCCCGCCGCACTGGGGCGGCAGGGAGGTCGCGACACCACCCAGGCAGAGCTCGGCCCCGCCACCGTCGTCGAGGACCGTGACCGGCCCCCCGGTGGTGACCTCGCCGCCGGGAGCGGGCACGCCGTCGGGACGCTCGACGGGCGTCGCGATAGCGGCCGGGGCCGGGGACCTCTCCGTGCCGCAGGCCGGGAGCAGCAGCAGAGCGGCCAGCGCGAGCGCGGTCCTCATGACCGGTACGACGCAGGCGGCGGCGTACCGGTTCCGGTCAGGGCAGGCGGTCGATGAGCTCCGAGATGCCGACGAGCGCGCCGGTGTAGAACGGGATCTCCTCGCGGACGTGCCGCCGCGCCTCGGACCCGCGCAGGTGACGCATCAGGTCGACGATCCGGTACAGCTCGTCGGCCTCGAAGGCGAGGATCCACTCGTAGTCGCCGAGCGAGAAGCTGGCCACGGTGTTCGCCCGGACGTCCGGGTAGTCGCGGGCCATCTTGCCGTGGTCGGCGAGCATCCGGCGGCGGTCGGCGTCCTCGAGGAGGTACCACTCGTAGGAGCGCACGAACGGGTAGACCGAGACGTGCCGGCGTGGCTCCTCGTCGTTGAGGAACGCAGGCACGTGGCTCCTGTTGAACTCCGCCGGGCGGTGCAGCGCCATCTGCGACCAGACCGGGGCGAGGCGGCGGCCGAAGGCGGTCCGGCGGAACCGGTTGTAGGCGTCCTGGAGCTCCTCGGAGGTGGCGGCGTGCCACCAGACCATCAGGTCGGCGTCGGCGCGGATGCCCGACACGTCGTACACGCCCCGCACCACCACGTCGGCCTCGGCGAGCTCGGCGAAGAGCTTCTCCACCTCGGCCCCCTCGGTCGGGCGGTCCGCGTCGCCGAGCGGGTCGTCGAGCCGGAAGACCGACCACATCGTGTAGCGGATGCTGTCGTTGATCTCCCGGGCCCGCTGCGCCTTGCTGCTCATGCCTCCATTGTGCAAGGTCGCCGAGCGCGTGCGGCAAGCGCCTGCCCCGAGGGCATCACCTGCGAGACGATCCTCGAGATCTGCGCGGCCTCCGGCATCCCGACCGTGGTCGGCGACTTCTCGCTCACCGAGGTCTACAGCGCCGACGAGGTGTTCGTGACCGGCACCATGGGCGGCGTGACGCCGGTCCTCACCGTCGACGGCCGCACCATCGGCTCGGGCTCGCCCGGCCCGTTCGTGCGCAGGCTGTCGGCGGCGTCCTCGAGCGCACGGCGGTGGAGGGGACCGTCGTCGTCTAGCCCCTGGCGGCGGCGTACCCACGGACGTTCCTGTCGTGGGGAGCGCGGCGCTCCCGGACAGCAGGATCGTCCGTGGCTACGCCAGCGGACCCAGGTCCCCCACCCCGCGATGGGCCGAGGCGATGACCGCGGGGATGCCGACACCGTCGTAGGCGGCGCCGCAGAGGGCGAGGCCGGGGAGGGTGGCGACGGCGGCGCGGATGCGGGCGACGCGGTCGAGGTGGCCGACGGCGTACTGCGGGAGGCCGCCGCCCCAGCGCTGGACGTGGGTGTCGACCGGCTCGGCCGACAGTCCGACGGCGTCGCGCAGGTCGGCGAGCGACCACGCGACGAGCTCCTCGTCGGAGGCCTGGAGGGTGGCCTCCTCGCCGTACCGGCCGAGCGAGGTGCGCATCAGCAGGAGGCCGGCGGCGGCGGCGCGGACCCAGCCCCACTTGGCGAACGAGAACGTCGCCGCCTTGATCCGGCGGCCCTCGACCGGCGGGACGAGGAAGCCCGAGGAGTCCGTCGTCGCGAGCTCGGGCGCGGAGGACTCGCGGAAGGCGAAGGTGACCACGGCCATCGACGCGTACTCGACCTCGGCCAGCTCGGCCGCCGCGAGCGGCGCCACCGTGGAGAGCAGCCGCGCCGCCGCCGCCGCGGGTACGGCGAGCACCACGGCGTCCGCCTCCACCAGCTCGGGCGACGTGGTCGGCCCCACGGTCAGCGCCCAGCCCGACTCGGTGCGGCGCAGCTCGCGCACGGTCGCGTCGGTCCGCACCGGGAGCGTGGCGGCGAGCAGCTCGGGCAGCCGGGCCATGCCGCCGGCGATGCCGGCGAAGACCGGCGTGGTGGACGGCTGCTGCACCAGCGAGCCGCCCTCGACCAGCGTGACCAGCTGCGGGACGGCGGCGCGGGTCGAGATCCGGCGGGCCTGACCGGCGTACACACCGCCGAGCAGCGGCTCGACGAGACGGTCGGTGACCTCGGGCCCCCAGACGGCGTCGACCAGGTCGCCCACCGAGACGTCCCCGTCGACGGAGAAGGGGGCGGGCGACCGGAAGCGCTCCAGGCCCTCCGGTGACAGCACGCCGGACGAGGCCGGGTCGTCGAGCGGCACGCCCATGAGCGAGCGCGGCAGCGGCCGCAGCGCGCCGCCGGTCCAGATGCGGGACGACGCGAGCGTCGGGTGCTCGACCGGCAGGCCGAGGTCGGCGGCGAGGGCGATGCCCTCGGGGCGCCGGTTCAGCATCGCCTCGGCGCCGACGTCCACCGCGACACCGCCCACCGACGCCCGGTGCAGCTTGCCGCCGACGCGCGGCGAGGCCTCCAGCACGAGCACCTCGTGGCCGGCGGTGGCGAGGTCACGCGCGGCCGTCAGACCGCCGATCCCGGCGCCGACCACCACCACCGTGCCCATGTCGTCAGTGTGGCAAAGGGTTCCCGCGCCGCGACGGCGGGTGCGCACCGCCGCGGCGCGGGAGGATCAACCGGCCAGCCGGCCGAAGCCGCTGCGGTGGAACACGAGCGGCGAGGACGTGCCTGCCCCGGAGAGCTGCGCCGTCTCGACGCCGTGCAGCTCCAGCAGCACGATCGTCTGGTCGCCCGCCTCCACCTCGCGGTAGATCGTGCAGTCGAAGCGCGCCAGGCCGTCCTCGAGCAGCGCGGCGCCGTCCTGGGTCGTCGTCACGGCCAGGCGCTCGAAGCGCTGCTCGACCGGGCCGGCGAGCTGGCGGCAGACCACGTCGTGGTGGTCGGCCAGGACCGTCACGCCCAGGCGGGCGGCCCGCCGCAGCGTCGGCCAGGTCTTGGAGGTGTTCGCGAGAAGGACACCAGCGCGGGCTCGAGGCTCACCGCGGTGAACGAGCTCGCGACGAGGCCGACGAGCTCGCCGTCGACCTCGGCGGCCACGGCCACCACCCCGCTCGGGAAGACCCCGAAGGCCTCCCGGAGCCGCGTCGGGTCGAGGTCCTGGTTCGTGGACAGGTGCGTGACGGTCATGCGGAGACTCCCGTTCCGAGGCTGTCGAGGATGGCGGTGATCGCGGGCCGCGTGAGGTCGAGCCAGTGCCGGTAGGCCTCCGGGTCCTCGTAGGCCGAGTCGACGACGTAGAGGCCCTTGCCGGGCACGAGCCCACCGATCTCGGTGAGCACCGGCCGCAGCGTGAGCTCCGGCGCCATCGCGTGGGCAGGGCCGGCACCGAGCATGAGGGGTACGGCGACGCCGCGCAGCCCGTCGGTCGCGAACCGATCGAGGAAGAGCTTGAGCAGCCCGGTGTAGGCGCCCTTGTACGTCGGCGACGCGAAGACGACCAGGTCGGCGGCACCGACCTCGGCCACGACGTCGGCGACGACCTCGTCCTGCCAGTCCAGGAGCCGCGGCCCGAGGTCGGCCAGGTCGACGACATGGTCGGGGTCACGGCCGACCAGCTGCCGGGCGAGGTAGGTCGCCGCGGCCAGGGTCCGGCTCCGCGGCTTGGGGTTGCCGACGACGACCGAGACCCTGCCGGATTCGAGGGTGGATCCCCAGGCGGTCACGAGGCCGCTGCCCTCTGGCCGAACGGCACGTAGGCGCCGCCGGTGGCCGGAGCGGGGTTCTCCCAGAGGCCCCGGCGCTCGAGCTCGGGCAGCACCCCCTCGCCGAACCAGTAGCGCCGTCCCGGCACCGCCGCGGACCAGGCCGACTCCGGCCCAGAGGTTCGGGTGGATGACCAGGCCGTCCTTGCTGCCCTTGTTCAGGTCGAGCATCCGCTGCTGGCCGACGGACTCCGAGAGCTTGAGGCCCTCCTGGACCGACCTGATGTCGTCCTCGGAGATGCCGGCGAGCAGCCGGTCGGCCTCGGCCCACGCGGCCTCGGAGGTGTCGCGGGCGATCGTGTGCAGCCGGATGCCGAAGCGGAGCTCACGGCCCTCCTCGGCCGCCAGCCGGCGGACCAACTCCACCTTCTCGGCGACCGCGGCCGGCGGCTCGCCCCAGGTGAGGTAGACGTCCACGTGCCGGGCCGCGACGCGGCCGGCGATCGGCGAGGAGCCGCCGAAGTAGATCTCCGGCAGCGGGTCCGGAATCTGCGGGAGCACGGCGTCCTCGACGCGAAGGTGCTTGCCCTCGAAGGTGACCGGCTCTCCCGTCCACAGCGCCCGCACGATCGCGAGGAACTCGTCGCAGCGCTCGTAGCGCTCCTCCTTGTCGAGGAAGTCGCCGAACATCCGCTGCTCGTGGCTCTCGCCGCCGGTGACGACGTTGAGCGCCAGCCGTCCGCCGGAGAGGTTCTGGAAGGTGCCGGCCATCTGGGCGGCGACGTACGGCGAGGTCAGGCCGGGCCGGAAGGCGACCAGGAACTTCAGCCGCTCGCTGAGGCTGCTCAGCATCGCCGTCGCCACCCAGGCGTCCTCGCACCACGCGCCGGTCGGCGTCAGTGCCGCCTCGAAGCCGAACCGCTCGGCGCTGCGCGCGATCTGGCCGAGGTACGGCACCGACGCGGGACGACCGGCGGCACCGGCGCTCACGCCGTGCCCGCCACCGACGACGTGGCGGCCGTCGCCTCCGTTGGTCGGCAGGAACCAGTGGAACTTCAGGTTGCTCATCGCTCCCTCTCGGACGATTACTCACTTATGTTGATCAGATTGATGTACTTTTAGTGCTGGTTCAAGCCGCCGGGGCGGTTCCGGCGGGCGGAGTCGGCGATGGGGTGACAGGCAGGACCTGGCACCCACGAGGAGGACACGGTGCGCATCGAACAGCTCGAGTACATCGCCGCGGTGACCCAGCACGGGTCGCTGCGCCGGGCCAGCGAGCGGCTGCACATCTCGCAGCCGGCGCTCAGCGAGGCGGTGTCCAAGCTCGAGCGTGAGCTCGGCGTGACCCTCCTCGACCGGCGCCGGTCCGGCTCGCGGATCAGCCGCCGCGGTCGCGAGCTGCTCCAGAACATGGTCGAGGTGCTCGAGGCCGTCGACCGCCTGCGCACCGCCGCCGGCGACCAGGCCGCCGGCCAGCACGTCGTGCGCGTCGGCACGGTGAGCGCCGCGACGTCCACCCTGCTCGTGCCCGCGGTCCGCGACTTCCGCGCCGCCAACCCCGGCAGCAGCGTCGAGGTGGTGAACACCCAGCAGGCCGAGATCCACCAGGGCGTGCTGGACGGCGGGCTCGACCTGGGCCTGGTCAAGGTGCTCAAGGGCGACGACCCGCCGCCGGACCTGGTCGCGACCAGCCTCGTCCACGGCCGGCCGGTCGCCGTCCTGCCGGCCGGCCACCCGCTCACGGCGTACGACGAGGTCACGACCGACGGCGCCGAGCTCGGCAAGGTGATGGTCGCCGAGGGGCTCGGCCTCACGGTCCTCCCCGACTACAGCGTCCTCGGCGACCCGATGGAGCGGCCGGCCTCATCACGGTGCGGCCACTCGCCAACGACAGCACCACCGTGAGCCTGGTGCTCCAGCAGCGCCCGCAGCAGCACGTGCCGCGCCCGGTCCGCGACCTCGAGGCGGCCCTGGTCACCCACGCCCGGGCACACCGGGCGACCCGCCCGGGAACCCAGCGCACGGAGGCCGCGTCCTAGCCGACATGTTGTCGCGCGTCGCCGTCCTCCCCGCCGCCCTCCTCGCCGTCCTCCTCGGGCTGGCCGCCTGCAGCGGCGGCGACTCGGACTCCGAGGACTCCCCCGCGTCGAGCGACGCCGGCGGCTCCGTGGCCGCCGGAGCGCGGGCCGACGCCTTCATGGCCGAGTCCGACGGCAACACGGTGCGGGGCGCCGCCGAGCAGGAGAAGCCGGTCGACGTGGTGGAGCGGTCGGTCATCCGCAGAGGCAACGTCGAGCTGCGCGCCGCCGACGTCGGCAAGGCGCAGTTCGAGGTCCAGCAGGTCGTCGACCGGTACGCCGGCCAGGTGACCGCCGAGGAGACGACCACGGACGACGACGGGGAGCCGGCGTACACCCGGATGGAGCTGCGCATCCCGACCGAGAGCTTCGCCGAGGCCATGGACGCGCTCAAGGGGGCCGCGGAGTTCGAGTCGGCCTCGACCGGCGAGAAGGACGTGACCGCGAAGGTGATCGACACGCAGACCCGGCTGGCGGCGCAGCGGCGGAGCATCGCCCGGATCACCGTGCTGTTCGACCGGGCCGAGAGCATCCGCGACATCATGCGGATCGAGTCCGAGCTCTCCCGGCGCCAGGCCGACCTGGAGTCCCTCGAGCGGCAGGCGGCCTACCTCAGGGGCCAGACCTCGATGTCGACGATCACGGTCAGCATCGACCAGATCGCCGCCAAGAGTGGGCAGAAGGACGACACCGACGACGCCGGCTTCGTCACCGGACTGAAGGCCGGGTGGCACGCGCTGACCACCTTCGCCGCCGCCCTGGCCACCGCGCTCGGCGCGCTGCTGCCCTGGCTGGTCGTCCTCGCGATCTTCGGGTTCCCGGCGCTGCTCGTCTGGCGGCGCCGCCGGGCTACGTCCGACCCTGGACGAACTCCGTCAGCCGCTTGAGCTGGTCGGGGTCGGTCGACGGGATGACCCCGTGGCCGAGGTTGAAGATGTGGCCCTTGGCCGCCTTGCCGGCCTCGATCACCTGAGCGGCCCGCTCGAGCATCACCTCGGTCGGCGCGAACACCAGCGTCGGGTCGAGGTTGCCCTGCACGCCGCGGTCGCCGACCTTGCCGATCGCCTCGCCGAGCGGGGTGCGCCAGTCGACGCCGACCACGTCGGCACCGGCCTCGCCCATGAGGCCGAGCAGGTTCGCCGTACCGACGCCGAAGTGGATGCGCGGGACGCCGAGCGCGCCGGCCCGCTCCAGCACGCGGGCCGAGTGGGGCATCACGTGGGCGCGGTAGTCGTCGGGCGTGAGAGCGCCGGCCCAGGAGTCGAACAGCTGCACGGCCGAGGCGCCGGCACCGACCTGCACCTCGAGGTAGGCCGCCGAGATGCCGGCGATCTTGCGCATGAGCGCGTCCCACACGTCGGGGGCGCCGAACATCATCGCCTTGGTCTTCGCGTGCTCCTTCGAGGGCCCGCCCTCGACGAGGTACGACGCCA
The DNA here is from genome assembly GCF_054653575.1 of Nocardioides pyridinolyticus. NCBI lineage: Bacteria > Bacillati > Actinomycetota > Actinomycetes > Propionibacteriales > Nocardioidaceae > Nocardioides > Nocardioides pyridinolyticus. The sequence goes on along the minus strand of NZ_BAAIFY010000001.1, from coordinate 26,215 downwards.
CGGTGAACGGCGCTCCCGCGAACCCGATCAGCGGGGTGCCGCCGAGCTCCCCGACCAGGCCGCGGACGGCCTCGGCGATGAACGGCACGTGCTCGGGCGTGAGGTCCGGGATCGCCTCGACGTCCTCCCGGGTGCGGACCGGCTTCGCGACCACCGGACCGATGCCGGGCTTGATGTCGAGGTCGACGCCGACGGCCTTGAGCGGCAGCACGATGTCGGAGAAGAAGATGGCCGCGTCGACGCCGTACCGGCGCACGGGCTGGAGCGTGATCTCCACCACGAGGTCGGGGTCCATGCAGGACTCCAGCATGCCGATGCCCTCGCGCACCTTCAGGTACTCCGGCAGCGAGCGACCCGCCTGGCGCATGAACCACACGGGCGTGTGCGGCACCGGCTCACCCCGGGCGGCCTTGAGGAACGCGCTCTGGGAGGGGTCTGCCGGGCTGCTCACACGGTGAAGGGTCGCAGGTGAACCGGCGTGTTCGCACATCGGGATCGCGGGATCGACCTACTGTGACCTCATGGTCGTCGGTCAGGAGACGCACCCGGGTTCGGGTGCGGGTGCCGCGCCCCAGGAGTTCCGGGACGCGGTCGCGACGATGCATGCTGCCCGGCTGCGGCCCGAGATCTTCTGCGAGGAGATGCCGGCGCCGCAGCGGATCGCGCCGTACGCCTCCGCGCTCTCGGCCGACGTGACCGTCGACGACACCGACCTCGGGACCGGCCGGATCATCCTGCTGCACGACCCGGCGGGCAACGACGCCTGGGACGGCACGTTCCGCTGCGTCGCCTACGCCCGCGCCGAGGTGGACGTCGAGCAGGCGGTCGACCCGATGCTCGGCGCCGTCGGCTGGTCCTGGCTGACCGAGGCGCTCCAGGCGCACGGCGCGTCGTACGCCGCGATCTCCGGCACCGTCACCCGGGTCTCCACCGAGAGCTTCGGCGGGATGGCCGAGGAGGGCGGCACCGCGCAGATCGAGGTCCGCGCGTCGTGGACGCCGCTCCAGCCCGACGACGCCCCCGCCCTGGCGCCCCTCGACCTGGCCCCGCACGTGGAGGCCTGGGGCGAGCTGCTGTGCACGGCGGTGGGACTGCCGCCGGTCCCCGACGGGGTCGCCGTGATGCCGAGCCGCCGCGGACAGCGGGGCTCGGGACACTGAGATGACCTCTGACCAGACTCCCGAACCGCCCCTCCTCACGCTGCGCGACGGACTGCCGCCCCTCGTCGACACCCCGGAGGGCCTCGCCGAGGTGTGCGAGAAGCTGGCCGCCGGCACCGGCCCGGTCGCGATCGACGCCGAGCGGGCGTCCGGCTACCGCTACTCCTCGCGCGCCTACCTGATCCAGCTGCGCCGCGAGGGCTCGGGCACGTTCCTCGTCGACCCGATCCCGTTCGGCGCCCTGCCGGAGCTCCAGGAGGTGCTCGACGGGACCGAGTGGATCCTGCACGCCGCGACCCAGGACCTCCCCTGCCTGGCCGAGGTGGGCCTGACGCCGACCACGCTCTTCGACACCGAGCTGGCCGGCCGGCTGCTCGGCTACCCCCGCGTCGGCCTGGCCACGCTGGTGGAGAGCCTGCTCGGCCACCGCCTCGCCAAGGAGCACTCCGCGGTCGACTGGTCGACCCGCCCGCTCCCCGGACCGTGGCTGGAGTACGCCGCCCTCGACGTCGAGGTGCTCGTCGAGCTGCGCGCCGTCATCGCCGACGCACTCGTCGAGGCCGGCAAGGACGAGTGGGCGCGGCAGGAGTTCGAGCACCTGCGCGGGTTCGAGCAGCCGACCCGGGTGGACGCCTGGCGGCGTACCTCCGGGATGCACAAGGTGCGCGGCCGCCGCGGCCTGGCCGCCGTCCGCGAGCTCTGGGAGACCCGCGACGCGATCGCCGAGCAGCGCGACGTCACCCCCGGCCGGATCCTCCCCGACTCCGCGATCGTCGCCGCCGCGCAGGCGATGCCGGCCGACAAGGCCGCGCTGATGTCGACCAGGGGCTTCCACGGCCGCGGCGCCGACCGGTACGCCGCCCGCTGGGTCGCCGCGATCCGCAGGGCTGCCGAGATCGACGACTCCGAGCTGCCGGCGCGCTCGCCGCGCGGCGACGGTCCGCCGCTCCCCCGGGCCTGGGCGGAGAAGGACCCGGTCGCCGCCCGGCGCCTGACGATCGCGCGCGACGCGATGGCGGCGAAGGCGACCGAGCTCGAGCTCCCGGTCGAGAACCTGCTCACGCCCGACTACCTGCGGCGCACGCTCTGGACCCCGCCGGCCACCCGCGACCCGGAGCAGCTCGGCCCCGCCGTCGCGACGCAGCTCGCCGGGTACGGCGCCCGCCCGTGGCAGGTCGACATCGCCGGCCCGATCGTCACCGACGCGATCCTCGCCGCCGAGGTCGAGCCGGAGGGGTAGTCGGACTCGGTCCCGCTCGTTGCTGATTCATCACGGTAGGCAGGTGAACCGTCACTTCCCGCGGTGGGCATGCCACGGGGAGTGCACACTCGTATGCCTACCGTGATGAATCGGCAGCGCGCAGCCCGACTCGGTCTCCGTCCCCGCGCCGCCCCGACGCCTACTCCGACTCCGACGCCTCGTCGGTGGGCGACGGCTCGGGGGTGTAGTCCGGGTCCAGGATCGACCGGGAGGTCTCGTCGATCCGCTCGGTGATGCCGTCGAGGTCGAGCACGCCGACGCCGTAGACGAGCTGCTCGAGGTCAGGGCGCACGGCCTCCTCGACCGCGGGCAGGGTGTCGACGAGCGGCCCGAAGTCCATGGCGCGCACGGCCGAGTTGAAGACGTTCGCGTGCAGCGGCTGGCGGCCCGGCTGGAGGAAGGTGTCGGAGAGCGCGACCTCGAGGTTGGCCGGCGCGAGGTAGCCGGTGCGGGTCACGACCCCGACCGACTCGGCGGAGAGCTCGTGGACCATGAAGTCCGCGGCCGCCGAGGTGCTGGAGGCCTTGCGGGAGAGGCAGAGCGCGGCCACGTCGCCGACCGTGGACGCGCTGTCGAGCACCGGCATCGGGAGCACGTCGAAGTGGAGGCCGGACACGAGCCGCAGCTGCGGAGTGAGGCCGCGGTAGCCCGCGATCATCCCGAGCTTGCCGCGCTTAAACCAGGAGAGCGCCGAGGCCTCCTCGAGCTGCTCCGGGGCGAGCGTCACCTGCGGGTTGCGCAGCACCTGGAGGGTGCGCTCGAGAGCGGACCTGGAGTCGTCGCTGGAGAACGAGAGCGACTTCGGGTCGCCGCCGTCGTCGAACACCGACCCACCACCGGACGCGATGAACGGCGAGAGCCCGGGCAGCGTCGCCGCGATGTGCACGCCCTTGGTGCCCTTGCGGGGCCGGCTCGCGAACTCGGCCGCGGCCGCGAACTGCTCGAAGCTCCAGCTGGTCGCGTCCACGTCGGGTGCGTCCAGCCCGCGCTCCCGCATCCGCTCGAGGTCCACGAGGTCGGTGTTGTAGTAGATGACCATCGGCGAGACGGCGTACGGCATGCACTGGAGCCGGTCGTTGGCGCTGAACGCCTGGAGGGCGTCGCGCGAGTAGCCGTCGCCGAACGGGATGCCGCGCTCGTCGAGGAGCTCGTCGACCGGCTGGGTGTAGTTGTTGTCGAGCAGCCAGCGCAGGTCCGAGCGCGAGGCGAGGAACACGTCGGGGACCTCGCCCGCCTCGAGCGCGGCGCGCATCTCCTCGCGGGTCTCCCAGCTGTGCTGCTCGACCTCGGGGCCGTCGGTCTCCCGGTTCCAGTCGTCGACCGTGTCCTGGAACGCGTCCGTCTGGGCCTCGGGCCCGTAGACGCCGAAGGTGAGGGTCGTCGGCGCCTGGGAGGTCGGCGGCGAGGGCCGCGTCCGCGGCTCCCCGGCGTCGTCCGTGCAGCCCACCGCGGCCAGGGCGAGGCCCAGCACGGTGAGTGCCCCGACCGTCGTGCGGCGCACTCGGGTCCCCCTCACATCGCCTCCTCTGTCCACGTCGCCCGGGCCACCCTACCGAGTGTCGGAACCCGGCCCCGGCCCTCGGTCTCCCTACGATGGACGACGTGTCTCGGGTCCTCCTCGTCGCGGTGAGCCTGGCCGCCGCGATCTCGCTGGCCGGCTGCGGCTCCGACAGCAGTACGCCGGACAGCGCACCCGCTCCGGCCGACGAGCCGACCCGCACGCACGCGCCGCAGGCGAGGCCGAGCGCGACATCCGCACCGGCGCCGAGCACCACCCCCACCACGCCGACCACGTCGCCCTCGCGCTCCGCGAAGCGGCACAAGGTCGGCGAGCTCGCGCCGCTGCCCCGCGCCGCCGCCGCCGACGCGCACCTGCTCGACGCCGACCGGCTGCCGAGGTTCGACGGCCACACCTGGAAGCTGAGCTCGACCGACCACCCGGGCGCCGTCGGCGCCTGCCAGAAGACCGAGCTGGAGTCGATCGGCGCCGTCGAGGCCGTGAGCCGCCGCTTCACCGCCGACGACGGCCTCGCCGCGGTCCAGGTGGTCGCCCGCTTCCCCGACGCGAAGACGGCCTGGCGCGCCCACCAGGTGCTGGTCGCCTGGCGCGAGGACTGCGAGGAGCGGGTGCGCGACTCGACGGTCGGCCCGCTCCGGCCGGTCACCGTCACCGCGGGCACCGCCGACAGCTACCTCGGCTCGTTCCGCGCCCGCTCCGCCGGGCTCGGCATCCTCCGGTCGGGCGCCTTCCTGACGCTCGTCGAGGTGGCCGCCGGCCGCGAGGCGTACCCCACGAAGTGGGATCCGGCGCGGGTCGCCGTGCGGCGGATCGCCCGCACCTTTTAGACGACCTCCTCGACGACCTCCTCGACGACCTCCTCGACGACCTCAGAGCGTGTGGAAGCGTCGCGCCTCCGCGACGACCCGGTCGAACAGGCCGCGCTCCAGGGCGGCACCCTCCCGGCGTACGTCGACGGTCGACAGGGTGATCAGGCGGTCGAGCCGCACCTCGCTGGGCCGGCGCTCGCGGTCCCAGCCGCCGGTGCCGACGTCCATCCAGTGGCGTCCGGCGCGCGCCTCCTGCGCGGCGTCGCGGTCGTGGTCCTTGCTGGTCAGCGCCAGCCCGATCAGGCGCTCGCCGTCGCGCCCGAGGAGGAGCACCGGGCGGTCCTTCCCCTGCCGGGGGTCGTCCTCGTAGGGCACCCAGCCCCACACGACCTCGCCGGGGTCCGGACGGCCGTCCGCCCGCGGCGCGTAGGAGACCGCGGACGAGACCCCGAACGAGGTGCGTGGGCGACGGCGGAGGAGGCGGCGCAGCATGCCGGCCAAGATAGACCGGCCACGAGGGAGGAGTACGCCGGACCGGGAGCGCCTCACGGCGCGTGGCCGCTCGTAGCGGCTAATTTTGGGACCCGGGGCTGCCACAGCCCGACGTACTCCGCGAGAAGTGTAACGACCTCAGCCCAGTCCTTGTTCCATCTCCACATGACCCGCGGACTCGAGCTGCTCGGAGAGCACCAGCATCCGCTGGACCTCGGCGGTGGAGGCGGTGTGGAGGGCGGCGCGGCCGGCCGCGACGACCCGGGCGAACGCCGCCGCGCGCAGCAGCACGTCGGCGAAGTCGCTGCCGGCGATGCCTCGCAGCACCTCGTCGACCATCGCCTTGAGCTCGTCGGGCCCGGGCGGGTCGGCGACGCCCGCGACCACCCGCGCGACCTGGGCACTGCGCCGCCCGGCCTCGAACTCCCGCGCCACGCCGGCCGGGTCGGCGTACACCCACGAGCGCAGCAGGTAGATCCGCCACAGGCAGCCGGCGAGCGAGTCGGCGGGCGCGCCGGACCACACCTCGGCGATCGCCTCGATGCCCTCGGTGTCGGCCAGGTGGAGCAGCCGGTCCGCGACCTCGGCGTCGCCCGACTCGCGGGCGCCGCGGACCAGCAGGGCCGCCGCCCGGTCGGCCGCCTCGCTGACCAGCGCGGGGTCGTTGCCGCCGACGAGCGACTCGAAGTAGCCGCCGCCCGGCGTCATCGGGCGGTGGTGGCGGCGTTCCGTCATCCCGCGAGCGTACGTCGGATGCGCTGGTCGCTGACCGGGGTGGGCGTGCCGAGCTGCTGGGCCCAGAGCGACACCCGGTACTCCTCGAGCATCCACCGGACCTGCCGCAGCCGCTCCCCCGGCGGGCGGCCCTCGGGCAGCGCCTCGAGCTGGTGCAGGTAGGCGCTCTGGAGGTCGGCGATCTGGTCCATCAGCTGCCGGTCGCGGTTGACCTGGCTCTCCAGCTTCGCGCGGCGCTGCTCCAGCGCGGCGAGGTAGGTCGGGAAGCGGCGCAGCTGCGCGACGCCGGCCTCCCCGACGAACCCGCGGTGCACCAGGCGCCCGAGCTGCGCGCGCATGTCGGTGAGCGCGGGGAGCACGACGAGGTCGGCGCGGCCGCTGAGCGCCTTCTCCGCCCGGCGCCACCCCTCCAGCACGCGCATCACGTCGGCCATCACGCCGCGCATGTGGGCCTCCAGGTCCCGGCCGGCCTCCGCCTTGAGGGCCTCGTACGCCGCCTGGTCGCGCACCGGCGGGCGGGCGTCGACCGCGGCGCCGACGACGGCCGACCGGACGTCCTCGAGGAGCTCGCCGACGCTCGGGTACGGCGAGCCGGCCAGGCCGAGCTTCTCGGCGTTGCTCAGCCCGTCCAGCACCTGCTTGACCGGCGAGGGCAGCTCGACCAGCAGCAGCCGGCGTACGCCCAGCCGGTGGCGGGCCTCCTGCTCCTCCGCGGACCCGAAGACCTGGAGCCCGACGGTCTCGCCCTCGTCGACGAGCGCCGGGAAGACCTGCACCTCGTGGCCGGCGCGGCGCTGGGTCAACGACGCGCCGATGGTCCCGAAGACCCACGACGTCTCGCCGGTGCGGGCCAGCCCGCTCTCGGTCGCGACCTCGCGCATGGCCTCGGCGAACTTCGGCCGCAGCGGCTCCTTGAGCGCCTCCAGGTCCTTGCCGCGGGCCTGCTCCCTGCCGTCGTCGCCGACGACCCGGTAGGTCGGGCGCAGGTGCTCGGGCACCTTCGACCAGTCCCACGCGTCGCGCGGCACGACGACGCCGGTGGTCGAGCGGCCCCAGCGCTCGAGCGCGTCGAGCAGCGGCTCCTCGCCCGGCGGCACGGCCGCGAGGAACTCGCGGGCCTTGTTGGGGGCGGGGACGAAGTTGACCCGCAGGTTCTTGGGCAGGCTGCGGATCAGGCTGGTGACCAGCTCCTCGCGCAGGCCGGGGACGTTCCAGGAGAAGTCGTCGGCGTCGACCCGGTTGAGCGTCGCGACCGGGACCTCGATGGTGAGCCCGTCGTCCGCGGCGCCGGGCTCGAAGTGATAGCTGATCGGGAAGGTCAGCCCGTCTCCGCCCGATCCGGCAGCGTGCCACTCCTCCGGGTAGTCCGCGGCGCTGATCTCCTCGGCGGTGTCGTGGGTCAGCATCGCCGGGTCGAAGGTCAGCAGCCGGCCGTTGCGCTGCCGCTCCTGCTTCCACCACTGGTCGAAGTGCGCGCCGCTCACGACGTCGGCCGGGATCCGAGCGTCGTAGAAGTCGAACAGCGTGTGCTCGTCGACCACGATGTCGCGGCGACGGGCGCGGTGCTCGAGCTCCTCGGCCTCCTCGAGCAGCCGGCGGTTGGTCTCGAGGAACCTGTGCCGGCTCGACCACTCGCCGTACACCAGCGCGTGCCGGATGAAGAGCTCGCGGGCCAGCGCGGGATCGACCTTGCCGAACGCCACGAGGCGGTCGGTGACGAGCGGGACGCCGTACAGCGTGACGCGCTCGTGCGCGACGACGGCGGCGCGCTTCTTGCTCCAGTGCGGCTCGGAGTAGGTGCGCTTGACCAGGTGCGCGCCGACCCGCTCGGCCCACTCGGGCTTGATGGCGGCGTTCTGGCGGGCCCACAGGCGGCTGGTCTCGACGAGCTCGCCGGCCATGAGGAACTGCGGGTTCTTCCGGTGCAGCCCGCTGCCGGGGAAGATCGCGAACTTCGCGCCTCGGGCGCCGAGGTACTCGCGCGGCCCCTTCTTGTCGCGCTCGCGCTCCTCGAGCAGCCCGATGTGGCTGAGCAGCCCGGACAGCAGCGCCTGGTGGATGCCGTCGGCGTCCACCCCGAAGTCGGAGGGAGCGTCGGCGGGGTGGCCGACCGAGATGTCCATCTCCTTGCAGACCTGGCGGAGCTGGGACTCGAAGTCCTGCCACTCGCGCACGCGCAGGTAGTTGAGGTATTCGCGCTTGCACATCCGGCGGAACGCCGACGAGGACAGCTCCTTCTGCTGCTCCTTGACGTAGCGCCAGAGGTTGAGCCAGGTGAGGAAGTCGCTGCCCTCGGCCTTGAACCGCGCGTGCTGCTGGTCGGCCTGCGCCTTCATCTCGGCGGGGCGCTCGCGCGGGTCCTGGAGCGAGAGCGCGGCGGCGATCACGACGACCTCGCGCACGCAGCCGAGCTGTTCGGCCTCGAGGATCATCCGGGCCAGGCGCGGGTCGATCGGCAGGCGGGCCAGCCGCCGGCCGATCTTCGAGAGATTCCCCTCTCGCAGCGCGCCGAGCTCCTCGAGCAGCTGGACGCCGGCGGTGACGTTGCGCCGGTCCGGCGGCTCGACGAACGGGAACCGGGCGATGTCGCCGAGCCCGAGCGAGGTCATCTGGAGGATCACGCTGGCCAGGTTGGTGCGCAGGATCTCCGGGTCGGTGAACTCCGGCCGGCCCTCGAAGTCCTCCTGCGAGTAGAGCCGGATCGCGATGCCCGCCTCGACGCGGCCGCAGCGGCCGGACCGCTGGTTCGCCGAGGCCTGGCTGATCGGCTCGATCGGCAGCCGCTGGACCTTGGTGCGCACGGAGTAGCGGCTGATCCGCGCGACACCGGTGTCGACGACGTACCGGATGCCCGGGACGGTGAGCGACGTCTCGGCGACGTTGGTCGCCAGCACGACGCGGCGCCCCGTGTGCGGCTGGAAGACCTTGTGCTGCTCGGCCGCCGAGAGGCGGGAGTAGAGCGGCACGATCTCGGTGCGGGGCAGGTCCTTCATCGCGTCGGCGGTGTCGCGGATCTCGCGCTCGCCCGGCAGGAAGACCAGGACGTCGCCCGGCCCCTCGGCCGAGAGCTCCTTGACCGCCTCGACGATGGCCTCGGTCTGGTCGCGGACGACGGGCTCGCCCTCCTCGTCCTCCTCGGGGAGCTCCATCAGCGGGCGATAGCGGATCTCGACCGGGTAGGTGCGGCCGGACACCTCCACCACGGGTGCGTCGAAGTGGCGCGCGAACCGCTCGACGTCGATGGTCGCGGACGTGATGACGAGCTTGAGGTCGGGCCGCTTCGGCAGCAGCCGCTTGAGGTAGCCGAGCAGGAAGTCGATGTTGAGGCTCCGCTCGTGGGCCTCGTCGATGATGATCGTGTCGTACCGCTTCAGCATCCGGTCGCGCTGGAGCTCGGCCAGCAGGATGCCGTCGGTCATCAGCTTCACCCGGCTGCGCTTGGACGTGCGGTCGGTGAAGCGGACCTGGTAGCCGACGAGGTCCCCGAGCTCGGTCCTCAGCTCGCTCGCGATCCGCTCGGCCACCGACCGCGCCGCGATCCGCCGCGGCTGCGTGTGCCCGATGATCCCCTTCGACCCACGACCCAGCTCGAGACAGATCTTCGGCAGCTGGGTGGTCTTCCCCGACCCGGTCTCGCCCGCCACGATCACGACCTGGTGGTCCCGGATGGCCGCCGCGATGTCCTCGCGGCGCTGGGTGACCGGCAGCTCCGGCGGATAGACGATCTGGAGCTCCTCGGGCATGACCCGTCCATTGTGCCCGGTAGGTCCAGCGGGATGCGGCGTCGGTCAGCTGGAGGACTGCTCCTGCGGGAGCTGCTCGGCCCCGAAGCCGGGGCGCTGCGGGGGGTCCTGCGGCTGGAAGTTCGCCGGCCGGCCGCCCGGGCCGTCGGGGTGGGCGACGTACCCGATGAGGGCGCCGAAGCCGCCGCCGACCAGCGTGCCGATGACGAAGGCGCCGACGGTGGAGGCGACGAGGACGCGGAGGCCGACGGTACGGCGGGGACGGGGCTGCTCGACGGGCGCGGCCGGCGGAGGCGGGGGTGTGGGCTGGTCCAGGGTCTGCTGTTCGGTCATGCCCCCGAGCGTGCGGCGGCCGGCTGTGCGGACCCTGTGCGTGCCCTGGGCGTGCCCTGGGCGTGCCCTGGGCGTCGGCGGTGAGGAGGTCGTGAGTCCGGCACAGGGCGTTCACAGCGTTCGCACAGTTACCGTGAGCACGATGTCCGGCATGGAGCTGACCCGACCCGACGGATCCCCGCTGCGCGTCCTCGTCGTCGACGACGAGGTGAACATCGCCGAGCTGGTCTCGATGGCGCTGCGCTACGAGGGCTGGCACGTCACGGCCGCGCACACCGGGTCGAAGGCGGTGGCGGCGGCGAAGGACTTCAAGCCCGACGCCGTGGTGCTCGACATGATGCTGCCGGACTTCGACGGGCTGGAGGTGCTGCGCCGGATGCGCACGACCGCGCCCGACCTGCCGGTCGTCTTCCTCACCGCGAAGGACGCGGTCGAGGACCGGGTCGCCGGGCTGACCGCGGGCGGTGACGACTACGTGACCAAGCCGTTCTCGCTCGAGGAGCTGGTCGCCCGGCTGCGCGGGCTGATGCGAAGGTCCGGAGCGCACCAGGTGGCGACGGCCTCGCTTCTGGCGGTCGGAGACCTCACCCTCGATGAGGACAGCCACGAGGTCTTCCGCGGCGGCGAGGAGATCAGCCTGACCGCCACCGAGTTCGAGCTGCTGCGCTTCCTCATGCGCAACCCGCGCCGGGTGCTGAGCAAGGCGCAGATCCTCGACCGGGTCTGAACTACGACTTCGGCGGCCAGGCCAACGTCGTCGAGCTCTACATCTCCTACCTGCGGAAGAAGGTCGACGCCGGCCGCGTGCCGATGATCCACACCATGCGCGGTGCCGGCTACGTGCTGAAGCCCGCGAGCGCATGAAGCTGCTGAAGTCCCTCACCTCGCGGCTGGTCCTCACGACCGTCGCGCTGGTGCTCGCGGTCTCGGTGCTCATCGGCGCCGCGACCACGCTGGCGATGAGCCAGTACCTCCAGGCGCAGCTCGACCAGCAGGTCCGGCAGTCGGCCCGCTCGGGCCTCGGCGGGCCCGGCGTCGAGATCGATGCCATCCAGGCGCAGTTCCCGAGGTCCGGGGACGCCACCGGAATCGTGATCCGGCCGGCCGACTCCCGGCGCCCCGATCTCGTCGAGCTGGACGAGGAGGTGCTGGCCCGGCTCGCCGACGTGCCGTCGGACGGGCGCGTCCACACCGTGTCGGTCGCCCGGCTCGGCAGCTACCGCGTCATCGTCGAGGAGTTCCCGAACGGCACGCTGGTGACCGGCCTCCCCGAGGACGACGTCTCGAACACCGTGTTCCGGCTGGTCTGGCTCGAGGTGCTCTTCGCGCTGCTCGCGACGACCGTCGCGGCGGGCGCCGCGCTCGTCGTCGTACGCCGCCAGCTCCGGCCGTTGAAGGAGGTGGCGGCCACGGCGCACACGGTGTCCGCCCTGCCGCTGGACTCAGGTGACGCGGAGATCCCCGAGCGGGTGCCCGGCCACCTCACCGACGAGGACACCGAGGTCGGCCAGGTCGGAGCCGCCCTGAACACGCTGCTCGAGCACGTCGAGACCTCCCTCGCGGCCCGCCACCGCAGCGAGCAGCAGGTCCGTCAGTTCGTCGCGGACGCCTCGCACGAGCTGCGGTCGCCGCTGGCGACCATCGCCGGCTACACCGAGCTGGCCCGGCGCCGTCCCGACGACCCGGAGACGCTCGGGTCGGCGCTGGACAAGGTCGAGGAGGAGTCCGGCCGGATGACCTCGCTCGTGGAGGATCTGCTGCTGCTCGCCCGGCTCGACGCCGGCCGGCCGCTCGAGCAGGCGCCGGTCGACCTGACCCGGCTGCTGGTCGAGGCCGTCGCCGACGCCCAGGTGGTCTCCCCCGGCCACGCGTGGCGGGTCGACGTCCCGGACGACGCCGTCGACGCGCCGTACGAGGTCCTCGGCGACGAGCGGCGGCTGCACCAGGTCGTGACCAACCTGCTGACCAACGCGCGCAAGTACACCCCGGCCGGGACCACGGTCACCGTCACCGTGCGCCGCGACGGCTTCGCCGTCCACGACGACGGCCCGGGCTTCCCGCCCGAGCTCGTCGAGCACGCCTTCGAGAGGTTCGTCCGCGGCGACGCCGCGCGCACCCGCGGCGAGGAGGTCGGCGTCGGGCTCGGCCTGGCTCTGGTCGCGGCGATCGTGACCGCGCACGGGGGCAGCGTCCGGCTCACCTCCGTGCCCGGCGACACGACCGTGGCGGTCACGCTTCGCCTATGAGGGCTGCGTGACCTCGACGATCGCCGGGAGCGAGCCGGCCATGATGCCGAGCAGCTCGTCGCGGGTGATGCCGTCCGGGTCCGCGATCCAGGAGAGCACCAGCTCCTCGATCATCGCCGACCAGCCCCGCACGACCAGCCGGGTCGCCGCGGTGTCCGGGATGATCTCGCCCTGGGCGTCCTCGCGGAAGATCCGGCTGTTGAGCGCGGAGCGCGCCTCCTCGTAGATCTCGCGCAGCGTCTCGTTGCCGCCCTGCGCCGCCTTCACCAGCGACAGGTAGCCCTCGTGGTTGGCCACGACGTAGTCGAGGTACGCCGTCAGCGAGGTCAGCATCCGCTCCATCGGCTCGCCGTCCGCGGGCGGCGCGGTCTGCGCGATCAGGTCGTCGGCGGCCCGGCGGACGACCGCCTCGTGGAAGGCGTGCTTGTTGCCGAAGTAGTGGTAGAGCAGGCCACGGGAGATGCCCGCCTCCTCGGCGAGCAGGTCGATCGAGAGCTCGTCGAGCGAGCGGTGCGCGAGCAGCCGGACCCCGAGGTCGAGCAGCTGCTCCCGGCGCTGCTCCGGAGACAGGCGGGTGCGTGGCGACGTACTCTGGCTCACACCCCACACTCTATTGACACTTTTTCAATAGCGCCAGTACGGTCGCGACATGCAGGTCGAACACCTGATCGTCGGCGCGGGCTTCGCGGGGCTGTGCGCGGCGATCAAGCTCCAGGAGGACGGGGAGTCCGACTTCCTCGTGGTCGAGAAGGGCCCCGACGTCGGCGGCACCTGGCGCGACAACACCTATCCCGGTGCCGCCTGCGACGTGCCCAGCCAGCTCTACTCGTTCTCGTTCGCGCCGAACCGCGACTGGTCGATGTCGTTCTCCCCCCAGCCGGAGATCCAGGCCTACCTCCAGCGGGTCGCGCGCGAGTCGGGGACGCTGGACCGGTTCGCGTTCGACACCTCGCTGGAGGAGGCGCGCTGGGACGACGACGCGCAGGTCTGGCGCAGCCGGATCGCCGGGCCGGACGGCGAGCGCGAGGTCACCTCCACCACGCTGGTCGTGGGCGCCGGCTCGCTGAGCGAGCCGAAGCTGCCGGACATCGACGGCATCGACACCTTCCAGGGTCACCTCTTCCACTCGGCGCGGTGGGACCACGACGTCGACCTGGCCGACAAGCGGGTCGCGGTGATCGGCACCGGGGCCTCGGCGATCCAGATCGTGCCCGAGGTGCAGAAGGTGGCCGCCCACCTCGACGTCTACCAGCGCACCGCGCCGTGGGTGATCCCGCGCTCCGACCGGGCCTACACGCGGCTCGAGCGGTTCCTGTTCAAGCGGCTCCCCGGCTTCCAGCGGGTGTACCGCACCTCGATCTACCTCTCGCGCGAGCTGCTCGTGCCGGGCCTCACCGTGAGCCGCGCGTTCTCCGCGCCGGTGAAGAAGGCCGCGCAGGCGAACCTCCTCAAGGGCGTCCGCGATCCCGAGCTCCGCGCCCGGCTGACTCCGCACTTCGACATCGGCTGCAAGCGCATGCTGATCTCGAACTCCTACTACCCGGCGATCTCCTCGCCGAACGTCGACCTGGTGACCGACCGGATCACCAAGGTGACCGGGAACGCGGTCGTCACGGCCGACGGCACCGAGCGACCGGTCGACGTGCTGGTGGTCGCCACCGGGTTCCACACCACCGACCTGCCGATCGCCGAGCGGATCCGCGGCCGGGGCGGCCGCACGCTGGCCGAGAGGTGGGACGAGACCGGCATGGCGGCGTACAAGGGGACGACCGTGCCGGACTTCCCGAACTACTTCATGCTGGTCGGCCCGAACACCGGCCAGGGCCACACCAGCATGGTCTTCATCATCGAGGCCCAGGTCGAGTACCTCCGCGACGCGGTGCGCAGCATGCGCCGGTCCGGCTGGTCGACGCTCGAGCCGACAGCGAACGCGTTCCGCGCGTGGAACCGGTCGCTCCAGGGACGGATGAAGCGGACCGTCTGGACGACCGGCGGCTGCTCGAGCTGGTACCTCGACGAGCACGGCAACAACCCCACCCTCTGGCCACGGTCGACGGTGACGTTCCGTCGCGACCTGGCGCGGTTCGACGCCGACGCCTACACGGCCACCTCTCGGAAGGAGCACGTCGCATGAAGTCCTTCGACGACAAGGTCGTGGTGATCACCGGCGCGGGATCGGGCATCGGCCGCGCGCTGGCGGTCGACTTCGCCCGCCGGGGCGCCCTGCTGGCGATCTCCGACGTCGACGACGCCGGTCTGGCCGAGACGGTGGACCTGGTCAAGGGAGCCGGTGTGCGCCAGGTGCGCTCGGACCACCTCGACGTCGCGGACCGGGCCGCCTTCGCGGCGTACGCGACCGCGATCGCCGAGCACCACGGCCGCGTCAACGTCGTCGTCAACAACGCGGGCGTCGCGCTGGCCGGGAACCTCGAGGACCTCGAGTACGGCGACATGGACTGGATCATGAGCATCAACTTCTGGGGCGTGGTGCACGGCACCAAGGAGTTCCTGCCGCACCTGATCGCGTCCGGCGACGGGCACGTCGTCAACATCTCGTCCTTGTTCGGCCTGATCTCGATGCCGGGCCAGAGCATGTACAACGCGGCCAAGTACGCCGTGCGCGGGATGTCCGAGGCGCTGCGCGAGGAGATGCTCGTGGCCGGCCACCCGGTCGGCGTCACCGTCGTGCACCCGGGCGGCATCAAGACCGCGATCGCCCGCAACGCACGGGTGTCGGCGCGCGAGGACAAGGACCGCACGGCGAAGCTGTTCGACCAGAAGCTCGCGAAGATGACCCCGGAGCGGGCTGCCGAGATCATCGTCAGGGGCGTGCAGCACGACAAGGCGCGGGTGCTCGTCGGCCTCGACGCCCACGCCCTGCACACGGTCGCGAAGCTGACCGGGTCGCGCTACCAGGACATCGTCGCGAAGGCCGCTAGCCGCGTGCTTCCCGAGCAGACGACCGTCGTCTAGCGGACCGCTCGGCCCGGGGCGTCCGCACCTTCAGCGGACCGACCAGGCGCGGACCGGCGAGCCGGCTCTCGACCTTGCGGGCCTCGCGGCGCAGCGGCTGGGCGACGTACTCCCCCAGGATGACGCCGGCGGCGATCGCGGTGGCGATGGACGCCGCCGTGATCAGTGCGAGCAGGCCGGCGGACGTGGCGGAGTCCTCCTCGGTCAGCAGGCTGAGGCCGCGGTAGATCGAGAGGCCCGGGAGCATCGGCACCACTGCCGAGACGACCACGACCAGCGGGGGCACGCGCATCCGGCCGGCGACGGTATAGCTGACCAGACCCACGAAGAACGCCGCCAGCGCGACCGACCAGGTCCGGCCGGCGCCGCCGACGACGACGCCCTGGGAGATCACCATGGCGACGGCCGAGACCAGGCCGATCGGGACGAGCGTGCGCCGCGGGGCGTACGACGCGAAGGCGAACGCCGCCGCGCAGATCGTCGCGCCCAGCGCCATGACCGAGACGTCCTTGAGGCCGGTGGGCGCGCCCGGGGCGATCGGCCCGACGTCGACCCCGAGCAGGTCGGCGACCGTGAGGCCGCCGGAGACTCCGGCGATGATGCCGCCGGTGGCCAGGATCGCCTCGGTGAGCCGCGCGCCGGCGGTGATGTAGAAGCCGGTGAGGGCGTCCTGGAGGGCGCCCATGAACCCGATCCCGGCGAGCAGCATGATCAGGTTCGCGGTGACGACGAGCGACGGGTCGAGCTCGAACGGGAGCAGGGTCGCCGCGATCGCGATCAGCGTCGCGACCGCGCCGCCGGCGACCTGCCGGTAGAAGAACGGCAGCCGCTGCCGCGACATCGCGAGCTGGAGCCGGTCGATGGCGACCGCCGCGATGGCCGCGATCACCGCGACCGCGACGCCGCCGCCGAGCTGGATGCCGACCCCGGCGGCCATCAGGCCCCACCCGAGGGTCGCCGCCCACCGCGGCAGCACGTGCCCGGACGACACGATGCGGGCCAGCCGGCTGCGCGCCTCCTTGAGAGCGACGTCGCCGTGCAGCACCTCGCGGACCAGGTGGTCGACGAGCGTGAGGTCCTCGTAGTCGATCTCGCGCTGCTTGACCTGCCGGATCAGCACGACCGCCGGCTCGCCCGGGTCCTGCTGCATCGCCATCGACAGCGAGGTGAAGGTGACGTCGACGTCCGGGTTGCGCACGCCGTACTGCCACGCCAGCGCCTGCATCGTCGCCGTGACGTCCGCAGCACCGGCGCCCGAGGACAGCAGGACCTCGCCGACACGGAGGCAGAAGTCCAGGGTCAGGTTGAGCTCGCGAGCCTCCATTCGGTCACCAGACATGGCCGCCATGGTGGCAGCCGGCTGGTAGACAGGTCACGTGCCCCCCGCCCCCCTCGCTCCGGTCCGCGTGGTCATGTCGAAGTGGGGCGGTCGGCCGCACTGGGAGTTCGACGCGACCTACCTCGGCCGCGACCCACACGGCGACTGGCTGGGCATCTCCGCCGGCACCGAGATGGACCGGCCCGGGGCGCACTACGTCTGCCCGACGAACCAGGTCGGGCTGGTCCCGCCGCCCGGGCCGGACGCCGAGCGGGGCTGGCTGGCGACCTTCCACGACGTGGGCGGGCCGGTGCGGATCTACGTCGACATCACCACGCCCCCGGTCTGGGACGGCGACGTCGTGCGGGCGGTCGACCTCGACCTCGACGTGGTCCGCGGCTGGGGTCGGTTCCCGGGGCAGGGCAGGGTCTGGGTCGACGACGAGGACGAGTTCGCCGAGCACCGGGTCGCCTTCGGCTACCCCGACGACGTCGCGGCGGCCGCGCTGGCCTCCTGCGAGCGCGTCCTCGCCCTCGTGCACGACGAGGCGGCGCCGTACGACGGGAGCGCGATGGCGTGGCTCGCGCGCCTCGAAGGCATGCTCCGGGCCTGACTGTGGAACTGTGGTCCGCGTGCGGATCGACTTCCACGGCTCCCCCGAGCCCACTCTCGGCGTCGAGTGGGAGCTCGCGCTCGTCGACCGCCGCAGCCGGGACCTGCGCAACGACGCGACCCACCTCTTCGCCCGGGCCAAGCCGCGGCTGCCGGACCCCGGCAAGCTGCACAAGGAGCTGCTCCGCAACACCGTCGAGATCGTCAGCGGGGTCTGCCACACCGTCGGCGAGGCGATGGCCGACCTGCGCCAGACGCTCGAGGTGGTGCTGCCCGCCGGCGACGACCTCGACATCGACCTGTACGGCGCCGGCACCCACCCCTTCGCGTCCTGGACCGGACAGCAGCTCACCGAGGGCCATCGCTACGAGGAGCTGATCAACCGCACGCAGTGGTGGGGCCGGCAGATGCTGATCTGGGGCGTGCACGTGCACGTGGGGCTCCCCGAGAAGCAGCGGGTGATGCCGGTGCTGTCCGCGCTGCTCAACCACTACCCGCACCTCCAGGCCCTCTCGGCGTCCTCGCCGATCTGGGCGGGCATCGACACCGGCTACGCCTCCAACCGGGCGCTGATGTTCCAGCAGCTCCCGACGGCCGGCCTGCCGTTCCAGTTCGAGACCTGGGCGGAGTTCGAGGCCTTCGCCAACGACCAGGTCGTCACCGGCGTGATCGAGGAGCTCACCGAGATCCGCTGGGACGTCCGGCCCGCCCCGGCGCACGGCACCCTCGAGAACCGCGTCTGCGACGGCGTCTCCAACTTCACCGAGCTCTCGGCGCTGGTCGCCCTCATGCACTGCCTCGTCGTCGACCTCGACACCCGGCTCGCCGCCGGCGAGACGCTGCCGACGATGCCCCCGTGGCACGTGCAGGAGAACAAGTGGCGCGCGGCCCGCTACGGCCTCGACGCGATCGTGATCACCGACGCCGCCTCGAACGAGCGGCTGGTCACCGACGACCTCGCCGACCTCCTCGAGCGACTCGCCCCCGTCGCGGACCGGCTGGGCTGCGCCGAGGACCTCGCGTCGGTCGCCGCCATCCCGCGGCGGGGCGCGTCCTACCAGCGCCAGCGCGCCGTCGCCGAGGCGAACGACGGCGACCTCGTCGCGGTCGTCGACTCGGTCGTGCGCGAGCTCCGGGAGGGGCTCCAGTAGCCCTCAGTAGCCCTCGGGCGGCGGCACCATCTCCAGCCGTACGCCGAGCAGCCGGACCGGCCGCTCCCGGTCCGCCGGGTCCAGCTTGTCGAGCAGCGACACCGCCGCCTCCTCGAGCACGGCCGGGTCGTTGGTGGGCTCGGGCAAGGTGAGGCTCCGGCTCACGGTGGAGAACGGCCGCAGCCGGACCTTCAGCCCGACCCGCGCCGCCGGCCGGCCCTCGGCGTCGATGTCGACCACGACCCGGCGGGTCAGCGCCCGCACCGCCGCCTCGACGTCGACCGGGGTCTCCAGGTCCTGCTGGAAGGTCTCCTCGCGCCCGTGGGCCCGCGGCACCCACGGGGTCGCGTCGACCGGGCTCGTGTCCGCGCCCCGGCCGAGGCGGTGGTACCACGGCCCCATCGTCGGTCCGAGCTCCGCCGCCAGCACCCGGGCGTCGGTCGCCGCCAGCTGGGCGACGGTGTCGATGCCGAGCGCGGCCAGCTTCTCGGCGGTCTTCGAACCGATGCCCCCCAGCGCGGTCGTCGGGCGGTCGCCCATCACCTCGAACCAGGTCGCCCCCGTCAGCTCGGCCACGCCCCGTGGCTTCCCGAACTCGGTCGCGATCTTGGCGCGCAGCTTGTTGTCGCCGATCCCGACCGAGCAGTGCAGCCCGGTCGCGGCGAGCACGGTCGCCCGCAGCTCCTCGGCGAACGCTCGCGGCTCGCCGAGGTCGCCGTGGCCGGCGCCCGCCGCCAGGAACGCCTCGTCCCAGCCCAGCACCTCCACCACGACCGGCACGCCGCCCCACACCAGGGCGCGCAGCGTGTCCATCACCTCGGCCGAGGCCGCGTCGTACGCCGCCTTGTCCACCGGCAGGAACACCGCGTCGGGGCACTTGCGCGCGGCGATCCGCAGCGGCATCCCGGAGCCGACACCGAACGCCCGCGCCTCATAGGACGCGGTCGCCACGACGCCGCGCTCGGTCGGGTCACCCCGCCCGCCGACGACCACCGGCAGCCCGGCCAGCTCCGGGCGGCGCAGCACCTCCACCGCCGCGATGAACTGGTCCATGTCGACGTGCAGCACCTCGGTCATCGTGGTGGCGGCAGGGCGTCGGTCGACTCCATCTGGTCCATGCCGGTGACCATGAGCAGGTCGACGACCACCGAGCGCAGCTGGGCGAGCACGGCGTCCGCGGCCAGCACCTCCGAGCGGTCCACCTGGCCGGTCGCCTCCGCGACGGCGAGGAGCGCCGGCTGCGCTGCCGTGGCCATCCGGTTCTCGGCGAGCTCCTGTGCCACCGCGTCGGCGGCGTCGGCGAGGTCGAGCGCCAGCAGCGAGTACGCCCGCGGCACCGGCCGGCGGTGGTACGCCGCCACCGCGGTCTGCCGCACGAGCACCCGGGTGCTGCGCAGCGCCCGGTCCAGCGGGTCGACCAGCTCGGCCATCGAGCGCAGCCCGGCCCGGTGCCGGACCCGGAAGGGCGACGACTCCACGACCGAGAGCCCCTCGTCGGCGGCGGCCTGCAGCTCCCGGATGAGCGAGTCGGTCGACCGCGCGTCGGCGAGCAGCGCCATCGCACGGCCGGACTCGCCGTCGTCCATGACCTCGCCGGCGGCCCGGAGCAGCCCGGAGATCTTCCGCACGACGACGGCGGCCTGCTCACGTGGCCGGCGCAGCGGGGCGGCCGGCACCACGGTCGCGGCCACCAGCGCCACCGCGCCGCCGATGACGGCGTCGGTCCAGCGGGTGAAGGCCTGGCTCGGCCCGACGGCGAGCCCGGCGATCACGATCGACTGCACCGCCGCCTGGGTGACGAACAGCTGACCGCTGCCGAGCAGCAGCGCCGAGGACATCGCCAGGGCGACGATCAGGCCGATCTGCCACCCGCCGGAGCCCAGCAACACCACGAGCAGGTCGGCGAGGAAGATGCCGACGGCGACGCCGACGGTGACCTCGACGACCCGGCGCAGCCGTTGGCCGTAGGAGGTGCCGAGCGCGACGACGGCGGCGACCGGGGCGAAGAACGGACTCGGGTGACCGAAGACGTCGGCCGCGAGGAACCAGGCGACCGCGGCCGCGGCCGCGCACTGGCCGATCTGCCAGGACTTCGTCCGGAGCCGGCGGACCCGGGCCCGCAAGGAGATGCGGCTGCGATCCCACATCCGATCCAGCGGGCCCGCCTCCATGCGGGCGATCCTCCCATGCGGGCCCTCGTCCCCACGATCACCGGACGATCACCGGAACGATCACCGGAACGATCATTGGGCGTGCGCCCAGTCGAGCGCCTGCTGGAGGTCGCCGAGGTCGCGGTACCAGGTCCGGATCTCGACCCGGCAGCGCACCCGGTCGAGCCGGGCGTCGTACTCCGAGCACTCGGCCCGCGCCTCGGAGTCGGTCGGCGGGTAGGCGGCGGAGCCGTCGTAGTAGGAGATCTCGAACCCGTTCAGCCGGTCGCCCCTCACCTCGACGATCGTGTCGCCGGGCGGCGGGTCGACAGCTGCGCGGGCGGCTCCTCCGACGCAGATCCCGAGGACGAGGGCGAGGCACGCAATCCATCTCATGACCGCGACGCTAGGAGGGGCCGCGGACGGTTCGCCGGGCCACGGAGCGAGCCTGTGGACGGGCCGGACGGAAGGCCGGCCTGTGGACGACTACCGGGCCAGCGTGCGCCGACCCTTCACCCCTGCGGGCGAGAACCGAACCGGAACGTTCCGGATCCGGCCCGGAGGGGTACGACCCGGTCGTGACCGAGGGTGCGACGGGGCGGCTGCTGCACGCCCGCTACCGGCTGACCGAGCGGATCGGCTCGGGCGGCATGGGCACCGTCTACCGTGCCCACGACACCCGGCTCGACCGCTGGGTCGCGGTCAAGGTCCTGCGCAGCTCCGACGACGCGATCCACCGCGCGCGGCTCCAGGCCGAGGCCCGCTTCGCCGGCAGCCTCCAGCACCCCGGCATCGTGCGCGTCTTCGACTACGGCGAGGAGGAGAGCGAGACCGGGACGACGCCGTACCTGGTCATGCAGCTCATCGACGGTACGCCGCTCCGGGCCCCGCTCCCACCCGACCGGCTCGCCGAGCTGCTGGTCGGCATCGGCGAGGCGCTGGCGGTCGCGCACGCGGCCGGTGTGGTGCATCGGGACCTGAAGCCGTCCAACATCCTGGTCACCGCCGAGGGGAAGCCGGTGCTCGTCGACTTCGGTGTCGCCCGGTCCGACGGCGCGGACCCGCTGACCGACACCGGCTTCGTGGTCGGCACCGCCGACTACCTCAGCCCCGAGCAGGTCGAGGGCTCGCGCGCGACGCCGGCCTCCGACGTCTACGCGCTCGGCGTCGTCGCCCACCAGTGCCTGACCGGCGCCTCGCCGTTCCACCGCGAGACCCCGATCGCCACCGCCCTCGCCCACCTGCGCGACGACCCGCCCCAGCTGCCCGGCGGCGTCCCGACCGGGCTGCGCACGCTGGTCCAGGCCATGCTCGCGCGGGCGCCGGAGGACCGCCCGACGGCGGCCGAGGTCGCCGCCCGGGCGAGCGCCGCACCCCAGACGCGCACGGTCGTGCTGCCCCCGATGCCGGCGACGCCACCGCCCCCGCCCCAGGTCATCACGCCGTGGGCGCGGCGCCGGATCGCGGTGGTCGGGGCGATGGTCACCCTGCTCGTCGTCGCGCTCGTGGTGGCCGCCCTCCAGGGCCGCAACCCGACCGCACCCACCGCCGCCGCGGCCGGGGTCGGGGCCGGGGCCGGCGAGGAGAAGGCCAGCCAGAGCGCGCGGCCCACGCCGACGCCCACCCCCACGCCGACCCCCACGCCGACCCCCACGCCGACACCGACCCCCACACCGGACACGAAGCCCGCCCCGGCCCGGCCGGCTCCGAAGGCGCACGGCCACGAGAAGGAGCCGAAGAAGCCGAAGCCGCACCCCGGCAAGGGGCCGAAGAAGCCGAAGAAGCCCGGAAAGCACCGCTAGCTAGCGGTTGTGGCCGTCGCCACTTCCAGCCACACTCGCTCAATGGTGTCCCCCATCGACCCGACGGCGTCCGGGTTCCTCCTCGCGGAGAACCGCAGCATGCCGATGCACGTCGGTGGCCTCCAACTCTTCGAGAAGCCGGAGGGCGCGGGCCGTGACTACGCCCGCCAGATGTACGAGGCGATGCGCGACGCCCCCGAGATCGCACCGCTCTTCCTCAAGCGGCCGCACCGGTCGCTGTCGACCGCCGGGCAGCTCGTCTGGGTCGAGGACGAGCAGTTCGACATCGAGCACCACGTGCGGCACAGCGCTCTTCCCCAGCCGGGCCGGATCCGTGAGCTGCTCGACCTCGCCGGCCGGCTGCACAGCACCCGGCTCGCGTGGGAGCGGCCGCTGTGGGAGGCCCACGTCATCGAGGGCCTCCGCGACGGCCGGGTCGCGCTCTACACCAAGACCCACCACGCGCTGGTCGACGGCATCTCCGCGATGCGGCTGCTCCAGAGCGTGCTCAGCACGGACCCCGACCGCCGCGACATGCCGGCGCCGTGGGACGCGCGCACCCGGGAGAACCGCGTCCCGAGGCCGTCGAGCGAGAGCAGCCTGGCCGACCTCCCCGCCCAGGCGCTGCGCTCCGCGCTCGGCATCGCCTCCGAGGCGGCCGGGATGCCGGCCGCGCTCGTGCGGACCCTCACCAAGGGCGTGCGCAACGAGACGTCGGCGATCTCGCTCCACGCCCCGCGCACGATCTTCAACCGCAACATCACCGGCTCGCGGCGGTTCGCCGCCCAGGACTGGCCGGTCGACCGGCTGCGGGCGATCGGGAGGGCGACCGGCACGACGATCAACGACGTCGTGCTCGCGATGACCGCCGGCGCCATCCGCAGCTACCTGATCGAGCACGACGCCCTGCCCGACGCCCCGCTCGTGGCGATGGTGCCGGTCGGCCTCAAGGCCAAGCAGTCGACGACGGCGTCGACCGAGGGCGGCAACGCGATCGGTGCCGTGATGTGCCAGCTCGGCACGCACCTCGAGGACCCCGCCGACCGGATCGACGCGATCCACCGCTCGATGAAGGACGGCAAGGAAGCCCTGTCGAGCATGACGCCGGCGCAGATCCTCGCGATGAGCGCCCTCGGCCAGGCGCCCGCGATCGTGGCACCGGTGCTGAAGCTCCAGGGCATCGTGCGACCGCCGTACAACCTGATCATCAGCAACGTGCCCGGGCCGCGCACCACGCACTACTGGAACGGCGCGAAGATGGTCGGCACCTACCCGCTGTCGATCCCGATCAACGGCATGGCGCTCAACATCACCTGCACGTCGTACGACGGCAACATGGGCTTCGGGCTCATCGGCTGCCGCCGCACCGTGCCCCACCTCCAGCGACTGCTCACGCACCTCGAGGACGAGGTCACCGCGATGGAGAAGGCCGCCGGCGTCTGAAGGGCCTAGCGGATCCTGCCCCCGACCTCCTCCAGCCCGCCACCGACGGTCTCGGCGACGGCCCGCAGCCGGGCCCGGGTGATGTCCGCGACGGTCTCGAGCCCGGCCGCGTGGGCGTTGGAGCCGACCCGGGTGGGCTCGGCGGAGTTCACGCTCACGCAGCGGCGGGTGCCGCCGTCGGCGGCGTTCTGCAGCGCGACCGCGTGCCCCGTCGTCCCGCTGCCGGCGAAGAAGTCGAGGACCACCACGTCGTCGGGCATCGTGCCGAGGATGCGCCGCACCAGCCCGGTCGGCTTGGGCGACTCGAAGACGTGGCCGACGAGGTCCTTGAGCTCCTGCACGGCGGTGTCGGTGGAGCCGATCTCCTCGGCCAGCCAGATCGTGCGCAGCTTCTTGCGGCGGCCGGCGTGCAGCCAGTCGCGCTGGAAGACGTCGACCCGCTCTCCCAGCTTGCCGTTCACCCACCGGCAGACCAGGTCCTCGGGGCGCTCGTCGATGCGCGGACGGCTCCACCGCCACACCGCCGGCCGGCCGTCGCCGAAGACCGGGTCGATCTCCACCGCCCCCTCGAAGGGCGTGGTGCTCACGCGACCGGACTCGGGGTCGCCCCACACCGTGAAGTGCAGGGTCCGCGCGGTCACCGGGTTGAACTTCTTGTTCGTGTTGCGCAGCGGCAGGTGCCGGTAGCGGCGCCCGTCGGGCGCGGTCAGCGGGAAGTCGCGCTCGTCGACGTGGTCCGGCGACGTCGCGTCGAGGACGGTACGCCGCGCGTCGCGGGCGTACACGAGCAGGTACTCGTGGCTGGTGGCGAAGCCCCGCCCCAGCTGGCGGCCCTTGGGGTTGAGGTTGACCACGACCTGCGCGAGGAACTGCTCCTCGCCGTACACCTCGTCCATGAGGATCCGCAGGTGCGCCACCTCGTGGTCGTCGATGCTCACGAAGATCGCGCCGGTCTCGCCCAGCAGCTCGCGCGCGGCCTCCAGCCGGGGCCGCATCATCGCCGTCCACGCCGCGTGGCCCGGGAAGGCGTCGCGGTAGGCGAAGTCGTTGCCGGTGTTGTAGGGCGGGTCGATGTAGATCAGGTCCACGGGCCGCCCCAGGATCGCGGGCAGGGTGGGGAGCACGTCGAGGTTGTCGCCCTCCACGAAGGTGTTCCACGCCGGCACGAATCGCACCCTAGCCTCCAGAAATCGCGGGGGTGGTCGGCTTAGCCTTGAACAGGTGCGCATCCGACTGACCTTCTCGGCCGGCCTGGCGGTGTGTGCCCTCCTCGCGATGGCGCCCGCACTGGCCGGTGATCCCACCGACCCCGGCGACCCCCGCGATCGCGGCCAGCCCCGCGGCCAGCCCCGCGCCCTGCACCCCCAGCACTCCTCCGGAGGCGACTCCGGCACGACCGTCTCGCCGCTCGCCCGGTCCGGTCGCACCACGACCACCGACGAGGTGAGCTGGAAGGTCGCGCCCGGCGTCACCTACACGCGGTGGAGCCGGACCGACGCGCGTGGCCCGGTCCGCGCGCACCTGCTCACCATCGACCCGAGCACCCCGGGGCTGACGATCGACTACGCCAGCATGGGCGCGGTCCGCCGGGTGGCCCCGGTCGCCGACATCCTGGCCCAGGACAAGGCGGTCGCCGGGGTCAACGGCGACTTCTACGACATCGGCCACACCGGCGCCCCGCTCGGCCTCGGCAAGGACCTGGACCTCGGCCTGCTGCACGCCCGGCAGGAGGGCTGGAACAAGGCGTTCTTCATCGACCGCGAGGGCCACGCCGACATCGGCGACCTGCCGATGGCCGCGCGGATCCTGAAGCACCCCGACCTCGAGGTCACCAACCTGAACTCGCCGTTCGTCCACCCCGGCGGCATCGGCGTCTACACCCACCGGTGGGGACGTACGGCGGGCTACCGGGTCACCCAGGGCCAGCGGGAGAAGGTGCGCGAGGTCGTGGTGAGGGACGGCCGGGTGGTCAAGAACCGCGGCAAGCTCAGCGTCGACCACAAGATCCCGGGCACCGTGCTGATCGGCCGCAGCGACGGCGCGGTGCAGCTGCGCCGCGAGCTGCCGATCGGCACGCGGGTCAAGGTGCGCTACTCGCTCGCCGGGCGTCCGCAGATGGCGATCAGCGGCAACAACTTCCTCGTGCACGAGGGGGTCATCCGGGCGGTCGACGACCGCACGCTGCACCCCCGCACGGCGGTCGGCGTCGACCACGACACCGGCGAGGTGCTGCTGCTCGTGATCGACGGCCGGACCAGCCGCAGCCGCGGCTACACGATGGTCGAGCTCGCGAACCTCATGGTCGACCTCGGCGCCGACGAGGCGATCAACCTCGACGGCGGCGGCTCGTCGACGATGGTCGCCCGCAACCGCCAGGGCCGGCGGGCCGTGGTGAACACCCCGTCCGACGGGTTCCAGCGCTGGGTCGCGAACGCGATCTCGGTCCGCTACCAGGCTCCCAAGTCCCG